>JBIOUU010000063.1:0-5536 GCA_044867345.1 Actinomycetota bacterium
AGGTTGAACAGCTCCTCCTTGTGGGACTCCAGCCGCTCGATGAGCTGCTCGTCCGGGAGCTCGCGGAGCTCGGCCACCCTGGTCACTCCGACCCCCCCGCCCGGCTGATGAACTTGGTCTTGATGGGAAGCTTGTGGGCCGCCCGGCTCATGGCTTCCTTGGCCACCTGCTCGGTGACTCCCGAGAGCTCGAACATCACCCGGCCGGGCTTGACCACCGCGACCCAGCCCTCCGGGTTGCCCTTGCCCGAGCCCATCCGGGTCTCGGCCGGCTTCTTGGTGAACGGCTTGTCGGGGAAGATGTTGATCCACACCTTGCCACCACGTCGGATGTGCCTGGTGATGGCCACCCGGGCCGCCTCGATCTGACGGTTGGTGATCCACGCCGGCTGCAGGGCCACGAGGCCGTAGTCACCGAAGTGCACCTCGATCCCGCCCTTGGCCCGGCCCCGCATGCGGCCCCGATGGACCTTGCGGCGCTTGACCTTCTTGGGGGCGAGCATCAGGCCTCGCTCCCTTCGGCGGCCGGCCTTTCTTCGACCGGCGTTTCCTCGACCGGTACCTCGAGCTCGGGAGCCACCCCGTCCTCGCCGGCCTCCTCGGTACCCTCGGTGCTCGGCTCGGGGACGGCCGGCTCCTCGGTCTCGATGGCCTCGGCCTCGGCCCGGTCGGTGATCAGGGCGCCGGTCGAGGCCCCTCCGGCCGACACGTGCGCCAGCGCCCGGGCCCGGGCCAACTCGGTCTCCTTCTCGGCGGCCGGGATCTCGTCGCCGTGGTACACCCACACCTTCACCCCGATCTGCCCGAAGGTGGTCTTCGCCTCGGCCGTGCCGAAGTCGATGCGGGCCCGGAGAGTATGCAGCGGGACCCGGCCCTCGCGGTACCACTCGCGGCGAGACATCTCGGTCCCGCCGAGGCGGCCCCCGCACTGCACCCGCACGCCGAGGGCCCCCGCCCGCATGGCCGTCTGGACGGCCCGGCGCATGGCCCGCCGGAAGGAGACCCTCCCGGCCAGCTGCTCGGCCACCCCCTGGGAGAGCAGCGTGGCGTCGGTCTCCGGCCTGAGCTGGCTCGCCGCCGAGTTCATGTCCTCGACCTTCACATCGACCCGCTTCTTGGTCACCCGCTCGATGTCGCGGCGGATCCGGTCGACCTCGGCGCCCTTGCGGCCGATCACGATGCCCGGGCGGGCCGTGCGGATGAACACCCAGATCTGGTCGCCCTTGCGCTCGATGTCGATGCTGGAGATACCAGCCCGGGACAGGCGGCTGCGGATGTGCTTGCGGATCCAGACGTCCTCGTGCAGGGATCCCGCGTAATCGCGGCCCCCGAACCAGTTGGACTTCCACGTATAGATGACTCCCAGCCGGAGCCCGTACGGATTGACCTTGTGACCCATTAGGGTTCCTCTCCCAACGACTTCACGATCAGCGTGATGTGGGACGTGCGCTTCCTGATCCTCGCCGCCCGGCCGTAGGCCCGAGGCCGCCACCGCTTGAGCGTGGGACCCTCGTCCACCCATGCCCGGTCGACGATCAGGTTCTGGGCCGCCACCCCGGGCGCCTGTTCGGCGTTCGCCACAGCCGAGTTCAGCGCCTTCTCGATGGTACGCGACGCGGACTGGGGCGCGAATCGGAGGATCCGGCGGGCCTCCTCGACCTGCCGGCCCCGGATGAGGTCGACCATCCGCCGCGCCTTCATCGGCGAGAGCCGCACGTATTTGACCGTCGCTTTGGCCTCCATCTCCTACCTGACCGTCGTGCTCCGCTCGGCCCGGGCGTGGGACCGGAAGGTCCGGGTGGGCGCGAACTCTCCGAGCTTGTGGCCGACCATGGACTCCGACACGTAGATGGGCACGTGCTTCCGGCCGTCGTGGACGGCGATGGTGTGCCCCACCATCTCCGGGACGATCGTCGAACGGCGAGACCAGGTCCGCACGACCTTCTTCTCGCCCCGGCGGTTCATCTCCACGACCCGGACCATCAGGTGGTCATCCACGAACGGGCCCTTCTTGATCGACCTCGGCACGGCTATCCACGCCCCTTCCCACGGCGACGGACGATGAGCTTGTTCGACGCCTTGTTCTTCTTGCGCGTCCGGCCCTCCTTCTTCCCCCACGGCGAGGTGGGGTGGCGGCCGCCCGAGCTCTTTCCCTCGCCGCCGCCGAGCGGGTGATCCACCGGGTTCATGGCCACACCGCGGACCGACGGCCGCTTGCGCCGCCACCGGTTGCGCCCGGCCTTGCCCAGCTGGATCAGCTCGTGCTCGGGGTTGCCCACGACACCGACCGTGGCCCTGCACGTCGCCTCGACCAATCGCGTCTCGCCCGACGGCAAGCGGACGGTGGCGTACCGACCTTCCTTCGCCATCAGCTGAACGCTCGTCCCCGCGGAGCGGGCCATGCGGGCGCCCGAACCCGGCTTGAGCTCCACGGCGTGCAGCGTCGTCCCGACCGGGATGTTCCGAAGGGCCAGGGCGTTGCCTGGGCGAACGTCCGCCCCCTCCCCGGAAACCACGGTGTCGCCGACCTCCAATCCTTGCGGCGCAAGGATGTAGCGCTTCTCGCCGTCGAGGTAGTGCAGCAAGGCGATGCGGGCCGTCCGGTTGGGGTCGTACTCGATGTGCGCCACCTTGGCCGGCACGCCGTCCTTGTCTCTCCGGAAGTCGATGACCCGGTACCGGCGCTTGTTGCCGCCACCCTGGTGCCTGGCCGTCACGCGCCCGTGGGTGTTCCGGCCGGCCTTGTTGCGCCCCTTGGCCACGAGCGACTTCTCCGGGCGGCCCCGCGTGACCTCCTCGAAGGTCGAGCCCGTCATTCCCCGCCGGCCCGGCGTCGTCGGCTTGTACTTGCGGATGGCCATGGCTACTTCCCCGTCTCGAAGATCTCGATGGAGTCGCCCTCGGCGAGCTTGACGATGGCGCGCTTCTGGTCCGCACGCTTGCCCTCCGTGAACCGGCGGCGCTTGACCTTGCCCCGGCGGTTGAGCGTGTTCACGGAGACGACGCGGACGTTCCAGATCTGCTGGATGGCTTCCTTGATCTCCGTCTTGTTGGCCCGAGGGTCGACGAGGAACGTGTACACGTTGGACTCGAGGCCACCGTAGGACTTCTCGGAGACGACCGGGCGGAAGATGACGTCGCGCGGCGTCTTCATGCTTCGGCCTCCTGGTCATCCTCGGCCGGGGCCTCGGCCGAGGCATCCTCGCCAGGGGCCTCCTCCGTGTGGGTCCGGCCCTCCAGCGCATCCAGGGCCCCTTGGGTGAACAGGACGCGGTCGGCGGCGAGCACCTCGTACACGCCGAGCGCGGGCACGTACGCCACGCGTACGGATGCGAGGTTGCGGAAAGATCGCTCCACGATCCCGTCGCTCGATGGTCCCGGAAGCACCAGCAGGACGATGCCCTCGAGCTCGAGGGCCTCGATCACCTCGGCCGCCCGGCGGGTCTTCGGCTCGTCGAACCGGAGCTCGTCCACCACGGAGACCTTGCCCGAGGTGAGCGCATCGGTGAGCGCGGAGCGGAGCGCACCTCGCTTCATCTTCTTATTGACCCGCATGGAGTGATCCCGAGGATGGGGGCCGTGGGCCACGCCGCCGCCCGTCCACTGGGGAGCCCGGATCGATCCCTGCCGAGCGCGGCCCGTGCCCTTCTGGCGCCAGGGCTTGCGGCCCCCGCCCGAGACGTCGCCGCGGGTCTTCGTGGCATGGGTACCGCGGCGGATCGCGGCCATGCCGGCCACGACCACCTGGTGCATGAGCGGCACGCTGACCTTCGCCTCGAAGACCTCGGGGGCCAGCTCGCGCTGCGTCACCTTCTTGCCGGAGGCGTCGACGACCTGGACCTTGGGCATCAGGCCGTGCCTCCCGCCGGGGCCTTCACGGCCGAGCGGACCATGACCAGCCCGCCGGACGGCCCGGGCACCGCCCCTCGCAGGAGCAGCAGGTTGCGCTCGGCGTCGGCCTGGACCACCTCGAGGTTCAGGACGGTCACGCGCTCGTTGCCCATCTGGCCGGCCATCGGCATGCCCTTGAACACGCGGGACGGGGTGGCGCACGCACCGATCGACCCGGGCGATCGGTGCTTGCGCTCCGTCCCGTGGCTCGAGGAAAGGCCCTTGAAGCCGTGTCGCTTCATGGGGCCGGCGAAGCCCTTGCCCTTCGACACGCCGATCACGTCCGCCAGCTCCCCCGCCTGGAACAGATCAGCCCGAAGCTCTTGGCCCGCCGTGTAGTTGCCCGCGCCCTCGGTGCGGAGCTCGACCACGTGGCGGCCGGGAGGGGACCCGTGCTTGTCGAAATGCCCCTGCATGGGCTTGGTGAGCTGGTGGGACCGGGGCTCCTCGAACGCCAGCTGGACGGCTTCGTACCCGTCCGTGGCCTCCGTCTTGACCTGGGCCACGAAGCACGGCCCGGCCTTGATCACCGTGACCGGGATGGCCCGCGTGTCGTCGAAGATCTGGGTCATACCCAGCTTCGTTCCGAGGATGCCCTTGGTCTCGGCCATGGCTACAGCTTGATCTCGATGTCGACCCCGGCGGACAGGTTCAGGCGCTGGAGCTCCTGGACCGTCTTCGAGGTGGCGTCCACGATGTCGATCAGCCGCTTGTGGGTGAGCATCTGGAAGTGCTCTCGCGAGTCCTTGTACTTGTGCGGCGAGCGGATGACCGTGTAGATGGAGCGCTCGGTGGGCAGCGGGACCGGCCCCACGACCTTGGCGCCGGTCCGCGTGACGTGCTCGACGATGTCGCGAGCCGCCACGTCCAGCATCCGGTGGTCGTAGGCTCTGAGTTTGATGCGGATCTTCGGTCCGGCCACGGTCCCCCTCGTCCCTCTCTCCCCTACTTCACGATCTTCGTCACTCGGCCGGCGCCCACGGTGCGTCCGCCCTCGCGGATGGCGAAGCGGAGGGCCTCCTCCATGGCGATGGGCTTCTCCAGGGTCACCGTGACCTCCACGTTGTCCCCGGGCATGACCATCTCCACGCCCTCGGGGGTGTGCAGCGTCCCGGTCACATCCGTGGTCCGGAAGTAGAACTGGGGCTTGTAGCCGTTGAAGAACGGGGTGTGCCGTCCCCCCTCCTCCTTGGAGAGCACGTAGACCTGGGAGGAGAAGTCGGTGTGCGGGGTGATCGACCCCGGCTTGGCCAACACCTGGCCCCGCTCCACGTCCTCCTTGTCGATCCCCCGGAGGAGCACGCCCACGTTGTCGCCGGCCTGGACCTCGTCCAGGAGCTTTCGGAACATCTCCAGGTCGGTGGCCGTGGTCTTCCTGGTGTCCCGGAGGCCCACGATCTCGACCTCCTCCATCTTCTTCAGCTTGCCCCGCTCCACCCGGCCGGTGACCACGGTGCCCCGTCCGGTGATGGTGAACACGTCCTCGATGGCCATGAGGAAGGGCTTGTCGATGTCCCGGACCGGCTCGGGGATGTGGGTGTCCACGGCGTTCATGAGCTCGAGCACCCCGGCCTTGGCCTCCTCGTCGCCCTCCAGGGCCTTCAGGGCAGAGAGCCGGATCACCGGGACCTCGTCGCCGGGGAACT
>JBIOUU010000064.1:0-2895 GCA_044867345.1 Actinomycetota bacterium
GGCGCCAACCTGCCGCAGTACGACTTCACCAACGTCGGCGTGAGCCGGGTCGGAGATGACCTTCGCGTCCAGATGACGATGAACAGCCTCGCCAGCCTCCTGCCACCGCCGGGCGAGACGTCGGGTGTATGGCTCACGCGATTCCAGGCGCTCTCCGTCGGAGAGGGCGGCGAGGAGGCGTACCGCATCTTCTACCTCGGCGCCGAGTCGGTGGCCGGAGGGCCCCCGACGTTCTTCGCCGGGAGCGGCGACGCCGCGTCGGAGTCGGGTGTCCCGGGGGATGGGTGCGTCACCAGGAACCCGGAGGAGTGCAAGATCACGCTGTATCCGGCCGAGGTGGCGGCCACGGGAAGCCTCGACGTCGGCAGCCGGACGATCACGGTCCAGGTGCCGATCCAGGGCGGGTTCGGCGCCGGCAGGCCGATCAAGTCCGACACGATCTACAACGTCACGGGGTTCACGTTCGGCAGGAGCCAGCCGCCCGCCAGCCCGACGTTCAGCGACTTCCTGTACACCGAGGCGGACTCCACGCGGAGCTTCGACTTCAGCCTGATCCCGCAGGTGGCCGACCTCGTGGTGAACAAGACGGACTCACCCGACCCGGTCCACGTCGGACAGACCCTCACCTACACCATCACGGTCAGGAACGACGGGCCGCTGGTGGCGTCCGGGGTGACGCTCACGGACACTCTTCCCAAGAACGCCGGGTTCGGCTCGGTGAGCACGACCCAGGGCTCGTGCACCGCCAAACCGGCCAAGCGGCTCGTGACGTGCAACCTCGGGAGCATCGCGGCCGGGGGGACGGTTACGGTCACGATCTCCGTGAAGCCGACGTCGAAGGGAACGATCTCGAACACCGCGGAGGCCACGGCGACGTCGCCCCCGGACCCGACCACGCCGAACCGAGATACGGAGGTCACGACCGTCCTCCCGTAGGGGTGCCTCCGCGCGCGGCTCACCGATGGGCTGACGGACGCGGTTCGACCCGGGGCGTCTCGGGCACCCGTCGTGGCAGACTGTGCTCGTGGACGACGAGCAGCTCCTCGCGAAGGCGGAGGAAGCCCTGACCGAGATCAAGGTCGCCCAGGGGCTCTCGGAGCGGCATGAGGCGGTGCTGGCCGCGCTGCGCATCCGGCTGAAGGGAAGCGCCGGGAAGTCGCTCGAAGAGATGCTCGAGGCGGCGGACGACGCCACGCCGGATCGGCTCGGTGAGGCGATGGCGAAGGCCGAGGGCGAGCGCAAGCGGTCACTGGACGACCTCCTGGCCAAGGAGCCGAAGCCGAAGCCCGACTGGTCCTCCTGATCGCCGACCGTGTGGTGGCGAGTGATCCCCACCCTGGGGGTTAACCGCCAACTGGCTCTTATCGCCTTCCTGCCCAGGTAGAACCCCTTACGTTGTCACACCCGCCGAATATGGTTGACAACGTTCAGGAAAGGGGCTCAGCATGTCGATGGACTTCTAAGGACATCCGGAAAGGACTCAAGAGGCAGGGGTGGCGGGAGGATCGACTGAAGTCGGGGCACTGGCGGTTCACACCGCCAGATCCGACGAGAGACATCGTTCACTACTCGGGCACACCGGGCGATCGACGCTCGGTCCGGAACCTCGGTGCCGAGCTACGCCGGCAAGGGTTCGAGTGGCCCCCGAGGGCAAGGGGAGGCGCTGATGGAGACGAAGTGGTACTCGGTGAACATCGAGGTTTGGGCGGATCGGCCGAGCCACCCTGACCCGGGCGATGAGCTCCTGAGCCTCTTGGTGGACTTCGGAGCCGTCGGCTCGGTCGTCCATTCCGGGGACCATGGCGTCGGTGCCCTCTTCTCGCTGGAGGTCCAGGCTGGTGAGGACGCCGAGGTCACCGCGGTTCAGACGGGCCGGGCGCTCTTCCTCAACGTCCTCGACAAGGCCGGCATCCATCACGCTGGCGTTCGCCGGCTCGAGGTCATGGACGAGCGGTACCAGGAGATCGAGTCGAACAGGCCGACCGAGGCGTACCTGGGCGTCGCGGAAGTCGCGGCTCTCCTCGGCGTGACGAAGCAGCGCATCTCCGAGCTGCGTACCCGTCAGGGCTTCCCGGCGCCGATCGCCGAGCTCGCCTCGGGTCCAGTTTGGAAGGAGTCCAGCTTGCGTCGGTTCGCCGACTCATGGGAGCGCCGTCCCGGCCGGCCGAGGAAGGCGGCGGTCGGCTCCGCATGAGATTCGCTCATAAGCCCACCTGGTCGCGCCACGCCAACGAGCCTCGGTTGGCTGTAGGGGTCTGGGCCCCACGGAGGTAGGAATCAAGGCCCGCGTAAGCCTCCCGTAAGTCTTTCGAAAGGGCGCGCGTCCTAGCCTCGTTCGCTGGGAGTGTGGCAGGAGGGACCGCGAGGGCTGCCTCTCCTGTCGGAGAGGAGGGACGGCATGTCGATGCTCCGGATCGTCGCTCTTTCGCTCGGCCTCTGTGCCGGGCTGGTGGGCACCTCCGAGCTCGCGTTCGCCCAGGAGGGACCGCTCGGGAGGCCGGCGACGTGGGTGGACGGCGAGCTCTTCGCCGGGGTCGTGACGCCGGCGACCTTCGACCCCGCGTTGGGGAACTTCGACGAGCTGTACATGTGCACCGATGGGACGACCTTCAAGGACGGCGTCCCGCTGATCTCGGATGCCGGCCCGGGGGACACGGATTTCAACGGCGGCCGGTGGCACCTGAACGTGAGCACGGACTGTGACCCGACCGCCGATTCCGTCGAGGACCTCGATCTGTCGGCCTTCGAGTCCACCAGCACCTACTTCGAGTGCCCGCTGCTCCCCCGGCGCGGGGAGGCGTAGCTCCCCCATCCACCGTGCTCGAGAGGGCAAGAGCCGCCCGAAGAGGATGCACACCCGGCTCGGGGGCGCTCAGCGGCGAGCCAGCACTGCGG
>JBIOUU010000065.1:0-31398 GCA_044867345.1 Actinomycetota bacterium
ACGGTGTACCAGGACCTGGCGATGATCCCACTCCTCTCGATCTGGCGGAACTTCTTCCTCGGCTCCGAGCCCACGAAAGGCTGGGGACCGTTCCGACGGTACGACGTGCGGTTCGCCAAAGACACCACGCGGCAGGAGCTGGCCAAGATGGGCATCGACATCCGCGATCCCGAGCAACCGGTCGGAACGCTGTCCGGAGGGGAGCGGCAGTCGGTCGCCATCGCCCGGGCGGTGTATTTCGGGGCGAAGGTCCTGATCCTGGACGAGCCAACGGCGTCGCTCGGGGTGAAGCAGGCGGGCGTGGTGCTCCGGTACATCGTCCAGGCCAGGCAGCGAGGGGTGGGGGTCATCTTCATCACGCACAACCCGCACCACGCCTACCCCGTAGGCGATCACCACGTGATCCTGCGCCGGGGTCGCGTGTACGGCGACTACTCGAAAGAGGAGCTCGGCCTGGATCGCCTGGTCCAGATGATGGCCGGGGGCGAGGAGCTCGAGAACCTCGCGCACGAGCTCGAGCGCGCCGCCGGGAAGGCCAGCGGCGAGGCGGGCGACGACCTGGCCCGTGCGGCCGAGGCGCTCGAGCGCGAGGCCAAGGATCCCGGCGCCTGATCGTGGGGGCGGCTCCGTACGACGTCCTGACCATGGGACGTGTCGGGGTCGACCTCTACCCGTTGCAGAGCGGCGTCCGCCTGGCCGACGTGGGCACGTTCGCGAAGTCGCTCGGCGGGACCGCAACCAACGTCGCGGTGGGAGCGGCGCGCTACGGGCACCGCGCCGCGGTGATCACGAAGGTCGGCGACGACGGCTTCGGCGCCTACGTGAGGGCGGCGCTTCGATCCTTCGGCGTCGACGACCGCTACGTGGGCACCGACCCGGACCTTCGGACCCCCATCGTGTTCTGCGAGCTCTTCCCGCCCGACTCCTTTCCCCTGCTGTTCTACCGTGCGCCGAAGGCGCCCGACATGAATCTTGCCCCGGACGATCTGGACCTCGACGCCATCCGGGGGGCCAGGATCTTCTGGACCACCGGGACCGGGCTGTCGGACGAGCCCAGCCACTCCGCGACGACAGCGGCGCTGGAGGCCCGGGGACGCTCGGCCGTCACCGTCCACGATCTGGATTTCCGTCCCTCGTTCTGGCCGGTGCCGGGGGAGGCCGGGGACCGGCAGCGCCGAGCGTTGGAGCACGCGACGGTGGCCGTGGGCAATCGGGAGGAGGCCACGATCGTGGTCGGCGAGGGCGAGCCGGAGGCTCAGGCCGAGCGGCTGCTCCGCCTGGGCCTCGACCTGGCCGTGGTGAAGCTGGGACCGGATGGCGTGCTCGTGGCCTGGACCGGCGGGATGGAACGCATCCCACCGGTGCCGGTGGGCGTGGTCAACGGGCTCGGCGCGGGCGACGCGTTCGGCGCGGCCCTCTGCCACGGACTCCTGGAGGGATGGGAGATCGTGACGACGATCCGGTTCGCCAACGCGGCCGGGGCCTACGTCGCCACCCAACTCGCCTGCGCGGACGCCATGCCGAACGAGGACCAGGTGCGCGCGCTCATGAGCCATGCCTGACGTCGCCGCGACCCCACGCCCGAAGCAGCGCGATGGATCCCGGCCGGATCAACACCGCCGGATGCGTCGGCCGTCCCAGCACCACCTGGACGATGGCCTCGGCGAACTGCTCGGACGGGGTGGTCTCCCACGTCCTTCCGTCGAACCAGGTCGCGGACAGCGGGAGCCCCTGGGCGGCGAGGAACGGGACTCGAACGTCGGGCTGTTCGGGGCAGGTGAACTCCATGTGATGGGCGAACTCGTGGACCAGCGAGGCCCGCAGGTTCGGAGCCGAACCGGGGATGCGGACCGTGACCAGCCGCCGGACGGGGTCGTACGATCCTCGGCCGTCGAGCGACCAGGCGCCCTGGACCGTGACCGGAGCGAGGCAGCCCCGGCGGGCCGGGAACGCATCGACGAACCGGTCCCAGGTCTCCACGATCAGCACCCGGAGGTCGGCGGGGGAGGCCCCCGTGATCGACAGCTCCGCAGGCCGGGGGACGCCGCCCGGCATCGCCAGAGCGAACAGGACCAGGACCGCCGGGAGTCGTCTCACCGCTGCTCGAGCGTAGCGGCCCGAGCACGTCCCCGCCGACGAGGGGTGCCGCGGTGAGTGAGCTGTTCCGCCCCGCCGGAACGCTGGCCGAGGGAGCGGACCCGGTGAACCTCACACCGGACGCCGCGGGATGGAGCTTCGCCGCGTTGCGGGTGATCGCCCTGGCGCCGGGTGAACGCCGCGCCGTCCCCTTCGAGGGGTTCGAGGCCGCGGTCCTCCCGCTCTCGGGCTCGTGCCGCGTCGAGATCGGGTCGCACGCCTTCGAGCTCGAGGGCAGGACCGACGTGTTCTCCCGCGTCACCGATTTCGCCTACGTCCCGGAGGGAAGCGAGGCCATCCTCACCAGCGACGGTGGGGGCGAGTTCGCGCTCCCCACGGCGCGCGCGGAGCGGCCGCTGGAGCCCGCGTACGTGCCGGCCCGAGCCGTGGCCGTCGAGGTTCGGGGAGGTGGGGCGGCCACCCGGCAAGTCAACAACTTCATGTCGGCGGACGCGTTCGAGGCGGAGCGGCTCATCGCGGTGGAGGTGCTCACCCCGGACGGGAACTGGTCGTCGTTCCCACCACACAAGCACGACGAGCTCACCGAGCGCGAGGTCCCGTTGGAGGAGATCTACTACTTCCGGATCCGGGGTGACGGCGGGTTCGGCCTGCACCGGACGTACACCACCGACGGAGACATCGACGTCACCGAAACGGTCCGTGACGGGGACGTGTTCCTGATCCCCAGGGGCTATCACGGTCCCAGTGTGGCTCCACCGGGCCACACGATGTACTACCTGAACGTGATGGCCGGGCCGGCCGAACGAGCCTGGCGCGTGTGCACGGACCCCACGCATGAGTGGTTGTGGGAGCTCTTCGCCGAGCTCGGCCCGGACCCCCGGTGCCCGCTCACCACGGCCGACGGCCCTCGGCCCTCGCCTTCATAGCGCGCCCGCTTACCTTCGGCCGCCGGCCGGATCGGCTGAGCGGACGGCCGTTTGCACTTCGACCGCCAGGGTATGGGCTCCGAGGGCGCCCGGATCGAGGCGTTCAGGGAGAGGAGCGCGCCATGGCCACCACGAACGGCTCTCGTTCCGGTTCGTTGCTTCGAACGGCCTCCATCATCGGCTTCGGCGTTCGAACGATCGTGCGCAAGGACATCGAGCTGGCCAAGCGGGAGATCTCGGAGAAGGTGAAGCGGGCGTGGGTCGGGGTGGGCATGTTGGGGGCGGCGGGCATCCTGGCACTGTGCGCTCTCGGCGCGTTCACGGCGGCGGCCATCCTGGCCCTGGCCATCGTGCTCCCTCCCTGGGCCTCCGCGCTCATCGTGGGAGGCGTCTGGGCACTCTTCGCCCTCATCGTCGGGCTGATGGGAAAGGGCAACCTGCAGAAGGCCAATCCGCCCATCCCGAGAGGCGCGGCCGAGGCGGTGAAGGACGACGCCCGCTACCTCACCGGGCAGCTGAAGCGGAGAAAATAGGGGCGTGAAGGAGATCCTCCGCAAGGTCGACGCGTTCCAGAAGCGGCATGCGGCGGTCGCGTTCCCCTTCGCGGTGGTCAAGAAGTTCGGTGACGACCAGGCGGGGAACCTGGCCGCCCTGATCGCCTACTACGGCTTCTTCTCCCTGTTCCCACTCTTGCTCGTGTTCGTGACCATCCTGGGCATGGTCCTTCGGAACAACCCCGACCTTCAGCGGCGCATCGTCGACTCCGCGTTGGCCAACTTCCCGGTCGTCGGGACCCAGATCTCCCGGAACGTCCATGCGCTCGACGGAAACGGCCTGGTGCTCGCCGTCGGGGTCGCGCTGACCCTGTGGTCCGGCCTGGGGGTGATCAAGGCAACCCAGGCCGCCTTGAACACGGTATGGAATGTCCCGTACGAGCACCGCCCGAACTTCCTCAAGTCAACGCTCCGGGCGCTGATCATGCTCGCAGTGTTGGGGGTGCTGACCCTGGCCTCCGCCGCTGCGGGAAGCGTCGGTGCGGGGAGCGATCATTGGTGGACGGCGGTCCTCGGTCTGGCCATCTCATTCGTGATGAACCTCGTCCTGTTCCTCTTGGCCTTCCGTATCCTGACCAGCGAGAACCTGACATGGGGCGACGTGGCGCCGGGCGCCGCCGTCGGGGCCGCGGCATGGACGGCCTTGCAGGCCCTCGGCGGGTACTACGTCAGCCATCAGCTCAGGGGGGCCAGTGAGATCTACGGCACGTTCGCCGTGGTGATCGGGCTCCTGGCGTGGATCTTCATCGGCGCGCAGGTCACGCTGCTCGCCGCCGAGGTCAACGTGGTGAGGGAGCGCCGCCTGTGGCCGAGGAGCCTGGTGCAGCCGCCATTCACCGAAGCGGACGTCCAGGCCCTGACCCAATACGCGACGCAGGAGGATCGCCGGCCTGAGGAGCGGATCGACGTCGAGGTCCAGAGCCGGCCCTCGGAGGCCGGGGAGTCGGACTAGCATCGGGTGAGCGCCGGCGTCCAGTGGGCGACCCCGTGGCCCGGGAGTGGTCCGGCCCACCGATGGAAGGAGGAACCATGGCCAAGGCCACGCAGAGCGATCCGTTCAAGGTGGCGGACGGAGAGCGCCCGGCGAGCAGCCAGCCGCTGTTCCACCAGCAGGGAGTGGAGGTGCAGAAGTTCGGGAAGATGCGGCTGTTCCCGCTCGCGCTCAACTTCGAGGTCCGCCTGGAGAGCGTCCAGCTGCTGAACCGGATCCTCTCGGACTCCATGATCCTGTACGCCCTGTACAAGAAGCATCACTGGCTGGTACGGGGCCCGACCTTCTTCCAGCTGCACCTGTTGCTGGACAAGCACGCGGACGAGCAGCTGAAGCTGATCGACCTGCTCGCCGAGCGGGTGCAGACGCTCGGCGGGGTGGCGGTGGGCGACCCCCGTCTCGCCGCGGAGATCACGACCGTCCCCCGCCCACCGGATGGCGCCGAGGAGGTCCCGGCTATGCTGTCCAGGCTTCTCGAGGCCCACGAGATCATCATCGAGAAGGTCCGCGAGGCCATCACCAAGACCGCCGAGACCCGCGACGACGGGACCAACGACCTGCTGATGAGCGACGTGTTGCGGACGAACGAGCTTCAGGTCTGGTTCGTCGCGGAGCACCTCGTGGACGTCCCGGTGGTTCGGGTCTAACGAGCCTTTACCGTCCGGCGTGGATCGCCCGAACGGTGTCGATCGTGTCGGCGTCCTCCGGACGCTTGTCGGGACGGTAGCCCTTGACCCGGGCGAACCGGAGGGCCAGGCCTCCGGGGTACCGAGGGCTGCCCTGCACGCCGTCGAAGGCGACCTCGACGACCAGCTGGGGACGGACATACACCGTGTAGGCGTCTCGGTGGGTCTCGAGCTCGAGGAAGCGCTCGGTCTGCCACGCGAGCATCTCGTCGGTCATGCCCTTGAAGGTCTTTCCCAGCATGACGTAGCCGCCGGTGGCCGGGTCGCGCGCCCCCAGGTGGAGGTTGCTGAGCCAACCCCGCCGCCGCCCGTGTCCCCATTCCACGGCCAGCACGACGAGGTCGAGGGTGTGCGCTCGCTTAACCTTCAGCCAGCTCGCTCCCCGCCGGCCGGCCTCGTACGGGGCATCGAGCGCCTTCACCATCACACCCTCATGGCCGAGCTCGAGCGCGCCGTCGAGAAAGCGGTCGGCCTCCTCCGGGTTGGCCGTCAGGATCCTCGGTACCCCCAGCTCTCCCGGGATGCGAGCGTCGAGGGCGGCGATCCGTTCCTCGGTGGTCCTGTCGATGAGGTCGTCGCCGTCCAGATGCAGGACGTCGAAGAAGAACGACGAGAGCGGAACGGTCCGGCGAAGCTCCGGCACGTCCAGCCGGCTTCCGAAGCGGCTCATCGTCAACTGGAACGGATGGGGGCGCCCGTCCGGACGGAGCGCGATGGCCTCGCCGTCCAGGATCACGGCGGCGACCGGCAGCGCGCGAACCGCCTCGACCACCTCCGGCACCCGATCGGTGATGTCCGCCAGGTTCCGGGTGAACGCGCGGATCTCGCCGTCGAGCCGGTGCACCTGGATGCGGGCGCCGTCGAGCTTCCACTCGACGGCGGCCGGACGGATCCGTCCCAGCGCGTCCGTGAGATCGGTTGCGGTCTGCGCCAGCATCGGCTGGATCGGCCGCAACATCGTGAGCCGGAACCCGGCGAGCCCTTCGGTGCCGCTCGCGAGGGCCTCGGCCGCCACGACGCCCAGGTCCCCCGCGACCATCAGCGCCCGGCGGAACTCCGATGCGGGCACGGTGGCCGCCTTGGCAACTGCCTCGACCATGATCCCCTCGAGCGCGCCTTGCCGGATCTCGCCGGAAAGGAGGCCGAGCAGGAACCGTCGCTCCTGCTCCGTCGTTCGAGCGAACAGCGCGGTGAGCTCGCCCCGCCGCGCCGCCTGCGAACCCTTGCCGCTCGCGGCGGCGATCCGGTCCAGGGCGGCGTGAACCTCTCGGAGCTCGAGGGAGGGTGGGGGAGTGGCGGGCGCCGGCAGATCCCGGAGAGAGGCCCAACCGACACCTACCGTCCCCTGCGGCAAGACGCCCGAGAGGTAGGCCACGGCGATCGGGACCTCATCCGCCCGGAGGCGGCGAAGGATGCCGGCCAACAGGTCGATCTTGGCCAGCCGCGACCGCGTCTGCCCGACCGCCATCGAGGTCCGTGCGATCTCATCGAGGAGCACGTGGGAGATTCTCCGACACGGCGGCGACGGTGGATGCCGGGATCGGTCCGGTGGAAGGTGTGGCAGGATGCGGGATCCGATGGACGAACGACCGGAGATGCCGATGAGCGAACCGGTGGGTGAACCGGTTCGGAGGACCGTCCGGCTGCCGCTGCCGGTGGATCTCGGGCTGACGTTCGGGATCCTCACATACGGGCGGGCCAATCCCTGCGTCCGGCGGGAACCCGACGGCTCGTGGTGGCGGGCGACCCGGACGCCCCTCGGTCCCGCAACGGCGCGATTCCAAGCAGCCGACGATGGGATCCGGACCGAGGGATGGGGGCCCGGCGCGGAGTGGGTACTCGATGCCGCCCCCGAGCTCCTCGGTGCGCGCGATTCGCTGGATGGGTTCGATCCGGCTTCGGGCATCGTCCATGACCTCCATCGGCGGATGCCCGGACTGCGTATCCCGCGTTCCCGGGCGGTGTTCGAGACGCTCGTGCCCACGATCCTCGAGCAGAAGGTGCCGGGGGCGGAGGCCTTCGCGGCCTATCGGAACCTCGTGGGCGCATTGGGCGAGATGGCGCCCGGTCCGGGCCGCCTTCGGCTCCCGCCCACGCCCGACGACCTGGCCGGGACCCCGTATCCGGCGTTCCATCCGCTGGGGATCGAACGAAGGCGCGCGGACACGCTGCGTGCCGCAGCGTCCCGTGCCGTCCGGCTGGAGGAAGCCCTGGGGATGTCGCTGCCCGACGCGTACCGCCGGATCCAGGCGTTCCCCGGGGTGGGGCCGTGGAGTGCCGCGCGCGTGGGCATGGTCGCGCTCGGCGACGCCGACGCGGTGCCGCCGGGCGACTACCACCTTCCCCACATGGTGGCGTGGGCGTTCACCGGCCGGCCACGGGGGACCGACGAGCAGATGCTGGAGCTCCTGGAACCCTTCGCCGGCCATCGAGGCCGGGTCCTCCGGCTGCTGCTCGCCGCCGGCGTCAGCGCCCCGCGGTACGGACCGCGCATGTCGCTTCGCTCCATCGCCCGCATCTAGACGGCGATGCCGGCAGGTTCCCGCTCACCGACGGGGCGGTACCATCCGGCCATGAGCGTCCTGGAAGCCGCGGGCCTGGCCGTCGAAGCCGGGGGCACGAGGATCCTCGAGGGCCTGTCCTTCTCCCTTCGGGCGGGGGACAAGGTCGGCGTGGTCGGGCGGAACGGAGCCGGAAAGACCAGCCTCCTGAAGGTCCTGGCGGGGGAGGCCCAGCCCGTCACGGGGACCGTGACCAGGCGAGGGGCCGTGGGCTACCTGCGCCAGGACCCCCGCCAGCATCGCGCCGAGCAGGACCACACGGCGCTCGTGCACGTGCTGGAGGCCAGGGGGCTCCAGGAGATGGCCGAGCGGCTGGAGAAGCTCCGCCTGACGATGGAGGGCCGGCCCACCGAGAACGCCGTGGCCAGGTTCACCCGGCTGGAGGAGCGGTACCGGGCGGCCGACGGCTACTCGGGCGAGGCCGAGGCTCGCAGGATCGTGGTGGGGCTCGGGCTGTCCCAGGACCGATTGGAACTGCCGGTTCGGGCCCTGTCCGGGGGCGAGCGGCGGCGACTCGAGCTCGCGCGGATCCTGTTCGCCGGCTCCGACGTCCTGCTCCTCGACGAGCCCACCAATCACCTCGACAGCGACGCCAAGGTCTGGCTGATGAGCTTCCTGGCCGGCTATCGGGGTGCCGTGATGGTGGTGAGCCACGACATCAAGCTGCTCGACGGGGCGATCGGCCGGGTCCTGCACCTGGACCGCGACGGCATCGTGGTCTATCGCGGGACGTACTCCGAATATCGGGAGGCCAGGCGGCTGGACGAGGTTCGTCTCACGGCCCTCGCCGAGCGGCAGCAGACCGAGATCAAGCGGCTGAAGACGCTGGCCGACTCGATGCGGGGCCAGACCGACAAGCGGGCCCGCAAGGCCAAGACGCTCGACACCCGGGTCCAGCACCTGGCGGCCAAATCCGTGGCCGCCCCGGCGAAGGAGCGGCGGGTCCGCTACCGGTTCCCCGAGCCGCCACACTCCGGCCGGCTGGTCCTCGAGGCCTCGGGTGTGACCAAGGGCTACGGCGGCCCCCCGGTGTTCGAGGACGCGACCTTCGACGTGTCTCGAGGGGAACGGCTGCTCGTCATGGGCCTGAACGGCGCGGGCAAGACCTCGCTCCTTCGGATCGTGGCGGGGGTGTCGGAGCCCGATGCCGGGAGCGTGCGCCTGGGAACCGGGGTCTCGCTCGGCTACTACGCGCAGGAGCACGAGGGCATCCGTGACGGCATCGACGTCCTCGCGCACCTCCGTTCCGAATCCACCGATGCCTCCGACCAGGACCTCCGGGGGTTGCTCGGCATGTTCGGGCTGACCGGCGAGATCGCGTTCCGCGACGCCGGGACGTTGTCGGGCGGCGAGAAGACCAAGCTCGCGCTGGCGCAGCTGGTCGCGGGGCGTCGCAACCTGATCCTGCTCGACGAGCCGACCAACAACCTCGATCCTCCCTCTCGGTCCGCGATCGGCGGAGCGCTCGCCGCATGGCGCGGCGCGATGGTGCTGGTCAGCCACGACGTGGAGTTCGTTGAAACCCTTGCACCGCAACGTGTGCTGATGATGCCCGAGGGGACACTCGACTACTGGAGCGACGACTTGCTCGAGCTCGTGGCGCTGGCCTGACCGGCGCCGGTATGCTCGGCCTCCTCAACGCGCGATGGAGCGATGCACGTGACCGACACGAGCTCCGACGGCCCGGCCGACGTCGTCTTCACCGGCGGCGCCGTCTATACGGTGGATCCCGCACGCAACTGGGCCCAGGCCGTCGCCGTGAAGGGCGGACGCATCGTCATGGTGGGGACCGACGGATCGCTCGGCGACCTCATCGGGCCGAAGACCCAGGTCCACGATCTGGGGGGCAGGATGCTGCTTCCGGGGTTCCAGGACGCGCACGTGCATCCTCCCTCCGGCGGCCTGGAGATGCTGGAGTGCAACCTGAACGAGGCCTACACCGGCGAGGGCTACGAGCGAATCGTGGCCGACTACGCGAGCGAGCATCCCGAGGTCGAGTGGATCCGGGGCGGAGGCTGGTCGATGGACTCGTTCCCGGGCGGGACGCCGACCAAGGACGTCCTGGACCGCATCGTGCCGGACCGCCCGGTGTATCTGCCGAACCGCGACGGCCACGGGGCCTGGGTGAACTCGCGAGCCCTGGAACTTGCCGGCATCACCCGGGAGACCCCCGACCCGCCGGACGGGAGGATCGAGCGAGATGCCGATGGGGAACCGTCGGGCACCCTGCACGAGGGGGCCATGGATCTGATCGAGAAGCTGATGCCCCCCGTCACGCAGGAGGAATGGGAGAAGGGCCTCAGGATGGCCCAGCGGTACCTGCACTCGCTGGGCATCACCGCATGGCAGGACGCCATCGTCGGGGGCCCGTACGACACGCTCGGTGCCTACACCGCGACGGCCGGCAGAGGTGAGCTCACGGCCCGAGTCGTCGGCTCCCTGTGGTGGGACCGGCACCGTGGTGACGAGCAGATCGACGAGCTGGTCGCGAAACGAGAGCGGAGCTCGGTGGGGCGGTTCCGGGCAACCACGGTGAAGATCATGCAGGACGGCGTGATCGAGGACTTCACGGCCGGGGTCCTCGATCCGTACCTCGACCGCGACGGCGCGCCGACCTCGAACCGGGGGATGTCGTTCGTCGACCCGGAGCTGCTGAAGACCTCCGTGACGCGACTGGACGCCGAGGGGTTCCAGGTCCACATCCACGCGATCGGGGAGCGGGCCGTCCGTGAGGCGTTGGACGCCCTGGAGGCGGCGCGGGCCGCGAACGGGGCGAACGATCATCGCCACCACATTGCCCACATCCAGGTGGTCCACCCGGACGACGTCCCGCGGTTCCACGGGCTCGGGGTGGTGGCGAACGCCCAACCCCTGTGGGCGACGCTCGAGGGCCAGATGGTGAACCTCACGATCCCATTCCTCGGCCCGGAGCGAAGCGGGTGGCAGTACCCGTTCGCCAGTCTCCTCCGGTCGGGGGCAAGGCTCGCGTTCGGGAGCGACTGGTCCGTGTCGAGTCCCAACCCGATGTGGGAGATGGCCATTGCCGTCCATCGCAAGGAGCCGCGTCGCTACGCGGACATGGTCGGCGAACGAGCGACCAAGGAAACCTTCCTGCCGGACGAGCGCATCGACCTGGCCTCGGCCATCCACGCCTTCACCATGGGCTCGGCCTACGTGAACCATCTGGACGAGGCGACGGGCTCGATCGAGGTGGGCAAGGCGGCGGATCTGGTGGTGGTCGATCGGAACCTGTTCGACCTGTCGCTCGACGAGCTGGCCGATGCGAAGGTGCAACTGACGATGGTCGCGGGGGCGCCGGTCTTCATCGATCCGTCGTTCTCGTGAGGAGCGAGCACCCAACCGCCGGTCAGGTAACGTCGTTGCTGGTCGCCGAGGGCCCACGATACGATGTTGAACCACCGTTCAATCGGGCCGGAGGGTCCTGTGTCGCACGTAGCCGCGCCGATCGAGCCTTCGAAGCTCCAGCCGGTGCTGGCGCGCGCGCCAGGAGCGGGCCGGACGCTCCCGGCCGAGGCCTACTTGTCGGCCGAGGTGTTCGCATGGGAGCAGAAGTGGTTCTTCGAGGCATCCTGGACCTGCGTCGGCCGGGCCGACGACCTGGGCGCTTCGGGTGACCAGAAGGCGGTGCGGGTCGGCGGGGAGGGAATCCTCCTGGTCCGGGATCGGGGCGGCAACCTCCAAGCCTTCTACAACGTCTGCCGCCATCGCGGCCACGAGCTCGTGGAGCCGGGCACGAGCCGCAACCTCCGGGCCATCAAGTGTCCGTACCACGCATGGGTGTACTCGCTCGAGGGCGCCCTGGCCGGAGCCCCCCGGTTCGGCGAGGCCCCGGGATTCGACAAGGCCGACTACCCGCTCATCCAGGTCCGAGTGGCCGAGTGGCACGGATGGATCTTCGTCGACGCCTCGGGGGACGCTGCGGACTTCAGCGAGTACGTCGGAAACCTCGAGGGGCTCCTGGCGGCCTGGGAACCCGAACGGCTGTTCCCGGCGAAACGACACGAGTACCTCGTTCGGGCCAATTGGAAGGCCATCACCGAGAACTACCACGAGTGTTACCACTGCCCGAGCATCCATCCCGCGCTGTGCAGGGTGACCCCCACGGACAGCGGCGAGACCTTCACGGCCACCGGGAGCTGGGTGGGGGGCTCGATGGACCTCGAGGACCACGCGGAGACCATGTCCCTCTCCGGGGCGAGCGGGGGACTCCTCCTCCGCGGACTCGACGCGAGGCGGCGGCGGCAGGTCTTCTACTTCGGCCTGTTCCCGAACCTGCTGATCAGCCTCCACCCCGACTACGTGATGGCGCACCGGCTCGAGCCGCTCGGGCCGGGGGAGACCTTCGTGGAGTGCATCTGGCTGTTCCCGCCGGAGGCCAGGCAGCGAAGGGGCTTCGACCCGGCCTACGCCGCGGACTTCTGGGACCTCACCAATCGCGAGGACTGGTCGGCCTGCGAGTCGGTGCAGCGTGGGCTGGCCTCGCGGGGCCAGCGGCAAGGCCCCTTCGCCGCTGGGGAGGACGAGGTCCACGCGTTCATGGCCATGGTGGCCCGAGGTTACCTGGAGGGCCGGGTCGCCGCGCCGGCGCGCGGGCCGACCTCGGCCACGGTTTCCTGACGAAATCACACGCGAAGGAGGATCGTTCGATGGCGTTCGACATGGCCCAGGTCCAGCGGGGGGCGCGCAACCGCCGGACCCCGTATTTCGAGGCGACGCAGAAGTACGACCCGAAGGGGTTCACCGTCTACAACCACATGTACTTCCCCATCCGCTTCGACACGTTCGAGGCCGAGTTCCATGCCCTGTTGAACGACGTGACGCTGTGGGACGTCTCGGTCGAGCGCTGCCTGGAGATCGGGGGTCCCGACGGCCCGGCCTTCGCCCAACTCCTCACGCCGCGAGACCTGTCGACGTGCGCCGTGGGCCAGGCGAAGTACGTCCTCATCTGCGATCGGGACGGCGGCATCGTGAACGACCCCGTCCTCACCCGGATGGACCAGACCACGTTCTGGTTCGCGCTGGCCTCCTCGGACGCCCTGTTGTTCGCCCGGGGTCTGCGGAACGCCTATCCGGACCTCGACGTGACCATCAAGGAGGCGGAGGTGGCCCCCTTGCAGATCCAGGGCCCGAAGTCGAAGGACCTCATGCGGGACCTGGTGGGGGAGGACATCCTCGACCTGAAGTACTACTGGTGGCGGAGGGCCGAGATCGGGGGCATCCCCGTCATCGTGACCCGAACGGGGTGGACGTCGGAGGTCGGCTACGAGGTCTACCTCGCCGATCCCTCTCGGGGGTTCGACCTCTGGGAGCACATCATGAAGGCGGGAAAGCCGTACGGGATCAAGCCCACCGGTCCCTCCGACATCCGGCGCATCGAGGGCGGCATCTTCAACTGGGGCGCCGACATGACGTACGAGAACAACCCGCTCGAGCTGGGGCTGGACCGCCTGGTGGATTGGAACCTCTCCGACTATGCCACCATCTCGATCGCGGCGTTGCGGCGGATCAAGGACGCCGGCGTGAGCCGCCGGATCAATGGTGTGGAGCTCGACGGCGAGCCGTTCCCCGCCCTGAACTCGGTGAAGTGGCCCATCCGCGAAGCCGGCCGGCAGATCGGAAAGGTCACCTCGGCCGTCTACTCTCCGCGTCTGCGAACGAACCTCGGGTACGCCTGGCTTCCGGCGGATCGCTCCAAGACTGGAAGCGCTGTCACGGTGGACACCGAATGGGGTGAGCGCAAGGCGACGGTCGTGCCGATGCCGTTCGTCGACCCCGAGAAGCGCATCCCGGTCTCGTAGTCCAGGCCCGACCGAGCGCCGGTTGCGGCGGCGCGCGAGTTTGAACGATGATTCAACCAGTGTTGCCGGGCGTCCCGGTGCCAGCCCAGCCGGAAGGGAAGAGACGGCCACATGACCAACGAACGCCAGGAGATGCTGGACCAGAGCGCGACGATCTACTTCGGTCCGTGGTACCGGCGCTCCCCGTTCTTCGACGCGACCCGGCGGGCCGGGTGCACCGCCTACGACGTCTACAACCACATGCTCCTCCCCGCGTACTTCGACGATCCGGACCTCGAGTACTGGGCGCTCCTCAACGACGTGGTCGTGTGGGACGTGGCCGTGGAACGCACCGTGGAGCTCTCCGGGGCCGACGCCGACCGGCTGGTGAACATGCTCACCTGCCGCGACCTGACGAAGTGCGCGGTGAAGCAGGGGAAGTACATGATCGTCACCGCGCCCGACGGCGGGATCCTGAACGACCCCGTCCTGCTGCACGTCGGCGAGAATCGGTGGTGGATGCAGCTCGCCGATTCCGATGCGGGACTGTACGCGCTGGGGGTGGCCTCGCAGGCCGGCATGGACGTCGACGTTTCCTACCCGGAGGCCTATCCCATGCAGGTGCAGGGAGCGAAGGCCGGGAAGACCCTGGAGAGGCTGGTCGGCCCCGCGGTCTACGCCCTGAAGTACTACTGGTGTGACTGGTTCGACATCGAGGGCATCCCGGTCCTGATCAGCCGAACGGGATGGACCGCGGTGCAGGGGTTCGAGATCAACCTGCTCGACCCGTCCCGGGGGGACGACCTCTGGGACCTGGTCATGGCGGCGGGGAAGGAGTTCGGGATCCGGCCCACGGCCCCTGTCGAGGCCCGCCGCATCGAGGCCGGGATCATGAACTACAACTCGGACATGACGCACGAGAACAACCCGTTCGAGATCATGGGGCTCGAGCACCTGGTCGAGGAGCAGCCGCAGGACTACATCGGCAAGGACGCGCTGGAGCGGGTCCGCCGAGAAGGCGTGCAGCGCAAGCTGGTCGGGATCGAGTTCGCAGGGGACGCCCTCCGCGCCGAGCTGACGTGGTTCTGGCCGGTCGCGGTGGACGGCGAGGTGGTCGGGAGGGTGACGGACGCCATCTGGTCGCCTCGGCTTGAGAAGAACATCGGCTACGTGTGGGTCCCCGCCGAGCTCTCGCGGCCGGGGACCGTTCTGGAGGTCCGGTCGGAGAGCGGGCCATTGACCGGCCGGACGGCGGCCATCCCGTTCATCGATCCCAAGAAGGAGGTCCCGGCCGCACCCCTCGAGAAGTAGCGGCCATGGGCAGCCCGCTCGGAGGCGCGAGATGACGACGAAGCTCGACCGCAGGCCTCCGGCGTCGGCCCCCGAGGCGAGAGGGCTCCGCAAGGCCATCCTCCTGGTCGAGCGGGGGACGAAGGGGGCCATCTGGGACTGTCGGATGTGCGGGCAATGCATCCTTCACTCCACCGGCCTGTCGTGTCCCATGCGCTGTCCCAAGTCGTTGCGCAACGGCCCGTGCGGCGGTGTCCTGCAGAACGGCAACTGCGAGGTGCTGCCGGACCAGCCATGCGTCTGGGTCCAGGCCTGGGAGGGGTCTCGGCGCCTTCCACTCTGGCGTGACCACATGGAGCACGTGCAGAAGCCCGTGGACTGGCGGCTCCAGGAAACCTCCTCCTGGGAGAACCTGCTCACCGGCCGGGACCGCCATGCTCCCGCCGGCTGGCTCGCCGCGGGCGAGGAGGATCGCGAGCGGTGAGCGGGCACCCGGCCCGCAGCCATCTCCATCGGTTGCTCGCGTCGGGACAGTTCGTCGTGACGGCGGAGCTCCAGGCAACCGACAGCCCGGACCCCGAATCCGTGTACCGGCTCGCCGACCTCCTCCGGGGCTCCGTGGATGCGGTGAACGCCACCGACAACAGCGCGGCCCATCCTCACATCTCACCCCTTGCCGCCGCGCACCTCCTGCTGGACCGGGGCGTGGAACCCATCGTCCAACTCGCATGTCGCGACCGGAATCGCCTGGCCCTGCAGGCCGACCTGGTGGGCGCGGTGGCACTCGGGGCTCGGAACGTCTGCCTCATGACCGGTGACGACGTCACGGCCGGCGACCATCCGGAGGCCAAGCCGATCTACGACATCGACGCGGTCCACGCCATCCAGATCGCAAGGATCATGCGCGACCGGGGGATGTACGTGAGCGGCCGGCACCTCGACGAGCCGCTCCCTCTGTTCATCGGCGCGGTGGAGAACCCGTTCGCACCTCCTCACGATTTCCGGCCCATGCGCCTGGGGAAGAAGATCGAGGCCGGCGCGGAGTTCGTCCAAACCCAGATCGTGTTCAACCTGGCAACGATGCGCGTGTTCATGGCCAGGTCCGACGAGCTCGGGCTCCTGGACCGCGTGTTCATCCTCCCGTCGGTGTACGTGTGCCGTTCGGCCGGGGCCGCACGATATCTCCGGGACATGGTTCCGGGCATCGACGTCCCGGACTCGGTCATCGCCCGGATCGAGAGCGTCCCCTCCGAGCGCCAGGGGGACGAGGGCATCCGCATCGCGCTCGAGATCGTGGAGGAGCTCCGCGGGATGCGAGGCGTGGCGGGCGTCCATCTCATCTCGATCAAGGGGGACGAATCGATCGTGCGCCTGGTGGAGGAGGCCGGGCTGCTGCCTCGCCCCGCGGCGGTCGACACCGCTCCCGCGGGCTAGGCTCGATCCGCCGGCGCGGGTTTTCCGTGAACGCCGACCTGGACGGCGCCGAATAGCTTGCAGCCCTTCCCCGAGACGAAACCGAGGTCACCGATGAAGCGCGCCATCCTGTCCCTGATGGCGGCCGCCCTGGCCGTGACGGCCTGCACCCGAACCGTGATCGAGCGCGTCCCGGTGCGGAGCTCACCGATGGCCGTCGACGCCGGGGCAGCCGATCCCTCCCTCGATCCCATCGTGCAGGTGGTCGAGGCGGTCCGGCCCGCGGTCGTCAACGTCTCGACCAACCTGTTCCAACCCAACCCCCTCGGCGGGGAGTCCGGTCGCGGCGTCGGCACCGGGTTCGTCATCCGGTCGGACGGGATCGTGGTGACCAACTTCCACGTCGTCGAGCACGCCCAACGGATCACGGTCATCACCCCGCCACCGGATTCGAAGCGCTACGCGGCCAGGGTGATCGGGGGTGACCAGAACGCCGACCTCGCGGTCCTGAAGATCGACGCGACGGGCCTGCCCACCGTGCCGCTCGGCAACTCCGGCCGGCTCGAGCTGGGGGAGCGCGTGGTCGCGCTGGGCTACGCCCTGGCTCTGCCCGGCGGGCCCACGGTCACCTCCGGGATCGTTTCCGCGCTCGGCCGCACGATCCAGGCCCAGGACCCCAACTGCGACACGTGCAAGAACGGCGTGCGAACCTACACCGGCGTCGTGCAGACCGATGCGGCGATCAACCCGGGCAACTCGGGAGGACCGCTCGTCAACCTGGCCGGACAGGTGGTCGGCATCAACACCGCTGGGGCGAACCAGGCTGAGAACATCGGATTCGCGATCGCCACGAACGCGGCCGGGCCGATCATCGACGAGGCCGCGACCAACCCCTCGGCCCCGGTCGCCTATCTCGGTGTCACCACGCAGGACGTCAGCCCCAGCCTGGCTCTCCAGTTCCGACTGCCGGTCCAGAGCGGTGCGCTGGTGCTCGATGTCGTGCCGGGAGGGCCGGCCGACAGGGCCGGCATCAACCAGGGCGACGTGATCGTCGGCCTGGACGCCAGGGACGTGACCGATTCGACGTCGCTTCGCGGACTGATCCTGTCTCACCGGCCGGGCGACCGCGTCGCGGTGAGCGTGGTCACCCATGCCGGTCACAAGGAGACGGTCACCGCGACCCTCGGCGTGAACCCGCTCCCACAGACGTGAGCTGCTTGGTCACGCCTGCGGGGTAAGCTCCCGAGCGTGAGCGGCGCGCCGTTCGAGCCGGGGGAACGGGCCTTGCTGATCGACGACCGTGGCCGTCGATACCTGGTGCGCCTTCGCCCCGGCGAGACGTGGCACTCACACGGCGGGGCCATCCCCCACGACCTGATCCTCGGGTCGGCGGAGGGCGCGCGCCTGCGATCGACGGGCGGGATGGCCTTCGTGTGCTTCCGGCCGCGCCTAGCGGACTTCGTCCTCAAGATGCCTCGCGGCGCGCAGGTCGTCTATCCCAAGGACCTCGGCGCCATCCTCGTCGAAGCCGACATCCACCCGGGCGCCCGGGTCCTGGAGGCCGGCACCGGATCCGGCGCGCTGACGTTGGCGTTGTCGAGGGCCGTCGGCCCCGACGGCCGCGTCGTGTCCTATGAGCTCCGTCCGGAGTTCCACGCCAAGGCCGTGCAGAACGTCGAGGCCTTCTTCGGGAAGCTCCCCGCGTGGCTGGACCTCCGAGAGGGGGACGTCACCGAGGTGGTGGAGACGGGGGAAACCTTCGACCGAGTGGTGCTGGACGTGCCGGAACCGTGGGGCCCCCTCCCCACCGTGCTGCGGATCCTGGACCCGGGGGGCGTCGTGTGCACGTACCTGCCCACGACCATCCAGGTCCAGACCGCCGTGCTGGCGCTCCAAGCTCACGGGTTCGAGCAGGTGGCGACGTTCGAGGTCCTCCACCGGCCGTGGCACGTCACCGAACGAAGCGTGCGGCCGGACCACCGCATGGTGGCCCACACCGGCTTCATCACCGTGGCCCGCCGAGGTAGTGGCGCGGATTGATTGCCCAAAGGTCCTAAGGCCAACCCGCCTCCGGGACGACAACGTATCAGTGGTCGTAGGACGCCCCGGTCGGCTTCTCGGTTGACGAGGGGACGGGACGTATACTCGCCTACGCGGGAGGTGAAGGATGCCCGGGCCGTTGGATCCACGCGAAGAGCAGGAGCTCCACGAGAAGCAGGTGCATGAGCTCCAGACCCAAGTGAAGTTCCTGGAAGACGAGGTCGCGCTGCTTCGCCGCCGGCTCACGAACGCCCCCCGCCAGGTGAAGATCCTCGAGGAGAAGCTCCTCGAGACGAAGAGTGATCTCTCCCGGGCCCTGACGCAGAACGAGAAGGTCACATCCGCGCTGAAGTCCGAGCGCGACAAGATCGAGGCCCTCCGCGAGGAGGTAGAGAAGCTCAGCCAGCCACCCGCAACCTTCGGCGTGTACCTCGCGAGGAACGACGACGGGTCGGTCGACGTCTTCACCGCGGGCCGGAAGATGCGGGTGAACGTGACGCCCGAGCTGGACCTGGCGGGACTCACCCGGGGAGCCGAGGTCATCCTGAACGAGGCCCTCAACGTCGTCGAGGTCCTCCGCCCAGACATCGCCGGCGAGGTCATGAAGGTCAAGGACAAGCTCGGTGAGGACCGGGTCATCGTCATCGGTCACGGCGACGAGGAGCTCGTCGCCACGCTGGGCTATGCGCTCCGCGAGGAACCCATCCGTGCCGGCGACCCGCTGCTGATCGATCGGCGGTCCAACGTGGCCCTGGAACGGCTGCCCAAGGAGGAGGTCGAGGAGCTCGTCCTGGAGGAGATCCCCGACGTCTCCTACGAGGACATCGGCGGGCTCGAGGCCCAGATCGAGGCCATCCGCGATGCCGTCGAGCTCCCGTTCCTGTACTCGGAGCTTTTCAAGGAGCACCAGTTGGAGCCGCCGAAGGGCGTGCTCCTGTACGGCCCGCCGGGCTGCGGGAAGACCCTGATCGCCAAGGCGGTGGCCAAGTCGCTCGCCGACAAGGTCAGGGAGCGGACCGGCCGGCCCGACGCCCACTCGTACTTCCTGAACATCAAGGGCCCCGAACTGTTGAACAAGTACGTCGGGGAGACCGAGCGCCAGATCCGCCAGATCTTTCAGCGGGCCAAGGAGCGGAGCGAGGAGGGCCTGCCGGTCATCGTATTCTTCGACGAGATGGACTCGATCTTCCGGACCCGTGGGTCGGGCATCTCCTCCGATGTCGAGAGCACCATCGTCCCGCAGCTCCTTTCGGAGCTCGACGGCGTGGAGACCCTGAAGAACGTGATCGTGATCGGCGCCTCCAATCGCGAGGACCTCATCGACCCGGCCATCCTGCGGCCGGGCCGACTGGACGTGAAGATCAAGATCGAGCGGCCGAGCGCCGCGCAGGCGAGCGACATCATGTCGAAGTACTTGACCGGCGCGGTGCCGATCCATCCCGAGGAGGTCGGCCGCGCCGGCGGCAATGCGGGCGTGGCCGTCCGCCGCATGGTCCAGGTCACCGTGGATCGGATGTACGACGCCTCCGACGACAACCGGTTCCTGGAGGTCACGTACGCCTCCGGGGACAAGGAGGTCCTGTACTTCAAGGACTTCAACTCGGGCGCGATGATCGAGAACATCGTCCGCCGGTCGAAGAAGGAAGCCATCAAGCGGTTCCTGTCCACCGGCGAGAAGGGCATCAAGACCGAGGACCTGCTGAACGCCATCCGCGACGAGTTCAAGGAGAACGAGGACCTCCCCAACACCACGAACCCCGACGACTGGGCCCGGATCTCCGGCAAGAAGGGCGAGCGGATCGTGTACGTTCGCACGCTGCTCGGTGACGGTGGCGCGGAGGGCCGGCAGGTCGAGCGCGTGGCCGCGGGCCAATACCTGTAAGCTCACCGGATGGCCATCCCCAAGGTCATCGGCACGGAGACGGAATACGGCATCTCCGCGGTCGGTGCCCCCGATTTCAATCCCGTCCTGTCGTCGTCCCTACTCATCAGCACGTATGCGGGGGCGTTGCGCCGGATCCGGTGGGACTACGAACAGGAGTCACCGCTTCGCGACGCCCGCGGCTTCGAGCCCGTGCAGGTGCGCGAGCCGGCGGAGGAGGACCTGGGCCTGGCCAACGTGATCCTGCCGAACGGTGCGCGGTATTACGTGGACCACGCGCACCCCGAGTACTCCACACCCGAGTGCGCGAGCCCCCGCCAGCTGGTCGTCCACGACAAGGCGGGGGAGCGGGTGCTGGAGCGATCCCTCACCGAGCTGCACCACGTCCTTCCTCCCGGGCAGCGCATCGCGATCTACAAGAACAACAGCGACGGCAAGGGGAACTCCTACGGCACCCACGAGAACTTCCTGGTCGACCGGGGCACGCCGTTCGGCAACCTCGTGCGGGACCTGACCCCCTTCCTGGTCTCCCGACAGATCTTCACCGGCGCCGGCAAGCTGGGAGCGGAAGCACCGTGGGACGACCGGGACCGCCATCGCTACCAGCTCAGCCAACGCGCGGACTTCTTCGAGGCCGAGGTGGGCCTGGAGACCACGCTCAAGCGACCCATCATCAACACGCGCGACGAGCCGCACGCCGACCCCGACAAGTACCGTCGGCTCCACGTGATCATCGGCGACGCCAACATGAGCGAGGTGGCAACCTACCTGAAGCTCGGGACCACCTCGATCGTCCTGAAGATGATCGAGGACGAGTACCTGCCGGATCTCACGATGGCCAATCCCGTGGCCTCGCTCCACGAGGTATCCCGCGACCTCTCGTGCACCGCGCAGCTGCGCTTAGCCGACGGGAGACGGCTGAAGGCCGTGGAGATCCAGTGGGAGTACCTGGAGCGGGCGCGCAAGTACGTGGAGCAGGAGGACGACACGTCGGACAACCGCGACGTCCTCCAGCGATGGGAGAAGGTCCTGTCGGCCCTGGAGAGCGACCCCCTCTCGCTCCAGCGCGAGCTGGACTGGGTGGCCAAATACCGGCTCTTGGAGAGCTATCGGGAGCGGGACGGCCTGGCCTGGTCCGATCCCAAGCTTCGGCTGATCGACCTGCAATACCACGACGTCCGGACCGACAAGGGCCTGTACTACCGGATGGCCGCAACCGGCAAGGTGGACCGCCTGGTCAACGACCGGGAGATCGAGCAGGCCGTCATGGAGCCCCCCGACGACACTCGAGCGTACTTCCGGGGCCGGTGCATCGCCCGCTACCCCGATGCCATCGCCGCGGCCTCCTGGGACTCGATGATCTTCGACACGGGCAAGGAGGCCCTCCAGCGCATCCCTATGCGCGAGCCCCTGCGCGGCACCCGCGAGCATGTGGCCGGCCTGCTCGACCGGGCCCCGGACGCGGCGAGCCTGGTCGACCTGCTCCAGGCCTGAGCCTTCGTCTGAGATCTCCGCCCGTCCTTCCTTCCACGCCGGGACCCGCCGGTAGAATGGCCTGGCCGGCCCAACCGGAACCCGAGGGGGGAATGCGAGCCGTGCCGCAGGAGCAGGAACAGAAGAAAACCCAGCGAAAAGGTGGGGGCGAGGGCGGCGGCGAGGGCGACGCCGGCCAGGTCCAGTCCACCTCCAAGGCCGAGGAGCTGAAAGGGGAGATGGACGAGATCCTCGACGAGATCGATTCGGTCCTCGAGGAGAACGCCGAGGAGTTCATCAAGAGCTACGTCCAGAAGGGCGGGGAATGACGGACGACCCCGCCGGCTTCCCGCTCGGTGCGGGAGGCCCCATCGGCGCGAACCCCAGCTTCTTCGACCTGGTCTCCAGAAGCCGTCCTGAGGCCCTCAAGGACCTCGCCCCGGCGCACGGCGGCACGGACGTTCCTCACCCCCACGGCACCACCGTCCTCGGCCTGAAGTACGAAGGCGGGGTGGTGTTCGCCGGCGACACCCGGGCGACCGAAGGTTTCTCCATCGCCGACGACAAGATGGAGAAGGTCTTCGCCGCCGATGACTACTCGGCCATCGCCATCGCCGGGGCCGCCGGACAGGCCATCGAGATCGTCAAGCTCTTCCAGCTCGAGCTGGAGCACTACGAGAAGATCACCGGCGACCGCCTGTCGCTCGAGGGCAAGGCCAACCGCCTGGCCCAGATGATCCGGGGCAACTTCCCGCTGGCCCTCCAGGGCCTGGTGGTCGTACCGCTGTTCGGCGGGTTCGACGAGCGGCGGAACGAGGGCCGGATCTTCTACTACGACGCCACGGGAGGCCGGTGGGAGGAGGACGACTACCGAGCCACCGGGTCCGGCGAACGCCCGGCCAAGGGCTCGCTGAAGAAGCGATGGCGGCCCGGGCTGTCCCGGGAGGAGGCTCTCCGTGTCGCCGTTGAGGCCCTGGTCGACGCGGCCGAGGAGGATGCGGCGACGGGCGGGCCCGATCCGGCCCGGGGGATCTACCCCACGATCCTGGTGGTCGCGGCGGAGGGTGTCTCCTCGGTCCCCGACGACGAGGCGCGCTCGGCCCACGAAGCCGTGGTGAGGGCCAGGTCCTGATGGCGTTCATGCCGTACGTCCCTCCCGAGCAGCTCATGAAGGACCGCTCGGACTTCGCCCACAAGGGCATCGCCCGGGGTAAGTCGGTGGTGGGCCTGGAATACGTGGACGGGGTGCTGTTCATCGCCGAGAACCCCAGCTCCACGTTGCACAAGATCTCGGAGATCTACGACCGGATCGCCTTTGCCGGCGTGGGCAAGTACAGCGAGTTCGAGGACCTCCGGATCGCGGGCGTGCGCCTCGCCGATCTGCGGGGGTACTCGTACGGGCGGGAGGACGTCCGGGCCCGGGACATCGCGAACGGCTATTCCCAAGCCCTGTCCACCATCTTCACCCAGCAGATGAAGCCGTACGAGGTGGAGATCCTGGTGGCGGAGGTGGCGAGCGACCACGGACGCAACGAGATCTACCACATCCTGTTCGACGGGACCGTCACCGACGAGCAGGGGTTCGTCGGGATCGGCGGCCACGCCGACACCCTGACCGAGGCGCTCAAGGGGACGTTTCAGGAAGGCTGGGACCTGGCCACCGCCGTGAGGGAAGCCGTGAAGGCGCTCTCCAGCGCCGAGGGCCGCGAGATCGAGCCCGCCTCGATCGAGGCCGGGGTCCTGGACCCGACCCGACCGCAGCGCCGGAAGTTCCGCCGCCTCTCCGACGACGAGGTCGAGCGGATCTTGTCCGGCTAGCCGCATCCCCGCGTTCGGCCCCACCGGACCTACACTCACCTCGTGGACCGGCGGATCTTCGGCCTGGAGAACGAGTACGGCGTGACCTGCACGTTCCGGGGCCAGCGCCGCCTCTCGCCCGACGAGGTGGCCCGGTACCTGTTCCGCCGGGTGGTGCACTGGGGGCGGTCCTCGAACGTGTTCCTGGAGAATGGGGCCCGGCTGTACCTCGACGTCGGCTCCCATCCCGAGTACGCGACGCCCGAGTGCGATTCGATCACCGACCTCGTTGCCCACGACAAGGCGGGGGAGCGGATCCTGGAGGCGCTACTCGCCGCCGCCGAGGTGCGTCTCCACGAGGAGGGCATCTCGGGCCAGGTCTACCTGTTCAAGAACAACACCGACTCGGCGGGGAACTCCTACGGCTGTCACGAGAACTACCTGGTGGCCCGGCAGGGCGAGTTCGCGCGGATGGCCGACATCCTCATCCCGTTCTTCGTCACCCGGCAGATCTACTGCGGGGCGGGCAAGGTCCTGCACGGACCCCGGGGAGCGCAGTTCTGTATCGCCCAGCGCGCCGAGCACATCTGGGAGGGCGTGTCGTCGGCCACGACGAGGTCGCGCCCCATCATCAACACCCGGGACGAGCCCCACGCCGACGCCGAACGGTTCCGGCGCCTGCACGTGATCGTGGGGGATTCGAACATGAACGAGTGGACCACGTTCTTGAAGGTGGGCATCACCGACCTGGTGTTGCGGATGGTCGAGGCCAACACGGTGATGCGCGACCTCACACTGGAGAACCCGATCCGAGCCATCCGCGAGATTTCCCACGACATCGCCGGCAAGAAGCGGGTGCGCCTCGCGAACGGCCGGGAGCTCACCGCGATCGAGATCCAGGACGAGTACTACGAGCGGACGGCCAAGTTCGTCGAGCGCCGTGGGGGCGATCCGCAGACCAAGCAGTTGCTCCTGGAGTGGCGGGACGCCCTGGATGCGCTGGCCTCCGGGGAGCCCGAGATCCTGTCACGGAAGGTGGACTGGGTGGCCAAGATGCTGATGATCGAGCGGTACCGGGGCAAGCACCAGCTGCCGCTTTCATCGCCGAAGGTGGCGCTCCTGGACCTGGCGTACCACGACGTCAACCGGAGCCGCGGGCTCTATTACCTGATGGAGCGGTCGGGGAAGGCCGAGCGGATGGTCAGCGAGAAGGACATCTCCCGGGCTATGCGCGAGCCCCCTCAGACGACGCGGGCCAAGCTCCGGGGCGACTTCATCAAGCACGCGAAGCAGAAGCGGCGGGACTACACGGTGGACTGGGTCCACCTGAAGCTGAACGACCAGGCCCAGCGCACGGTGCTGTGCAAGGACCCGTTTCGCTCGGTCGACGACCGGGTTGAGCAGCTCATCGCCCACATGTGAGGATCCTGAGCGCCTCCTGAGCGTTCGCCGAGAGTCTCGCGCCGGGCGCATCCGCCGAGCGCACGCCTCCGTAGTACCTGCGTGAGCAGCAACCAGCCATCGAGACGGAAAGGAGCTGCGAGATGGCCGACAAGACGGCGGGCTACGGTGGGAAGTGGAAGAAGTGGCTGGCGATCTACGCGGTCGTCGGAGTCATCGCGTACCTGATCATCTACCTCGTGTTCTTCCACCACGGCGGATCCGGCGGAGGGCTGTACTAGGCTCGTCCCACTTTCCCTGACCAGTTCGGACCGCGGGCGGAGGTGCGGCCGGCCAGGACGCCGGCCGCACCTGCGGCGAGGAAGAACGCCGGGTCGTCCTTCGGGCTCCGGCCCATCGACTCGATCTCGATGTCCAACTCGTTCAGCTTGCTCACGGCGGGGAGGCCATCGACCTCGATGAGCTGGTGCCGCTCCTCCAGTCTGCGAGCCCTGAGCGCCTCCCAAACTTGGTCGCGCTCGCGCTCGTCGTCCAGGACCGGCACGGCGACGTTGGCCCTGACCGTGCACACCTTCTCCAGGATCGTCAACGAATGGTGTGACACCACGCGATGGCGCGGCCGCGTGTCCGCGAACGACACGCGGAGCGCCGCCACCGGCACGCCGTCGAGGGCTTCGGATGCGTTCAGCGCGTTCCCGCTCGCCAGCGCGCTGACCCCCCACGTGGTGTCGGTCCCGAGGTTCCCCGGCCCGTCGGCCACGACGACGACGTCGGCCTCCAGCAACTCCTTGGCTGCAAGCAGGGCGGTCCAGATCGTCACCGCTTCGAGCTCCCCTCCAAACGCCTGCCCGGACGTGATGAACCCGTCGAGGATCCCGGCGTCGCGGAGGCGGGGGACGAGCCGTGAGAAGGTGCCGGGCAGCGCGGCTCCATCGGTCATGACGTAAACGACCCGAGCGTCCCCGGACGCCTTCGCACCCGCGGCGATCAGCCCGATCATCGAATGCAAGGGCGCGGCGACCACCGGCGTTCCCTGAAGGCCCCGCGAGCCCTCCAGCACGTCGCGATGGGTCTCCTCGACCGACCGCACGGCCACCTGCTGCGGCGTGTACCGGGCCTTCATCACCCGGCCGCCGCGGGCGAGCTCGGTGGCCGGCCCGGCCTCCACCGCGATCACCAGGTGGAACCCTCCGGTGCCGAGGCCGAGGGCGACCGCGGTCGTGTTCAGCAGCACGACGTCCCCCTCGCGGACCGGTCCTATGAGGTCGGGGTAGGCCAGCGCCGGTGCCCGCTCATCGTCCACCTCGACCTCCAGCTCGATCGCCCCGGGGCGTGACGGTCCCACCGACACGACCGTGCCGCGCCGCAGCCTGATGCCCGACCGTTCGCCACCCATCGCCCGAGTATCATGCCGCACCGATGCATCCGCTCGAGCGTCTGGTGAACCTCGTCGCGCTCCTGCTGGAGTCGCGTCGTCCCCTCACGTTCGAGCAGATCCGGGCGAAGATGCCGGAAGGCTACGGCCAGGACGACCTCCAGTCGGCCAAGCGGATGTTCGAACGCGACAAGGACGTCCTTCGCGACGTCGGGGTCCCCATCGAGGTCATCGCGACCGACGCATGGGAGGTCGAGCAGGGCTACGCCATCCTGAAGGACCGGTACTACCTGCCGGAGATCGACTTCACCCCGGAGGAGATCTCGGCGCTGTTCGTTGCAGCACATGCCGGCGGACCCGACGATGCGGCCGAGCAGGCCGTCCGCAAGCTGCTGTACGGCACCGACGGCGGGCTGGTGGCCGGCGCGGCCTCGGCGCCGCTCGCCGCCGAGGCGGGAGCGGTGGAGTCCCGCCTGACCACCGCGGCCGAGGCGATCGCGGAGCGCCGGAGCGTTCGGTTCGCCTACCGCACCTCCCGGGGCGTCGAATCCGAACGCCACGTCGATCCGTGGGGCTTGGTGTTCCGAGCCGGGCACTGGTACCTGGTGGGCTTGGACCGCGAGCGGGACGAGATCAGGGCGTTCCGCCTGTCGAGAGCGGGTGGGGAGCTCCGGCTCGACGGGGAAGCCGGCCCGCCGCCGGAAGGCTTCCGGGCCGCGGAGCACGTCGTCGGCGGACCGTTCGGCCCGGGGGAACCCGAGGAGCGGGCCACGGTGGCCTTCTCGCCGGACGTGGCGTGGTGGGCGACCCGGGGGGTCCAGGGTGCGGTGATCCAGGACACCCGGAGCGACGGATGGGTGCGGGTCAGCCTCCCGGCGGCCCCGGGCGACGCGCTGGCATCGTGGATCCTGTCGTTCGGTCCCGACGCCGTGGCCGTGGCGCCCGAGTCCTTGCGGGCCGAGATCGTCCACCGCCTTGAGGCCGCGCGTCGATGACCGGTCGACCTCGCCCCCCGGCGACCTCACGGGCGTCCGACCGGTTGCGGCGGCTGCTCGTGCTCGTACCGTACCTGGTCCAGCATCCGGGGACGGAGCTGTCGGAGATCACGAGACTGTTCGGCGTCCGGGAGGACGAGCTCACCTCGGACCTGAACCTGCTCTTCGTCTCCGGTCTGCCCCCGTACGGACCGGGCGACCTGATCGGCGTGGCCATCGAGGACGGGCGGGTGTGGATCGACATGGCCGACTACTTCGCCCGGCCGCTCCGCCTGACCCGGGCCGAGGCCCTCGCGCTGTACCTTCGGGGGACCGCCCTGGCCGTGACCCCCGGCCTCCGTGAGGCCACGGCCCTTGTCTCGGCCCTGCGAAAGCTCGAGGAGCGCCTCGGCCCGGAGACCCTCGGCGAGCTGGCCGAGCGGGTGGAGGCGGCCGAGGACGGGAGGCCCGCCGAGACCCTGGACGCCCTCCGGAAGGCCGTGGCCGCCGACGAGCGGGTCCGGATCGAGTACTACGCTGCCTCCTCCGCCGAGACCACCGCTCGGGAGGTGGACCCCGAGGAGGTCTTCTTCGCCATCGGCAACTGGTACGTGGCGGCCTTCGACCATCGCTCGGGGGAGGAGCGGCTGTTCCGGGCGGACCGGATCCGCTCCGTCGAGCCGACGGGGGAGGCGTTCGACCCCCGAGGCCTGGCCGGCGCCGGGCGGCCCCTGTACACGCCCACGGAACGGGACGTCCCGGTCCGGCTGCTGCTCCACCCGGCGGCCCGGTGGGTGGCCGAGTACTACGAGGTGGATGCGGAGACCGAGATACCAGACGGCGACCTCGAGGTGCAGCTCCCTGCGAGCCGCCTGGAATGGGTGGCCCGCCTGGTCCTTCGCCTGGGGGGCGAGGCCGAAGTGTTGAGCCCACCCGAGCTGAAAGGCCGGGTCCGGGAGCTGGCGGGCCGGACCAAAGAACTGTACGAATAGGGTAGCCCCCTCCGGCCCTCCGACGCTAAACCGTTTCGCCGGCCGGGCCGATACAGGTGCAGACATGACCACCATCCGGACCACCTGCCCCCGCTGCGGCGAAGTGGACATGGGCCCCGAGGCCATCCTCCTCTCGGTCCTGCACGGCGGGCGGGAGGGCACCTACCGGTTCACCTGCCCCACCTGCCTCGACGGCGTTGAGAAGCGGGCCGACCGCAAGATCGTCGCCCTCCTGGTCTCGGCCGGCGTGGACGTCTCGGGCCGGGGCGAGGTCGAGGAGCGCACCATGCCGATGTTCGAGGAGGAGCCCGAGGAGCGGATCGACCCTCGCGGCCGGCTCCCCGAAGGCCCGGCCTTCACCATCGACGACCTCATCGACTTCCACTTCACGCTCCAGGACGACCGGCACATCCAGGAGTTCCTGGCCGGTCAGCGCTGAGCCCACGGCTCGGCTAGCATCGTCAGCGTGACCACCCCCGCCGTCGTCTGGATCATCGTCGGCCTGGTGAGCACGTTGGCCATTGCCGTCGTGCTGGTGGGGCTGGTTCGCCACGTGTTCCTGCTGGGCCGAACCCTCCGCCGGTTCCAGGAGGAGGTCCACCCCATCGCCGAGGACATCGCGGCGGGGAGGGAGCGGGCGTCCTCGAGGGCCGCGCGCCTTCCGACGGGCGCGGCGCGCTCGGCACGCGGCCCTTCCTGAACCTCGCGCAGTAGAATCGCCGCGGGCGCCTGCCCACCGACGAATGTTCAACATCGGCCCTCTCGAGCTCATGGTCATCCTGGTCATCGCCCTGCTCGTCGTGGGCCCTCGCCGGCTGCCGGAGGTCGGGCGGTCCATCGGCCGGGGGATCCGCGAGTTCCGGAAGGCGCAGGAGGAGGTCCAGAAGACCATCCAGTCCGCGCTCAACGAGGAGCCGGCCCCCACGGCTCGATCCGCGCCCATCCCCGACGGAGGGACGCAGCCCGGGGGAGAGGCAGCGACCGACGACGTGGAGGGGACCGAGGTCGTGCGCCACGTCGGCAAGGGGCTGGCCGAGCTCCGCAAGGCCAGGGAGGAGATCCAGCGCAGCTTGCGCGTGGACCTGGACGACGAGGGCGACGGCGACCGGTCCACGGCGGAGTAGGCCGATCCTCGACGATCGCCGATGAAGCTGATCCCGGAGCGGCTCCGACGTCCCCCTCGCGACCCCGAGAGGACGATGACGCTCGTCGAGCATCTCGAGGAGCTGCGGAGCCGGCTGTTCATCGCCCTCGGGGCGATCGGCCTGGGCTCGGTCATCGGGTGGTTCCTGTACGGCCCCGTCCTTCGGCTTCTGCAGAACCCCTACTGCGACACGATCGAGAACCTGCCCACCGGGAACCGTCCCCCGACCGGATGCAAGTTCGTCTTCACCGGGGTCCTGGAGCCTGTGATCATCAAGCTCAAGGTGGTGGTGTTCCTCGGGCTGTTCATCGCCCTGCCCATCGTCCTGTGGCAGCTGTGGGCCTTCGTCGTGCCCGGCCTCACCCGTCGGGAGCGCCGGCTGGCCGTGCCCTTCGTGGCCTCGTCGGTGGCGTTGTTCGCCCTGGGCGCCGTCATCGCGTACTTCACCCTGCCGAAGGGGCTCGGCTTCCTGCTGGGGTTCGCCGGCTCCGGGTTCGTGCCGCTGCTCACCGGGGACCGGTTCCTGGGGTTCGTGATGCTCCTCGCGTTGTCGTTCGGGATCTCCTTCGAGTTCCCGGTGGTCCTGATCTTCCTCTCGATCGTCGGCGTGATCTCGAGCCAGCAGCTTCGCCAGTGGCGCCGGGGGGCCATCCTGTTCATCGCGATCTTCGCTGCGGTGATCACGCCGAGCTCGGATCCCTACACGATGACCGCGATGATGGTTCCCATGGTCCTGTTCTACGAGGGCGCTATCATCGTGGCCCGCCTGATGAACCGATAGGGGAGTCCATGGCCATCAAGGGCAAGAGCAAGCCGCGGAGCCGAAGGGTCGTGACCCCGGGGCCCCGGCCCGCGTACACGCCCGTGAAGAAGCCGCTACTCGCTCGGCGGGGATTCCGTGTCGGCTTGCTGGTGGTCGTGGTGGCCGCCTCGGTCGGGGGCATCTGGTACGGGCTGGCCCGTGAGCGGACCCAGGCTCGCGAGCAGGCCCTGGCGGAACTGGAACGCACCGCCGCCGTCACGTTCCGGGGAAAGGTCCAGGGTGCGATCGCCCCCGCCGGGCAGCCTGCGCCGCCCGACGGCTTCACCGCCTTCCCCGCCCTCACCACCGACATCGACGGCCTGGGGAAGGGCACGGTCAAGCCGAAGACGGCAGCGAGCGACGCGAAGGCGGCCCGGGCGGCGGCCAAGGGTGCGTGGGAGGCCATGGACACGATCGACGTCGTGTCGATCACCGCGAACAAGGGCTTCGACGCCGCATTCGTGAACTACTTCTTCAACGCCAGGGAGAAGATGCAGGACGCGCTCAAGCTGTACGAGCACGCGGCGCTCCTGGTTCAGCGGGCCGCGGCCGCAACCGGCGGCCAGCGCACCGAGCTGCTGGACGGCGCCAAAGGGATCCTGGACGTCGCGGCCGGGCTCATGAACGGCGGCTACAGCGACTTCATCCAGGTCCAGCAGGAGGGCGGCATCTTCCAGCCGTCGCTCCCGTCGGTTCCGGCCGGCTCGTGACCGACGGCCTGCTGCTGCTCCACGCCTTCCCGCTCGACGCGAGGATGTGGGAGGCCCAGCTCTCGGCCTTCTCCGGCGTCGTCCCGGTGATCGCGCCGCACCTGCCGGGGTTCGGCGGCACCGAGCGGGCAGGTGAGGTCATGACGATGAGCGCAGCCGCCGACCGGGCGCTGGCCGAGCTGGACCGGGCCGCCGTGGACCGGGCCGTCGTCTGTGGCCTGTCGATGGGCGGCTACGTCGCGTTCGAGCTGTGGCGGCGGGCCCGGCACCGCTTCGCCGGCATCGTCCTGGCCAACACCCGGGCGGAGCCGGACACGGACGAGGGAGCCGCGAGTCGTCGGGCCCTGGCGGAGCGGCTGCGGAGGGAGGGGAACGGGTTTCTGGTGGAGACGCCACCGCCGCTCCTGTCGGAAGGAGCCTCCGAAGAGCTCTGGGCGTACGTCCGCCGGCTGATCGCCGACCAGCCGGCGGAGGCCATCGCCGCCGCGTCGC
>JBIOUU010000066.1:0-4673 GCA_044867345.1 Actinomycetota bacterium
CGGGCGGGGCAGCGCCTCCTCCGTTGCCACCGGTCATCTTTTGTCGGCCGTCCGTCAGGTCGATGTCGACGAGCCGTCCGACGAGCTGTCGTTCCCGTCGCCGTCGCGGTGATGCGTGGCCGACGCGGAGGTCGTTGCCTTCGTCGACGCCGAGCTGCTGGAGCTCGACGCGGCGCTCGCATGGGTCAGGCCGGTGAAGCCGGCGAGGATCACGCCGCTCCCCACCGCCGCCGCCACGAGCGAGCGCCGCACAAGGGATCTCATCGAGGATCACCTCCTTCGGTCATCTCGCCGACACTCCACCATCGCCACCTTCCGTTCGGCTTGGTCCCGGCTGAGAGTCCGCTCAGAGACCGCGATCGTGGCGAGGGACGTGGCGAGGCTGCGCCCTCCCGTGAGAGGCGGGGTGGAAGACCTGGGTATGCTTACCGGGAGCGCCCGTAGCTCAATGGACAGAGCGTCTGACTACGGATCAGAAGGTTGGGGGTTCGACTCCCTCCGGGCGCGCGTCTAGCCGGGGGTCACGCCCAGCGTCGCGCACAGGTCCTCCCGCTGCCCCGTCTGGCTGATGATCCTTCGGGGCTCGCCCAGGTACTCGACGACCCGTCCGCGGTTGATGAACATCGACCCCGGAGTCCCCGGGCCGAGATCCCCGGGGAAGAAGAAGAAGAGCCCGGATCCCCTCCCGACGAACAGCTGATCCGCATAGGTGATCGTCCCCGGTCCTGACACGTTCCTGATCACCGAGGTTCCGGTCGCCGTGTTCGTGATCTCCAGGACGACCTGTCCCTGGATGATCGTCTTGACCAGGGTCCCTTGGTCGTCGAGGAAGTCGATGGTGTACTCGTTGTTTTCAAGGACATGGAAGGAAACGGGGAACGGACACGCCCCCGCGGGGATGGAGAGGTCCTCCGTGGGGATGGGCTCTCGATCGGGTTGGCCGGCCCACGCTCGACCCGGCCACAGGGCAAGGCTCACCACTCCGACCAGCACGAATGCTTGGCGGCGCCTCGTCGTGTCCTCCGATCGGCCCTGGGGGTGTCCTACGGCAACGGTAGGAGAGACCGGGGCCCCGGGTCAACGCGCCGTTCGTCGGTAATCGGGGGTAGGACAACCGACCCCGGCCTACGCCTTTCGACGGAGAATCTGCTCAAATCGTTCAGACCGACGGGAGGCACCATGGAGTACACGCACCTCGGGCGGCTGGGGCTCCTGGTCAGCCGGCTCTGCCTTGGGACCATGAACTTCGGGCCGGAGACCTCCGAGGAGGACTCCCACGCCATCATGGACCGGGCCCTCGAGCGCGGCATCAACTTCTTCGACACGGCCAACGTCTACGGCAGGAGCAAGGGCGTGGGCACGACCGAGCAGATCCTGGGCCGGTGGTTGGCCCAGGGAGGTGGGCGGCGCGAGAAGGTCGTCCTGGCCACCAAGGTCTACGGGAGGATGGGCGACTGGCCGAACGAGTCCCGCCTGTCGGCGCTGAACATCCGACGAGCCTGCGACGACAGCCTCCGCCGCCTCCAGACGGATCACATCGACCTGTACCAGATGCATCACGTCGATCGTGAGACCCCCTGGGAGGAGATCTGGCAGGCCATGGGGAACCTGGTGCAGCAGGGGAAGGTGCTGTACGTGGGAAGCAGCAACTTCGCCGGGTGGCACATCGCTCAGGCCAACGACATCGCGACCGGCCGGAACCTCCTCGGCCTCGCATCCGAGCAGTGCCTGTACAACCTGAACGCCAGGATGAGCGAACTCGAGGTGCTCCCCGCATGCCGGGGCTACGGGATGGGCGTCATCCCATGGAGCCCGCTCGCGGGCGGCCTGCTGGGCGGCGTGCTGCAGAAGATCGCGGAGGGCCGCCGTGCATCGAAGGAGGTGCAGAGGGAGATCGAGCGCAAGCGGGACACCCTCGAGGCGTACGAGAAACTGGCCGCCGATCTCGGTGAGCAACCCGCCGACGTGGCCCTGGCCTGGCTGCTGGCCAACCCCGCGGTCACGGCGCCGATCATCGGCCCCCGCACGTTCCAGCAGCTCGACGGCGCGCTTCGGGCCCTCGAGATTGAGCTCGACGAAGGGACGATGCGTCGGCTGGATCGCCTCTTCCCCGGCCCCGGCGGGCCGGCACCCGAGGCCTACGCCTGGTAGCAGGGAAGGGAAGCCGCCCGGCCGGACGGCCCGAGCGATGCGCGCCCCGATATGGCCTCGCCAGACGCCCCGCGAGAGTTCGAGCCGCTGACCCAGGAGGAGCAGGAAGTGATCCTCGAGGTGGTCCGCCTGCTCCGCAAGCTCCGGTTCGGCACGGTCCTGCTGGTCGTGCAGGACGGGAAGGTCGTCCAGATCGAGATGGCGGAGAAGATCCGACTACGCTGAAAGCGGGTTGACAGCCCGCCGGACCCTTGATACTCGTGTACGGCTCCGATCGACCGGACCACCGGAGATCGGCGACTCCCTCGGATCCACGACGTCGCGCCAGTTTGTCGCGTCCTCCGGATCCATCGCGAACCTCGTTCGGTTGACCGGACACCCGGAGACCGCATCGGCGTGAAGTCCATCCGGTCATCGAAAGGAGTCGGTCATGCACTCTCGGCGCCTCGGGGCGCGAGCCTTCTGTCTGGTTGCGGCCGCCGCGGTCCTGGCGTCCGCCTGCGCCACCAACAGCGGCGGGAGTGCGGACGGATCCTGCACCCCGCAGGAGAGCCCGGTCATCACGCTGGCGGCCTACAGCAACGTCTACGGGTGATGCTGCGGGCCCTGTACGGCCCCATCTCGCCGGTCGGGGCGTTCCTCGGCCGGCACGGGATCCAGGTGATCTTCGCCCAGCTGGGGATCCTGCTGGCGCTCCTGTTCGTGACGCTCCCGCTCGTCGTCCGCACAGTACAGCCGGTCCTCCTCGAGCTCGACGAGACGGAGGAGGAGGCGGCCAGGGTGCTCGGCGCCAGCCGGTGGCTGACGTTCCGCCGGGTGGTGTTCCCCAAGCTGCGCCCGGGGATCGTCGCGGGCGGACTGTTGGCCTTCGCCCGCGCGCTTGGTGAGTTCGGCGCCGTGGTCATCGTCTCCGGGAACATCATCGGCAAGACGCTCACGGCCCCGGTGCTGATCACCCAGCTGATCAACGGGGGCAAGCCCGAAGACGCCGCCGCGGTTGCCACGCTCTTGTTCGGGCTGTCCTTCGTGCTGGTCCTGGTGACCGAACGGCTGCTGGCCACGGGCCGGAAGGAGACGGCGTGAGCGCCGAGTTGCGGACCCCGCGCCTGTCTGGATCGGCTCGCCGGCTTCTGGTGCACGGAGGGTTCACCGCGATCGCAATCCTGTATGCCGGGGTGCTCGTGGTGGCCCCGCTCATCGGCATCGCCTGGGCCGCGCTCCGAGGCGGCCTGTCCACGTGGACGGCGACCCTCTCGCAACCGGACGTGATCCATGCCTACGTGCTCACCGGGATCATCACCGCGATCACCGTCGTCGTCTCGAGCGTGCTCGGCGTGGTGGTCGCGCTGGTGGTCGCCCGCGACCGGTTCCCCGGCCGTTCCCTGATGAGCGCGTTCGTCGACCTTCCCCTCGCCGTGTCCCCCGTCATCGTCGGCGTGATGGCAGTCCTGCTGTTCGGCCGGGGGGGTTGGTTCGAGCCGTGGTTCTCGGCCCGCGGGATCCAGATCCTGTTCGCGCTCCCATCGATAGTGCTGGTCACGATGTTCATCTGCATCCCGTTCGTCATCCGCGAGGTCGTCCCGGTGCTGCAGGAGCTGGGGGTCTCGGAGGAGGAGGCGGCAAGCACGCTCGGTGCATCGTCCTGGCAGACGTTCCTCCGCGTGACCCTGAAGAACATCCGGTGGGGGCTGCTGTACGGGATCGCGCTCACCACGGCGCGAGCCATCGGCGAGATCGGCGCCGTCCTGATCGTCAGCGGATCCATCACCGGCAAGACGGAAACGGCGACCCTGTACATCCTGCGGGCCTTCGACCAGAATCAGGACGCATCCGGATACGTCGTCGCCTTGACCCTCGCCCTGGTCTCGATCGCCCTGCTCGTGGGTATCGAGGTGTTCAAGCGGCGGGAGGAGAGGAAGCTGCGGACATGACCTGCGGAGCCATCCGGTGAGCACGCCGATCAGGGTCGAGGGCCTGAGCAAGCGCTTCGGCGACTTCGAGGCGGTCAAAGGGGTCACGTTCACGGCGGAGGCGGGCAGCATCACCGCGCTCCTCGGTCCGAGCGGTTCGGGCAAGAGCACCGTCCTTCGAGTGATCGCCGGGCTCGATCCGCCGACGTCGGGTCGGATCTGGATGGGCGACGAGGAGCAGACGTTTAAGACCGTGCAGGAACGGCGGGTCGGGTTCGTGTTCCAGCACTACTCGCTGTTCCGGCACATGAACGTGGCTCAGAACATCGCCTTCGGACTCTCCGTCCGCAAGGTGCAGAAGCACGACCAACGCAAGCGTGTCGATGAGCTGCTTGAGCTCGTGCAGCTCTCGGGGTTCCGGGACCGGTACCCCGACCAGCTGTCGGGCGGACAGCGGCAGCGGGTGGCGCTGGCCCGGGCGCTCGCCCCGCGCCCGAAGGTGCTGCTTCTGGATGAGCCGTTCGGCGCCCTCGACGCGCGGGTCCGCCAGGACCTCCGCCGGTGGCTCGACGACCTCCATCGGGAGCTCGGGGTCACGAGCCTGCTCGTCAC
>JBIOUU010000067.1:0-2917 GCA_044867345.1 Actinomycetota bacterium
GTGAAGCTCGTCCCCGGCGGCAAGGTGAGAGAGAGCTTGGGGTTGGGGCGCGTCCCCAAGGAGGTCCGGAAGCCGCCGTGAGCTCCGGGCTTGCCCCCGGCGTAGCCTTGAGCGGCGAACTTCATCCGATCGGAAAGCGCGGAAACGACGAAGGGCTCGCCGGTCGGAACTTCCACCTCGATCGATTGACCAAGCCCGCCTCGGAACATGCCCGGACCGCCCGAGTCCCTGCGCTGTTCCTTCCTTCGAACGATCAGCGGCGAGGTCGTCTCGATCACTTCCACCGGCGTGGTGGCGATCCCGCTCGGAAAGCTGGTCGTGGACAGGCCGTCCTTGGTCGGGCGGGCTCCCGTGCCGCCGGCAGCGAAGAACACGGTGACGAAGCGGTTCCTCCCCGCGCCTCGCACGGTGGTCAGCCAGATGTTGCCCGCGCCTTCCGCGAGGACCCGCTCCGGGATGATCGGGGCCAGGGCGCCGAAGACGGCGTGGGGCAGGAAGTGGCCCACGATGTGGCGGGCCGCCACCGCCGCCGGCCACCGGGGGTTGAGGATCGAACCCTCCGGCGCGACGACGGTTAGGGGGCGGAAGCTCCCGTCGTTATGGGGGACCTCCGGCCAGATGGCGCACTTCAGCGCGTAGCTCGTGTAGGCGGCCGTGTAGTTGAGAACCACGTTCATGCCGCGGTCCACCTGCGAGGAGCTCCCCGCGTAGTCCACCTTGATGCGATCGCCTCGGATGCTGACGCGGCACTGGATCCGGATCGGCTCGTCCAACCCATCCGTGTAGATCGTCTTCTCGTAGTCGCCGTCGGGGAGAGCGGCGATGCCCTCGCGGGCGGCGGCTTCCGAACGTCCGAGGATCTCCGCCCCCAGGTCGTCCAGGTCCTCGAGGCCGAACTCTTCCAGGTACTCGAGCAGCCGATCCGTCCCCACCTGGTTGCCCGCCACCTGCGCGTGCACGTCGCCCAGGACCTCGTACGGCGCCCGGACGTTCGCAGCGAGCAGGCGGAACAACTCCTCGTTGGCCCGTCCACGGTCGTAGAGCTTGGTGATGGGAATGTTCAAGCCCTCCTCGAATACCTCCGAGGCGTCCGCCGACAGCCCGCGTCCTCCGATGTCCATGGCGTGGCACGTGTTGCCGAGGAACCCGATCAGCCGCTCGTCCCAGAACACTGGGGTCACCACCGAGATGTCGTTCAGCTGGCCCGAGGTCTTCCAGGGGTCGTTCGTCACGAGGACGTCCCCGGGGTGGAGTTCGTCCGGGGGAAATGCCGCCAGGAAGTGATGCATCGCGGTGGCCAGGGAGTTGATGTGGCCTGGTGTGCCGGTGACTGCCTGGGCCAGCATGCGGCCCTGCGCGTCGAATACCGCTGCGGAGAGGTCGCCAGATTCCCGCACGATCGGCGTGAACGTGGTTCGCTGGAGGGCTGCGGCCTGCTCGTTCGTGACCGTGACCAACCGCGTCCACAGGATCTCCAGCGTGACCGGGTCGAGTTCCACCCTCACCCCGCCTCCACCACCAGGCTGCCCGAGTCGTCGACCCTCCCGGTTCCGCCCGGACCGATCACGACGGTGGATTCCCGCTCCTCGAGCACACACGGACCCGCCACCCGCGCTCCCGGCCCGAGCGCATACCGGTCGTGTACCGCGGTCTGGATGAATCCGGTTTCCGGAAACCAGGCCTCCCGCGACTCCTTCCTCGAAGTTGCCGCGCCGCTTGGGGCCCGAACCTCCACCCTGGGATCCGGACCCATGACCCGCAGTCGCCACGTCATCACCTCGGCCTCCACGCCAGGCGGCCGCCTGCCGTACAGAGCCACATAGGCCTGTTCGAAGGCGTCCTCGATCTGTCCGGCTGGGTCCCGTCCGAGGTTCTCACCGAGCTCAACGCTGACCGAGTCCCCCTGGCCGCGGTAGCGGATGTCGGCGCCGATCGCCATGCGGACCTCGCCGGGGTCGACGCCGCTCGCCCGCAGCTCCCGGATGCCATCCCGCCGCAGGCCGGCGATGGCGCGCCGCACTTCGCCCCATCTGACATCCGAAAGGGGTCCGGGGAGGCTTCGGGCCAGCTCGAGCCCGGGCGGAGCGGTGAGCATGCCGAAGGCCGACGCCAGTCCGGCGTCCGGAGGAAAGATCAGAGTCCCGATGCCCAGCGCCCGGGCCACCCCCCACGCGTGGACGGGCCCGGCTCCGCCCGTGGCCACGAGGGCGAAGCGGCGAAGGTCGCGGCCCCGTTCGATGGAATGCATGCGGGCCGCCGCGGCCATGTTCTCGTTGACCACGCGATGCACAGCGGCGGCCGCGTGGTCCAGCGGGACACCGAGGGCCTCGCCGAGCCGGCCGACCGCGGCCCGGGCGTGCCCGACATCGAGCGAGATCTCACCTCCGAGGAAGAATTCAGGATTGAGGTAGCCGAGGAGGAGGTCGGCGTCGGTGACGGTCGGTTCGGTTCCTCCCAACCCGTAACACGCGGGGCCCGGATCCGCCCCAGTGCTCTCCGGTCCGACCTTGGGAAGCCCGAAAGGCGCCACGCCGGCGATGCTCCCACCTCCCGCCCCGATCTCGATCAGGTCGATGACCGGGACTCGAAGCGGGAGTCCGCTGCCCTTGGTGAACCGGTACATGCGGGCGGCTTCCACCTCGCGTGCCACCAGGGGCCGGCCGTCCTCGATCAGGCAGGCCTTGGCCGTGGTCCCGCCCATGTCGAAGGCGACCACATTGAGGTGGCCTGCCGCGGCGCCCCAGAATCCGGACGACAGGGCGCCCGCTGCCGGTCCGGATTCGAGGAGGCGGACCGGATACCGGCGGGCGGTGGACGCTCCGGCCAGGGCCCCACCTCCGGTGGAGAGCATGATCCGAAGCGGCCCCGACATCCCCAGGCCCTCCATCCTCTTCTCCAGCATCTCCAGGTACCGCGC
>JBIOUU010000068.1:0-19533 GCA_044867345.1 Actinomycetota bacterium
GGAGTTGGCACACAACGCCATTGGGAATACGGCATCGGAAGGCTACGGTTGGCGGCAGCCCTCATTCTGACCGGACTCGCTCGCTGGCTCGGCGGGCACTCGGTCTTGACCCCAGTTATCAGCGCGAGGGGCGAGAAGGTTGTGTCCCGCCTTTGTTCCACGGAACTCGAACCAGCATCTCAAAGCCCATATCAACCCGTGTGGATTCTGTGGGCGCCCGGCCCCGGGCACCGACGGGATCCGCGCTCACGTGGCTTGTCCGTTCCGGACGGCTGCCCCCACCGGCACCTGCCCCTTGACGGACGTGCCGCCTCCCGGCGTCGAGATGATCGTGAGGCTCCCGCCGAGCGCCGCCAGCCGGTCCTCCATGTTCTGAAGGCCCGACCCCCGCTTGGTCGCGTTGGGATCGAATCCCCGGCCATCGTCGTCGACGGAGAAGCGAAGCCAACCGCCGCCTTCTTCGAGGCGGACGCAACAGTTGGAGGCCGGGGCGTATTTCGCCACGTTCTGCAGCGCCTCCAGGCAGCAGAAGTACACCGCCGCCTCGGTCTCAGAGGGGTATCGACGGAGGCCGCCGCTCTCGATCCGCGTATGCATCACGCCCTTCTGGACGTGGGCTTGGAGGGCGACCACCAGTCCCTCGTCCGCCAGCAACGGTGGGTAGATCCCTCGTGCCAGGTCTCGGATCGTGCTCAGCGCTTCGTTCGACGCCGTCTGGAGGTTGGCAAGCAACACCTCCGCCCGAGCGGGGTCCGTGGCGGCGATCATCTTCGCTAGGCGCGCGGTGACCGCGATGGCCACGAGCTGTTGCTGGGCGCCGTCGTGAAGGTTCCGCTCCAGGCGGCGCGCCGCAGCGTCCTGGGCCTCCACCAACCGCTGGCGAGAGGCTCGAAGCTCCGTGGCCTGAGCCGAGATCTCGTCGAGCCGAGCCTGGAGCTCGGCGGTGAGCTGGACGTTCCGGAGCGCCGGTCCAGCCTGATAGGCGAAGTCGGACAGCAGCTCGTCCTCATCCGCACTGAGCGCCTCCCCCGGCGGCTTCGCCACCCACAGGTCCCCCACCGGCCGGCCCTCGTGGTACACGGTGATCGTGCGGTCGTACGGACCGGTCGGCGCTCCCTCCGGCCAGGTCGCGGCGCGGACGCTGTCCCCCGGCAGGAAGACCTGGACCTTGCTTCGCTCCGCGCCCACCCCCCTTGCCCCCGCCTCGGCCATCTTCGGCAGGACCTCTTCAACGGTCAGGGATCGTGCGAGGCCGCGCGAGAACTCCGCGAGCGCCTCGTAGGGCGACGTTCGACGCCCGTATACCAGGACGTTCGCCAAGCGCTCGAGGCGCCTTCGGAGAGGCTCGAACGCCAGCGCCACAAAGGCGGTCGCCAGGATCGATAGCGGGAGGTTCTGCTGGCCGCGGGTCCCAATAGCGCTCCCGACACCAACCACGATCAGGATGTAGACGGTTGAGATGAACGCCGCCAGGACCCCATAGACAAGGGTCTTGCTCAGCACACGTTCGACGTCCCAGAGCCGGTAACGCACCAGGACGACAACCAGGGTGAGCGGGATGGTCGTGAAGAGCACGGGGAAGACGAGGAAGACGGTCCGGCTGAAGTCGGCGGCTCCTTGGGGCGTGCCCTGAAGCACGTGCGCGGCCGCGATCAAACCGCCGACCAAGAGGGTCGCCAGCAGCGGGATGGCAAGTGCCCACATCAGCAGGCGCGACTGCTGGCGCTCTTGTTCCGTGTCGGCGTGCCGGTACCGGAAGGACTGGGAGATCACCCCGGCCGCGGGTATGACGATCCCGAAGAAGGCGATGTACCCACCCGGGGAGGCTCCGTGGAAGTCGGAGACGAACATGACCCCCACGATGACGGCGACGAACGCGAGAGCGAGTCGAGCGACCCATCGGATCCACGGACGCCGTGCGGTCCCGGTGATCCGGGGCACCATCTGGCCGTCGGGGAACAGCAGGAGTCCGAACATGAATGCCACTCCCGAAACGACGTGGAACGTGTCGTGAGCCGATGACAGCACGGACGACGGGATCACATCGAATGCCACGTGGGCCTGGGCGTTGAACACCGCGGCGGTCCCGACCATCCCGAGCGCCAGTAGCCGGGCGGTTCGGTCGCGCGACCGAGCCCGCACTAGCACGATGGCGAGCACGAGGATGATCGCGCTGAACATGTAGTTGGCCGCCACCTCTCCGGCCGGCACGACCAGATGACCGGTTCGTGCGACGGCGAACGGCGAGCCGTGCGAGGCCGCCGCGATGCGCCCAGCGAGACCGGCCAAACCGCCCGAGTGCTGATCGTCGCTTGCATCGGCCGCTCCTGTCACCACCACCTTCCCGTTCATGAACGGATGCACGTCGCACCACAAGAGGTAGGTCCCCGGCGGCGGCGCTCGAAACCGATAGGTGGTGCTGTCCGTCCCGGTGATCACCTCTCCCCGGAAGACCGCGTCCTTCTCGGTGGCCTCCCCCGAGTAGACGCCGACGTTGTGGTCCACCCCGACGTCCAGGTTCGTGAAGAGGATCTCGACGTTGCCGCCGGGGACGGTGAGCTGTTCGGTATCGAACGCATTGTTTCGCGCCACGATCTCGACCCGTTCCTGGACCCCGCCCGCCGCCCGGTGCAGTGCGTCGTGGAACGAGGGGATCGCGTGAGCCAGTGCCGGGGCCAGGCCGGCGAGGAGGAACGCGAGCGCCAATGCCAGGTACAGCGAGAAGAAGCCGAGGAAGGCGCGGTTCAGCCACTGAGCCGCTCGCTCACGCGACTGAGCGCGGCGGTTCGCCGACAGCCGCTTCGCGAGCAGTCCCGCCGGCAGGATGAGCAGCAGGATCACGGGGAACATCGCACTGCTCAGCCTGATGAACGCGAGCGCCCCGACGACCCCAAGGAGCCATGGCAGGACGCGGGCGAATCGTTCGCGCATGCGCGGATTATGGGGCCTGCATCTCGGCGCCGGGAAGGGTGGCTGGCCGCAAGGTCGCGACGCCGTCCCACACCACGAGGGGTGCGGCTACCACGTAGCCTCGCCGGCGACCGCGAGACGGAGAAGTTCGGCCAGCAGGGTGGGATCGGGGGCCCCGACCGTCCACCGTCGACCCGTATGTGAACGGCGAACGGCGAACGGCGAACGGACGCCGGACGCCCGTCCCGGCAGCGTGCCGGGGAAGGGGGGAAACATGAACGAAGGACCGCGGAGGGCCCGGTGGGTCCTCGGGTTGGCCGGGGTGGCGATCCTCGGCGGGACCTTTCTGGGAGCGGCACAGGCACGCGTCCAGTCAGGCGCGAACGACGGGGGTGCCCGGGCGATCCTCAGGGACGCCAGTGGGAATCAGCTGGGGATCGTCAAGTTCAGTCAGGAGTCGGGCAAGGTCCTGGTACGAGCGTCCGTGCAAGGGCTCTCGCCCGGGTTCCACGGCTTCCACGTCCACGCGAACAACGACCCGTCGAACGGCACCGGGTGCATCGCCGACCCGAGCCAGCCGTCGAGCACGTGGTTCGTGTCCGTGGACGGCCACTACAAGTTGGGTTCCGAGGTCCATGGGGCGCATCAGGGCGACATGCCGCTGTTGCTGCTGAACGGGACGGGCACACTCGACACGTGGGCGACGTCCAGGTTCGACACCGACCGCTTCGCGGTGGCGGATATCATCGGGCGGGCGGTCATCGTCCACGCCCTGGCGGATAACTTCAACAACATCCCTCTGGGGACGGGGTCCGAGCAGTACGTGGCGAACAGCCAGGCCGCGATCGACAAGACCAACGCGACCGGGAATGCTGGCGACCGGCTCCTGTGCGGGGTCGTGGAAGCGACCGGCTAGGGCGCCCGCTCCAGATCAGGCGAGGGGGGCGGGCGAGGGTCCGTCCCCCTCGTTCCGGTCGGACCCCTGATAGGCGGCCGCGCGGAGGAATGCGAGCACGGCCATGACGCGGCGGTTCACGTCTGGCTCCTCCGACAGGCCCAGCTTTCCGAACACGGAGTTGATGTGCTTCTCCACCGTCCTCTCCGACAGATGCAGGGCGGCCATGATCGCGGCGTTGCTCTTTCCCTGCGCCATCTGCTCGAGGACCTCCCGCTCACGGGCCGTGAGGCGGGCGATCGGCGAGCCGGGAGCCTCTTGGCTCATCAGCCGCTCCACGACCTTGGGATCAAGGACCGAGCCGCCCCTGGAGACCTGGGTCAGCGCTTGGACCAGGTCGTCCACGTCGGCCACCCGCTCTTTGAGCAGGTACCCGAGGCCGGATGCCCCGTCCTTCAGCAGCTCGAAGGCGTAGCGGCTGCCCAGGTGGTGTGACAGGACCACAACCCCGGTGCTGGGGTGCAAGGCTCGGATCCGCCCAGCCGCCTCGATGCCCTCTCGCGTGAAGGTGGGCGGCATGCGGATGTCGGTGAGCACCACGTCGGGCCGATGCTCCTCTACGGCCGCCAACAACGAGTCCAGGTCGATGGCCGTGGCCACGAGGTCGATCCCTTGGATCTCCTCGAGTAGCGCCGCCGTCCCCTCCCGAACGAGGTAGTCGTCCTCGGCGAACACGACGCGCAGGCTCACGGCCGGATGGTAGCGCCGAGGAGGCTGTGGAATCTCCGGCGGGCGCTCAGCGCTTGGCCGACTCGAGCTCGCGAAGACGGGCGCCGAGGGGCCCGTTGTCCAGGCCGAACCGCCGGATGAGCTCGCGCGCCCGGTCCAGGTCCCCCGCCTCGAGCCGGCATCGCGCCTCCTGATAGGGGAGCTCGAACGCGCGATAGATCTCCGCCGCGTGGGCGAATCGCTCGCGATCGCCGCGCAACACTCCTTCCACCTCATCCAGGATCGCCTGGAACGCGGGATCCTGAACGAACGGCCGGACCCGTTCCAGCAGAGTCTCAGCTCGCTCTGGGAGCAGTTGCACCGTCGGGATGAGGAGATCGAAGACGTGGAAGACCGCGGGAGTTGCGAGGACGACATCCAACGCTTCCTGCACGGCGAGCCTGGCCGCGTTGAGGTTCCCCCGCGCGCGCTCCAGCTCCGCCTCGAGCCGAAGGCCTTGGGCGAGGAACTCGTTGCCACCGAGACCGCGCGCGATCGGGACGACCTCGTCCATGATCTCTCGCGCCTCCTCGTACCGTCCTCGGCGGAGCAGGGTGTGGGCCAGCGTGCCGCCGGCGTTGGCGATGCCCGGCGCCCCCTTCCACGAACGAGCATGCTCCAGCGACTCGCGCGCCAGCGCCTCGGCGTCCTCATACCGGCCGATCTCGGCGAGCGACCACGCTTCGTTCGCGGCGAGGAACCACTCGAAGCCTGGGGCGCCCAGTCGGCGAACGATCTCTCGGCCGCGGTTGCTGATCTCGGCCGCCTCGTGGTGGCGGAGGAACATGGCCAGCGTGGCGGGCAGGTTCGAGTGCGCGCGTCCCAGGGCCTCGGCATCCCCCGATACCTCCGCCAGTTGCATCGCCTCGCGGACCCGATCCATGCCGCTCGGATCGCCGAGCATCGACTGGCAGACGCCGAGGTTGTTCAGCAGCTGTGATCTGGCGCCGATGAGCCCGAGGCCCTCCTCGATCTCCAGCCCTCGCTCGGCGAGCTCGATCGACCGGTCCGTCTGCCCTTGGAGCATGAAGAGTGTGGAGGCCCACACGAAGCCCTGGACCAGCTCCGGCGTGGCACCCATCGGCTCGAGGAGCTCGATGGCATGCTCCAAGACCTCGCCCCCTCGCTCACCCTCTCCCAGCATCCAGTGGAGGCGACCCAGCGTGGCCAGCGATCGAGCTGCCGGGCGGTCCTCGCCGATCGATCGGAATCCCGCCTCCGCTTCGATCAGCGCGGTGCGCGCCCCGGTGAAGTCGGCGGCCATGATCCGGGTCCACCCGAGCTTGTGGAGGAGCTCGAGCCGGCCCTCCTCATCGCCCTGGCCCCACAGGCGAAGGGCGGTCTCGTAGCGGTCCTTGGCCTCCACGAACCCCATCCGCTCCGCGGCCAGGTCCCCGGCGGCCAGCGCGTATCGGCGGGCCTTCTCCGGCACCTCGGCCCGTCCGTAATGCTCCGCAAGCATCTCGAGGTATGCCGGGTCGTCCCCGACCTGGGACTCCAATGCCTCAGCCACGCTTCGGTGGAGCTCTCGCCGCTGCCGGAGGAGGAGGGTGTCGTACGTGACCTCCTGGATCAGCGCGTGTTTGAAGGTCCACCGGCCGGGCTCCTGCTCCACGAGCAGTTGGGCTCGTACCAGGGAGTCCAGCTGCGGGCGGATGTCCCCGGTCCCCACGACGGCCTCGAGCAGGTCCGTCGAGAAGTTGCGACCGATCACTGCGGCGTGCTGGAGCACGCTCCGCGCCTCGGCGTCGAGCCGGTCGACCCGGGCCAGGATCGTGCCCTGGACCGTATCGGGGACCTCCATCTCGAGGCGGGCCAGGATGGCCTGCCCATCCACCACCGCGAGCGAGCCCAGCTCGAGGAGGGCCTGGAGGAGCTCTTCCACGAAGAATGGGTTGCCCTCGGCCCGCTCCCCCACGATGCGCTCCAGGTCGGCTGGAAGATCGGACACGCCGAGGTAGCCCCGCGCCAACATGACGCTCTGCTCCGGGGTGAGCGGCTCCAGCCGGACGGCGGTATGGCTCGCCCGAAGGGCGGTCCGCTCGACCTGGTCGAATCCCGGCCGGTACGCCAGGACGAGCATGAGTGATGACCCACCCAGCCGCTCCAGCAAGAACCCCAGCAGGTCCAGAGACGAGCGATCGGCCCAGTGGATGTCGTCGAGCACGATGAAGGCGGGGCGATCGCCCGGCGCCGCCAGCAGGAATTGCCAGACGCCGGCGAAGACCTGCCGCTTCTGCTGCTCGTCGGCCATACGGACGGCGGGAGGCGCTCCCGCCAGGCCGAGCAAGGCCGCCAGCATGAGCGCCGTGTCCTCGTCCACCCCGAGCGACCCCGCGCGAGCCTTCAGGTCGATGACATCGTCGGGCATGCCGCCAAGGATCCGCTCGAGCAGGTCCAGGAACGGCCCGAACGCACGCTCGCCGCCGCATGTCACGCGGATGTCCAGCGCGTCGGTCCGGGAGGCGAGCTCGGCGAGCAGCCGCGACTTCCCGACGCCCGGTTCCCCGACCACGCTCACCACGTGGGCGTTGCCCTTGACCGCGCTGGACCACAGGAGGTCCAGCAACGCGAGTTCCTCGCCGCGCCCCACGAACGGGGCCTGGAGCCTGATGGCGGCCGTCCGCGGGCGACCGACCCGGTAGGCGGGGACCGGCTGGTCGCGTCCCCTCACCTCCAGGGCGCCGATCGGGTTGCCATCGAAGCGGTGACGGATCCGGCGCCACACCGACTCCGCGACCACGATCTCGCCCGAGCCCGCTCCCTGTTGGAGACGGGCTGCGACGTTGACGGCGTCCCCCATCACGCCGGCCTGCGTGCCGTCGCCGACCGTCCCCGATACGACCAGACCGCTGTTGATCCCGATCCGAAGCTCGAGGGCCGAGGGCGCCTCCTTAGACCGAGCCTGTACCACGTCGAGCATGGCGACCGCCGCCTCCACCGCCCGGACCGGATCGTCCTCGTGTGCGACCGGCACTCCGAAGATGGCCATCACCGCGTCGCCGATGAATTTCTCCACCGTCCCCTCGCGGGCCTCGACACAGGCGGTGAGCTCGGAGAAGGTCCCGGTCATGAGGGATCGGAGGTCCTCGGGATCCAGCTGCTCCGCGATCGTGGAGAACCCGACCAGGTCGGCAAAGAGGACCGTCACACGACGACGCTCGCTCGGCATGCCCACCGCGCCCGGCTGGGCGACGGCAGTGTCGATGGCGCGCCCGCAGGAGCCGCAGAATCTGAACCCCGCCGGAACATCCGCTCCGCAGAACGGGCATGTCTGCCCGAACGATGCCCCGCAGGAGCCGCAGAACCGGAAGCTTTCGGGGTTGTCGAAACCACACTCCGGGCACTTCACGACCGGATGAAAGCACGTGCGCCTTCGCACTGCCTAGAGGCCCGCGCCGTAAGGTGGTCGGATGCCGGCTCGAAAAGAGGTCCTCGAGGTCGCCGGGCGTGAGGTGTCCGTCAGCAACCCGGACAAGGCCTTCTTCCCGAAGACCGGGCACACGAAGCTCGACCTCGCGCGCTACTACCTGTTGGTCGCGGACGGCGCCCTCCGCGGGGTCAACGGCCGGCCGATGGCCCTCAAGCGCTACGTGAACGGGGCGGAGGGCGAGTTCTTCTTTCAGAAGCGGGCTCCCACGTCAAGGCCCGACTGGATCGAGGTGGTCGAGCTCGCCTTCCCCTCCGGCCGCACCGCGGAGGAGATCGTGGTCAGGGACGCCGCCCAGCTCGTGTGGGTGATCAACCTCGGATGCATCGACCTCAACCCCCATCCGGTCCGCGCCGAGGACCTGGACCACCCCGACGAGCTCCGCGTTGATCTCGATCCCATCCCCGGCGTGGCCTGGCCGCAGATCCGCGACGTTGCCATGGTGACGAAGGAGGTCCTGGACGACCTGGGGATGCGAGGGTGGCCGAAGACCTCGGGATCACGGGGGTTCCACGTCTACTGTCGGATCGAGCCCCGGTGGACGTTCCCCGAGGTTCGCCGGGCCGCCCTGGCCCTTGCACGGGAGGTGGAGCGACGGGCACCGGACCTCGCCACCAGCCGGTGGTGGAAGGAGGAGCGCCACGGCGTGTTCCTCGACTACAACCAGAACGCGAAGGACCGGACGGTCGCGTCCGCGTACTCGGTGCGCCCGACCCCGGACGCCCGAGTGTCCATGCCGCTCTCGTGGGACGAGGTGGCGGACATCGAGCCGGAGGCGTTCACGCTCGACACAGTCCCCAAGCGGTTCGCGGAGGTCGGCGACCCGTTCGAGCCGATGGATGCGGCGAGCGACTCGCTGGAGCGGCTGCTCGAGCTGTCGGACCAGCACGAGGAGGCCGGGTTCGGGGACGCGCCGTGGCCACCCCACTTCGCCAAGCAGGCCGGCGAGCCGCCGCGGGTCCAGCCCTCGAAGCGGCGCAAGGCGAGCGGGAAGCCCGAGCGGGAGGGTGTCGTCCCCCCGCCGGCGCCGGGGAAGCGGGCCGGGCCGACGGGGAGGCGACGGACGACCATGCCGCTCATCGAGGTGGCCAGGGCGGCGACCGAGGCCGAGGCCCGGGAGGGATTGGAGCGTTGGAAGGACCGGCATCCCGAGGCATGGGCGTACCTCGGTCCGGCCGACGTGCTGGTGGACTCGATGCGCGGTCGGAGCTCGACGTGGACGAGGATCCGCCTCAACCTGCGGAACGTGCCGGAGGGGGAGCGTCCGCCGCAGGAAGCCCTCGAGGTCGACTACGACCCGTGGGAAGGGGTGGAAGGCTGGGGGGACCAGGTTCACAGGAGATCCTGAGGTTCCTCCAACTGCCCCTTCAGCCAAGGGCCAGACCATGGTGGGTGACGACACGGCCCCAGGAGGCTTGCGATGCCCGAGCTGGATAATGGTGGGATGGACGAGCGGCCCGCCGACGAGCACCCCACCTTGCCCGACCCCCCCGAACCATCACCGATGAGCGGCTGGCCGCCGCCGCCCCCGCCTCCTTCGTTTTCTGAGCCGCAGCCCCCCGGGTCCTCGCCCGCTCCTGCGCGGCGGCAGGGCCGCATCCTCGCCGCGATCCTCGCCGCGCTCTTGCTGTTGGGCGCGGGGGCCGGCCTGGGATGGGGCTTCACGCGAGACCAGGGGTCCTCGGCGCCCATCGGCGGATCGTCGAACGGGCAGGCCGCGACGAGCCTGGACGTGCAGGCCATCGCGGATCGCGTCGAGCCGGCCGTGGTGGATATCAACACCGAGATCCAGGGTTCCTTCGGCCAGATCGGGCGGGGCGCCGGGACCGGCATGATCCTCGCCTCCTCCGGCGAGGTCCTCACCAACAACCACGTGATCCAGGGGGCCACGAAGATCGAGGTCTCGATCACCGGGCGCTCGGGCACCTACGAGGCCACGGTGGTCGGGGCAGACCCCACGGACGACGTGGCGCTGCTCCAGGTCCAGGGCGTCTCCGGGCTCCCCACCGTCACGCTCGGCGACTCCTCGGACCTTGTCCTCGGCCAGGAGGTCGTGGCCATCGGCAATGCGCTCGGACAGGGCGGCTCGCCGAGCGTCACCGAGGGCGCGATCTCCGCGCTCAAGCGCTCGATCACCGTGGGCGGCGGCCTGGGAGGCGCGGAGCACCTGACGGGATTGATCCAGATGGACGCGCCCATCCAGCCCGGCGACTCCGGCGGTCCGCTCGTGGACTCCTCGGCGAGGGTGGTTGGGATGATCACCGCTGCCGCACAGAGCGATCTCGGCCAGTCGGCCTCCAACGTCGGCTTCGCCATCCCGTCCAACGACGCGCTCGGGATCGTTCGGCAGATCCAGGCAGGGAACGAGAGCTCAACGATCATCATCGGGCCGACGGGGTTCCTCGGCGTCGGCGTGCAGGACCTGAATTCCGAAACGGCCGCCCGGCTGGGGCTGAACGTCACCTCGGGCGCGTTGGTGTTGAACGTGAGCCCCGGCACCCCGGCGGAATCGGCCGGGATCACCCAGCAGTCGGTGATCACCGCCATCGACGGGCAGCGCGTCTCGTCCGCCGACGCGCTCGGGACGGCCATCCACCGGCACGACCCGGGGGAGCAGATCCGAGTGACGTGGGTCGACCAGAGCGGTCCCCACACCGCGACGGTCCGCTTGATCGCCGGCCCCGCCGTCTGAACCGACCGATCCGATCGCGTCGGCGCGACCGGGGAGGCCGAACGGATCGGTAGGCCGCCTTTTCCGGCATGGGGTGAGTTAGCCTGGCGCCCATGCAGGCTCGGCGCGCGCAAGCGCTGTCGATCGTCCTGTCCCTGGTGCTGTCGGCGTGTGCCTCCGCCGGCGCGCAGGCAGGCCCTCCCCGGTCGGACACGACTCGTTCGGCCAGCTCAAGCCCGGCCGCGCACATCGTGGTGATCCTCATGGAGAACAAGGAGTACGACCAGATCATCGGGTCGCCGGACGCGCCCTACCTCAACCGCCTGGCCAAGCGGAAGGTGCTGCTGACCAAGGAATACGCGATCACGCACCCATCGCTGCCGAACTACCTGGCGCTCACGGGAGGTTCCACCTTCGGGATCACCTCCGACTGCACCGACTGCAACGTGAGGGGCAGGAACATCGTCGATCAGCTCGAGGCCGATGGGATCTCGTGGAAGGCATACATGCAATCGATGCCCAGCCCCTGCTACAAGGGTTCGTCGGCGGGCACGTCTCCGAATGAGTACGCCAAGAAGCACGACCCCTTCATGTACTTCAACGACATCCGGAGGGATGCGGCCCGGTGCAAGAAGATCGTGCCGTTCACACAGTTCCACGGGGACCTGAAGCGAGGCCTGCCGCGATTCGCCTGGATCACCCCGAACGAGTGCAACGACATGCACTCCTGCCCCATCGCAACGGGGGATTCGTGGCTGAAGGCCTGGGTGCCGAAGATCATCCCCGCGCTCGGATCCAACGGCGTCGTGTTGGTCCTGTTCGACGAGGGATCGAGTGACGCTGCCTGTTGCTCCCTGGGTACTGGAGGCGGACATGTCGTCGCTGTCATCGCCGGGCCGGGGGCCAAGGACTCGACGAAGATCCGTGCCGCCGCCGATCACTACTCGCTGCTTCGCCTGATCGAGGACGAGTGGGGCTTCCGGCGTCTCCGCCACGCGGCCGACTCCACCACGCCGACGATCAACGGCTGGAAGGCCTGAGCCAGGGCTCGGTCTCTTGCCGGCCGAACGCCTCGCGTTCGGGGCGGGAGTACGCGCGGAGACGGAGGGTCAGGCCCCGATCCACTTGAGGTAACGGTCGGCGGAGCGTTCCACGGCCTGGATCCCTCCGGTGGGCATGACCCGCCCCCACCATCCGCCGTACACGCGGTCGAACCGATAGGGACGAACCGCGTCGACGATCCCGCGCACGGCCGTGGCGGGCAGCGGTATCTCGTTCGGGTAGCTCCGCATGAAGCTCACGAAGCGGACGTCGGACACCACCGCGATCGTGTCGCCGACGAGGATGGCGCCCCGCCCCCCGGCCCCCCCAGTCCAGTGAAGCACCGCGCTCCCGTCGAAGTGCCCACCGCATTGGATCAGGGTGACGCCGGGCAGGACTTCTAGAATTCCGGACCACGGGTGGATCGCCGGGTCGGGGCGCTGGACCCATCCCATGTCGGCCTCTGGAACGTGGATGGGCACGCCGCCGAGGGCCCGGCTCCACTCCACCATGGCCCCGTAGAAGTGGGGATGGGACATCGCGAGCCCGACGATGCCACCCCAGCCTCGGATGGCGTCGATCGCCTCGTCGTCGACGAAGCCGATGCAGTCCCACAGGAAGTTGCCGTCGGGCGATCGAAGGACCAGCGCCCGCTGCCCGATGGCGAAGGAGGGCTCGATGCCGACGCCGACCAGCCCAGGGTCCTGGTCGCGAAGCTCGATGCGATGGCCCTTGGCCTTCAGCTCCTCGAGCGTGGTCCAGGTCTGGCCCGTCTGCGGAACGTACTGCCGCTCGTCCTCGCAGATCGGGCAGCGGGGAGGCAGGGCCCCGGAGGGAGCCTGCTGAACCCCGCACGTCGCGCAGATGTAGGCGTTCAGTCTGCGAGGGGGCTCTTCGCCGCGTAGACGTTCGACAGGCTGTTCACCGCCACATCGCGCGAGCTGAGGGGCGCCAGTCCGAAGCGTTGCTCGATCGTGGCCAGGATCGACGTCGTGTCGTACTGGGTGGAGTCGACCACGAAGTCGCCACGCAGGAATGGGGAGAGCACGAGGGCCGGGATACGCGTGCCCGGGCCCCACTGGTCGTGCGGGCCGGCCGGGCCGCCGGCCATGCCGGGCGGAGGGACGTGATCCCACTGGCCACCGAACTCGTCGTAGGTCACGATCACCATCGTGTCCTTCTTGCAGCTGCTGCCTTGGATCGCTTGCAGCAGCTCCACGAGATGGTCGCTTCCTTGCGACTCGCTCGCGTAGCCGGGGTGCTCGTTCTCCTCGCCGATGGGCTTCACGAAGCTGACCGGAAGCAGCTGGCAGGCCTTCCCCGAGGCCGCTGCCAGATCCTCGAACGCCACCTCATCCTGCAAGTGGCTCCGTCCGGGTGTGTCCGGCCCATAGTTGGCGTAGTAGGCGAACGGTTGATGGTGGAACTGGAACAGCCGGTCAGGGCAGTTCGGGTACGTGGGATTCGGGAACGAGTTGGGATCCGAGCACGAAGTAGGCCCTGACCCGTTCGTCCAACCCGGCCCATCGGTGTTGCCGGCGGCGTTGTCCCAACCGCCCGCGTACCAGGCCCAGTCCACTCCCGCTCCGGAAAGGCGGTCCCCGATGGTCGGCAGCGTCTGGGCCTGGAGCTGCGGGTTGAAGACGCCGAACGGCTGGGCGAACGGCTGCATGGTGTTGACGGCATAGTCGCCGCAGGCAAGGAGGAGGGGGGCCGGGCACGTGGACGTCAGGTTCGAATCCCGAAGCCCGGTGTCCGGCGACTGGTAGAGCACTACGCTCCCGCTGTGCGATGCAGGCGGGTACCGCACCTGCGGGAACCCATTCGAGTCAAGGATCGAATGCAGGTTCGAGTGCGCCGTATTCGTGTCGACGGGCGTCGCCGCGGCGATCAGCCACTGGTGGTTGAGGAACGAGCCACCGAATGCCGCTTGGAAGAAGTCGTCCAGGATCGCGTAGTGCGGATGGTCCTCACCGTGCAGGTACGTGTAGATGGGCAGCTGCGTCGTGTCGTAATAGCCCATCACCAGCCCCGCCGCGTCGCTTCCCGTCACGTATCGGTTCTGTGCGCCGCCGTTGAGCTGAAACTGCTCCTGGTAGAAGCGGTGCACGATGTCGCGCGTGCACCCGCCCGGCGTGCCCTGGCCCTTCGCCCAGCCGTTCGGCCGGGAGAACTCCTGGAACGGCTGCGGACACGTCGTGTCGCTCGGCTGCAGGTGGTCGTCGATCCGGAACGGTGTATTGCCGAAGAGGCTGGCGTACGGGGTGCCGTTTACGGCCGTCTCGCATGGCGTCGCGGACGCTGGAGGTTGCAGGTTGACGTCGTCCTGGTACAGGCAGGCGTACGCGGTCCCGCCCTGCTCGACTTGGGTCGTGTGGGCGGCGTCGGCGTTCGACAGCCCGTTCACGCCCTCCCACACCCCGTACAGGTTGTCGAAGCTGTGGTTCTCCTCGTAGATAACCACGATGTGGTTGATCCTGGCCAACCGGTCCGAGCCAGAGCCGGTAGCGGCTGAGCCGCTCGCCACGGGCACGAAGACCAGGGCGACGAGCGTGAGGAGTGACACCAACAGACGCCGCACCATGACCGACCTCCTGCCTCGAGCGTTGCCGGATCGGTGACCGCCCGAGCCTCGCACGGCGGCGGAACGGGAGTCAAACGACCAGACGTCGGCAGCGCATCCGCTCAGGAACTCCGCTGGCCGGAGATCCCCACGACCGCAGGCCGTATGGACCGGTGCCCTTGCCGGGCGAGGCCAACCCGGGCAAAGTTGTCCCATGCTGGCCCGGAGGGGGGTGCGGGGCGTCCTCGCGTTCGCCGCGGTCTTGATCGGCCTGGTCGCCCTGTGGGAGGGCTATCGAGCCATCGGACAGGCAACGGGCCTGACCTGGCCATTCCCGGTGAACGAGCGCTCCATGCCCCACATCCACGAGATCCTCGGCCAACTGTTCGAGCCCTCCCGGCGGAACGGGCCGCCACTGGTCACGGTCCTCCTGGAGGCTGCCATGTTCACGGCACGCGAGGCCGCCCTGGGGTTCGTCCTGGGAGCCTCGACCGGCTTCGTCCTGGGGATCGCGCTCGCGCATTCGCGGCTGCTCGAGCGGGGTCTCATGCCGTACCTCGTGGCCTCCCAGACCATCCCCATCCTGGCCATCGCGCCCATGGTCGTGATCTGGTTGGGGGCCGGCTTGTTCTCCGTTGCCATCATCGCGGCCTACCTCACGTTCTTCCCGGTAACGATCAACACGCTTCGAGGGCTCCGATCGGCCGATCCGCGGGCCCACGAACTGATGGACTCCTACGCGGCGAGCCGCCGCTCGGTCCTGTGGAAGCTCAGGATCCCGGCATCGATGCCGTATCTGTTCACCGCGCTGAAGATCTCGGCGCCGGCGAGCGTCGTGGGCGCCATCATCGGCGAGCTGCCGTCGTCGATCCAGGGAGGGCTCGGCGGGGCCATCCTCAACTACAACCAGTACTACATCACGTCTCCGGCATCGCTCTGGGCGACGAACGTCGTGGCGGCCGTGCTGGGGATCACGTTCTTCTCTGTCGTCTTGCTGGCCGAGCGGCTCGTGGTGCACCGGGCGCCGGAGCACGTCGCGTGAGGGCCGGGCCCATGCCCCGTCCCGCCGCGGTCTCCCTCGGCGGCGTGTCCAAGCGCTACGCCGCGCCCAGCGGGCCCGGCGTGACGGCGCTCGCTCCGATCTATCTCGACGTCCATCCGGGCGAGTTCGTCTCGTTGATCGGGCCCTCGGGATGCGGCAAATCCACCCTCCTTCGCATCGTCGGCGACCTCGTGCCGGCGACCGAGGGACAGGTCCTGGTGAACGGCAAGCCGGCCCACCAGGCCCGGCTCGACCGGGACTACGGGATCGTGTTCCAGGACCCGGTCCTCTACGACTGGCGGACCGTGGCCCGCAACATCTCCCTACCCCTCGAGATGCTCGGCTGGGACCGAAAGCGGCGAGCCGACCGGGTGGCCGAGATGCTGGACCTGGTGGAGCTCGGTGGGTTCGAGGGCCACTACCCGTGGCAGCTGTCGGGCGGCATGCAGCAGCGGGTGTCGATCGCCCGAGCCCTGTCGTTCTCTCCGGCCCTCCTGCTGATGGACGAGCCGTTTGGGGCGCTCGACGAGATGACCCGGGAACGGCTGAACGGCGAGCTGCTCAGGATCTGGCAACAGAGCGGCTGCACCATCGTGTTCGTGACACACAGCATCACCGAGGCCGTGTTCCTGTCCACCCGGGTGGTGGTCATGTCGGCACGGCCCGGTCGGATCATGGGGGTCGTCGAGATCGACCTCCCACAGCCCCGAACGATGGACACCCGAGAGGAGCCCCGGTTCTTCGAGCTGGTCACCCAGGTGCGGGAGCGATTGCGGAAGGGCGGAGCGGCCGAAGCGGAGGCGCAGGCGGAGGAGGAGCTCCTGCTGCTGGAGGATGAGCGGTGAGCCTGCAACCGGTGGTCCTTCCGGGCAGGCTCAACCGGGCCGGGCGCCGGGCGCGGGACTGGGCCCCGGCCGCGGCCGTGCTGGTCGCCGGGATCATGGCCTGGCAGGGCCTGGTGACGGCGTTCGACATCCAGCGATTCCTGTTGCCCAAGCCGACGGAGATCGCCGCGGCGCTTCGGGAGAACTGGACGTTCCTGCGCCACGCCGCCCTGTACACGTTCGGAGAGGCTGTCGCGGGCTTCGTCGTGGGGAGCGCCGTCGCCATCGCGACGGCGCTCCTCCTGGCCCGGTGGAGGCCGCTCGGCCGGGCATTGCTTCCCTACGCCATCGCCGCGAACGCGATCCCGATCATCGCGTTCGCGCCGATCCTCAACAACTGGTTCACCCTTGTGAGTCCGATCCCCAAGATCGCCATCGCCGCCGTACTCGTGTTCTTCCCGGTGATGATCAACATGCTGCGCGGCCTGACATCGGTCCATCCGTCCTCGATCGAGCTGATGCGTTCCTACGCCGCCGGCGAGGCGGCGACGTTCCGGCGCGTTCGCATCCCGAACTCGCTCCCTTTCCTGTTCTCCGGGCTGAAGGTTGCCAGCGTGCTCGCGATGATCGGGGCCGTGGTGTCGCAGTACTTCGGGGGGCTGCGCACGACGTCGCTCGGCCTGTTCATCAAGGAGAAGGCCGCGCTGGCCTTCTTCCCCGAGGCGTGGGCGGCGATCGTTCTGGCGAGCGTCCTCGGTGTGGCCTTCTATCTGGCGATCGTGCTCGTGGAACGATCCGTCCTACGCTGGCATCCCTCCGTGCGAGGCGCGCGGATGGGATAGGGAGGGGGGTGGAGCTGGAACCGACGATGGACATGTGGCGCTCGGATCGTTGAGGCGAGGAGGGGTTTCATGCGTTCGTTCAAGTGGCGCTGGTTGATGGTGCTGGCCGTGGTGGCCGTCGTGGCAGCCGCGTGCGGGGAGGAGGGAACGAGCGGAGGGGGCGGAGGGGCCGACAAGGTCACGCTCCAGCTCAAGTGGGTGACCCAGGCCCAGTTCGCCGGATACTACGCGGCGCTGAACCAGGGCTACTACGCCGACGAGGGGCTCGAAGTGACCATCCTTCCCGGCGGTCCGGACATCACCCCCGAGCAGGTGGTCGCGGGTGGCGGCGCGGAGTTCGGCATCGATTGGCTCCCCAGCCTCCTGGCTCAGCGCGACCAGGGAGTGGACCTGGTGAACATCGCGCAGGTGTTCACCCGGGCGGGGATCACCGAGGTGGCCTGGAAGGACACGGGCATCGACACGATCGGCGAGCTGAAAGGCAAGAAGGTGGGCGTGTGGTGCTGCGGGAACCAGTACCAGCTCTTCGCCGCCCTGGACAAGAATGGCATCGACCCGAACGACTCCTCCCAGGTCCAGATCGTGGACCAGCCGTTCGACATGAGCTTGCTCCTGAACCGGGACGTCGACGCGGCCGCCGCCATGACCTACAACGAGCTGGCCCAGGTCCTGGAGACGAAGAACCCCAAGACCGGCAAGCTGTATCAACTCTCCGACCTGAACGTGATCAAGCTCGCCGACGTGGGGACCGGGATGCTCGAGGACGGCATCTTCGTCCGGGGCGACTGGATCGCCGACGACGCCAACCAGGACATCGCCACGCGCTTCCTGAAGGCCTCGTTCAAGGGATGGGCCTATTGCCGGGACAGCTTCGACAGCTGCCTGAGCACGGTCCTGGACAACGGCCCGACGCTGGGTGAGGGGCACCAGCGGTGGCAGCTGAACGAGATCAACGCGCTGATCTGGCCGGCGCCTTCGGGCGTCGGCGTCATGGACGCCGACCTGTTCGGCGTCACGGCGGACATCGCGCTCAAGTACGCTGTGATCACCAAGGCCGCGAGCTCGGACGCCTATCGGACGGATCTCGCCGAGGCGGCCGTGCAGGAGCTGCAGGACGAAGGCGTCGATGTGAACGGCGCGGACTACCAGAAGCTGAAGGTCGAGGTGACGCCCGGCGGTGAGTAGGGCGAACGCCCTTCCAGGAAGGGAGCGCTGATGCTGTCCTTCGGCGTCACGTTCATGCTCGACCCGCCTCCGTCGCGCGTGGTGGAGTGGGCCAAGCTGGCCGAGGACAACGGGTTCGACTACGTGTGGGCATGGGACTCGCATGTCCTGTGGCAGGACGTCTACCCCGTGTTCACGCTGATCGCGGCGAACACCGAGCGGATCCGGATCGGGCCGTGCGTGACCAACCCAGCCACCCGTGACATCACCGTGACCGCCAGCGCCCTGGCCACGCTGAACGAGATCTCCGGCGGGCGGATGGTGATGGGGATCGGCAGGGGGGACAGCGCCCGCCGCGTGATCGGCAAGCCGCCGGTGACGGTGGAGCGGCTGGAGGAGGCGTGCCGCACGATCAAGGACCTCGCGGAGGGCCGCGAGGTGGACTACGAGGGCACGCCCACCCAGCTGAAGTGGGCCAAGGGACCGCTCCCCGTGTGGGTCGCGGCCTACGGGCCGAAGGCGCTTCGCTGCGCCGGGCGGGTGGCCGACGGCCTGATCATGCAGCTCGCCGACCCCTACATCGTCGAGTGGTCGCTCCAGTACGTGAGAGAGGGAGCGACGGAGGCGGGCCGGCGGTTCGAGGACATCCAGATCATGAGCGCGGCGCCCGCCTACGTCACGGACGACCTCCAGCACGCCCGGGACCAGGTCCGGTGGTTCCCGGCCCTGGTCTCCAACCACGTCGTGGACCTGGTGAAGCGGTACGCGACCACCGACCTGCCACAGGAGCTGACCGAGTTCATCAAGGCCCGTGACCACTACGACTACGCGGAGCACGGCCGGGCCGGCGCCGAGCACGCCTCGTTCGTCACCGACGAGGTGGTGGACCGGTTCTGCGTGATCGGCACCGCCGAGCAGTGCCTGGCCAAGCTGAAGGAGCTCGAGGCGCTCGGCGTGGCCCAGTTCAACATCTACTCGATGGTCGACGACCCCGCTGGCGTCATCGAGAGCTTCGGAAAGCAGCTGATCCCGGCGTTCGAAGGAGGAGGTAGGTCATGACCACGGTTCGGGCGGCCGTGATCCAGTGCTACGCGAACATGCCGAAGGACGAGGCCATCGACAAGCACGTCGAACTGATCGGCAAGGCGGCCGCCGAGGGGGCCAAGGTGACGTGCCTCCAGGAGATCTTCCACGGACCGTACTTCCCGGCGGAGCAGGACCCCAAGTGGTACCGCACGGCCGAGCCCGAGGACGGCCCGACGATCACGCGCATGCGCGAGGTGGCGAAGCAACACAACATGGTGCTGGTCGTGCCGTGGTACGAGGAGGCGCAGACCGGCGTGTACTACAACTCGGCCGCCGTGATCGAGGCCGACGGCACGC
>JBIOUU010000069.1:0-5130 GCA_044867345.1 Actinomycetota bacterium
CCCTGAAGCTGCTGGACGTCCCCACCCCCGTCGTCGGCATCGTCTTGCTCGCGGTCGCCCTTGTCGGGCTCCCGGTCTGGGGAGCCGTCGATGCCGCCGCTCACCCGCAGAGCATGTGGGACAGCGCTGGCCTCAGTCGTCGAGGTTGGATCGCATGGCAGGCGTTCGGCGCGCCGATCGGGGTCGGGTTCGCCGTCGCCGCCGTCTATTTCGCGAGGACGCGCGAGCGCCTCCTCCTGGCGGCGCTCCCACCTGGCGACGCCAGGACGGCCGTGACCGAAGGTCACGAGGCTCGACCGTGAGCGACCGTGGCGTGTTCGAGCGCGTCCTCGTCGCCGTCGACGGCTCACCGCAAAGCGAGAAGACGATCGCCGTCGCTGTCGATCTCGCTCAGAGGTACGGCTCGGCGGTGATCGTCCTCCACGCTCGTGAGTACGAGCGATACGAGGGATCCGACGTCGACCTCGGCCCGCCGGTGCCCGCGGAGGACCTCGTGGCGCAGACGGTCGCGAGGTTCGAGGAGGCGGGCGTCGACGCACGGGGGGAGATCCGCAGGGTGAGCGCGGGCGACACGCCCCAACAGATCATCGAGGTTGCGGACGCAACCCGGGCGGACCTGATCGTCCTCGGATCCCGCGGCATGACCGAGTGGAAGAGCCTGCTGCTCGGCGGCGTGGCGAACAAGGTCGTGCACCACGCCACGTGCCCGGTGTTGCTGGTGCGGTAGGGACGGGGAGTGAGCGGCGGGATTCCGAGAGAGCGACGAGGCACGGGGCGGGATCCCTGCGAGAGATCCCGATTCCGTGGTGGACCGGAATGGCTCCTACTTGACCCATACCTGGTCCAGGAGCATCCCCCAGACCGGATTGGCCTCGTAGTTCCCCAGACGCTTCGAGACGACGTCCACCCATCCCGGCGTGACCAGCGCCACCCAGGGAGCCTCGTCCACCGCGGCGCGATCGACTGCCGCCCACAGCGACCCGGCGGCCGCGGGGTCGGAGATCTGGACCTGTTGTGACCGCTCGACCAGCCGGTCGACCCCGGGGTCGCAGAACTCCGACGGGTTCTGGTTCTGAGCGCCGTTTCCGGGGACGAAGCCCTTACAGGTGACGGACCCCAGGAACGCGTTCGGGGACGGGATGGAAAGGCGAGGTGGTAGAGCAGGTCCGGGTCGGGGGCCGTGAGGTGGAAGGTGACGGTCCCCTGCCCGTCGTCGGTCAGGATCCCGCCGGACAGGTCGCAGGAGGCCGGGCCCGGGCGCACGCATCGGCGCCACGCAGGTGCCCGAACTCCGATGCGGCCGGAGAGCCCACCTTGAAGTCTCGCTCGGTGGCGCGGCGGAAGTCGCTCGCCAGGACGGGCCGGCCGTCCGAATGGCGGATCCCGGCCGTAGCTGGAACGTGTAGGTCCTCCCGTCGTCCGTGGGCCGCGGGATGGAGGCGGCGAGGTCCGGCACGATCGTGGACCCGTCGACGCCGCCGATGCGCTTGAAGCCGACCAGCCCGTCGCCGACGATCGAGGCGATCGGCAGAGGTAGCCCGATGGCCGGGTCGAAGGAGCCCGTGTCAAAGGCCGAGACGAGGGTGAGCGTTCCCCCGCGATGACCGGTGGGCGCCCCGTGGGAGGTGAACCACAGCGTCCCGTCCGCGAGCGTCACCCCCAGGACCGCGACGCCCAGATCGATGGTCTTGGCGGGACCCCCGCCGAGATCGAGTCTCGTCACCGATGCCCGCAGCTCGCTGGCCACCCAGACGGCGTCCGCACCGAGCGCGATGCCCGCCGTCTGGTCCCCCGTCGGGAAGGTGGCGGCGACGGCGTTCGTGTCCGAGTCGATCTTCGAGAGGGTCCCGTCGAGGCGATTGGCCACCCACACGGCATTCGGGCCGGCGACCACGTTGCTCGGGCCGTTGCCGACGGCGATGGTGGCGGTCGTCACCCCGGCGTTCGGATCGATCCGGCTCACCGTGGACTCCGTCGCGTTCGTCACCCAGACCGCTCCAGCCCCGATGGCGATGCCACTCGGGCTGCCGGATGCCGGGATGGTCGCGGTGACCTTGCCGGTCCCGGGGTCGATCCGGGCCACCGTGTCGTCGAGCGTATCGGCCACCCAGACCGCGTCGTCTCCCACCGCGATGCCCTCGGGACCGTTGCCAACCTCGATGGTCTTGACCACGGTGTTGGTGGCCGGGTTGATCCTGGAGACCGTCCCGTCCCGCGCGTTCGTCACCCACACGGCCCCCTGGCCGACGGCGATCCCCGCGGGGTCCTGTCCGACCGAGATGCTCTGGGTCACTCGCCGCTCCCGCGGGTCGATCCGGGCGACCGACCCCGCGGTGGTGGCCACCCACACCGACCCGTCGCCCGAGGCGATGGCGCCGGGCTGGGCACCCAGCTCGATCGAGCCGATCACCCGGCCGCTCTCCGCGTCCACCAGCCCCACCGCGTTCTCGCCGATCGCCACAGCTCGCTGGCCACTCAGCGCTCTCAGCGCGAGTGGGATGCCGGCGGCGATGAGGGCGAGTGCGACGACTGTGGCAACAAGGCGCGGTGGGGAGGACACCAGTGATCGGGGGAACGGTGGCCGGCTCCGCGGTGGCACGGCGGGCAATCGAGGGGGGGCGAACGGACCCACGATCTCGGAAGGGTCTCCGCTGTCCGGGACGACCTTGACGGCCCGGACCGGATCGGCCAGCCCCTTCAGGTGCAGCTCCCCGCGATCGACGTAGCGAACCCCGTCGACCTTCCTGGCCAGATGCACGACCTCCTGGCTTGCCAGGATCTCGCCTGCGCCCGCTTCGCCGCACAGCCTGGCCGCGAGATTCAGCGCGCCGCCCCGGTAGCCCGTCTCCACACGCACCGCCTCGCCGGCATCGAGCCCGATGCCCACAGGGAGGGGCAGCGACGGGTCGTCCACGGTTTCCTCGACAAAGCGCTGCTGCAGATCCACGGACGCGCGGATGGCCTGCCGAGCGGAGGCGAACACGGCCAGGGCCTCGTCTCCCCGCAGTTCGATGACCTGGCCGCCGCGGGCGTCCACTACCTCTCGAGCGATGGCCGCGAACTTGAGCGCCAGCTTGGCGGCGGCCTCATCGCCGCGTTGCTGGGTGAACAGGGTGTAGCCGCGCACGTCCGCGATCAGGAACGTCCGGAGCTCAGCTGCGTCGCCCTCGACATACGAGGACGTGGAGACGCCAGTCTCGCCCAACGGATCCTCCCACCCAGATCGCGACGTGGGCCGAGTATCGTCCCCGGTTGGCGCGAATCTCAAGGGTGCCCTCGGCAGGACTCGAACCTGCGCACCCGGCTCCGGAGGCCGGCGCTCTATCCGCTGAGCTACGAGGGCGTGCGTCCCCGAGTCTAGCAACGCCCTCTGCCGGGGTCAGAGGTGCTGGTCTGGTCGAAACCCTTCGTTATCCTGCCCTCATGGAGGATCGGGCCAAGCCGCGGATCCTGATCGTCGACGACGAGGCGGTCATCATCCGGCTGCTCCAGATCAACTTCCGGCTCGAGGGCTTCGAGGTCGATTCGGCCCCCGGCTGGGAGGAGGCCTCCAGGCTGGTCGCGGAGCACCTCCCCGACCTCGTCATCCTCGACGTCATGATGCCGGGGATCGACGGCTTCGAGATCCTCCGCCGGTTGAAGGAGATGCCCGCGATGCAGGACGTCCCGTGCATCTTCCTGTCCGCTCGGACACAGGACGACGACCGGACCCGCGGCTACGCTCTCGGCGTGGAGGAATACGTCACGAAGCCCTTCGACCCGTCGCACCTGGTCGAGATCGTCCGTCGGGCGCTGGCCCGCAAGTCGGCCCAGGCCTAGGCGGGCCCGCCCGGCCGCCCATGATCGAGGACCGGCTCGCGCGCATCGTGCGCCAGGCCCTGGAGGGGGCCCGGGACGAGCTCGGGCTCTCCGGCGACGTCCCGGAGATCGAGGTCGCCCCGTCGCGCCAGAAGGAGTTCGGCGACTTCTCCACGAACGTGGCGCTCGCGTTGGCCGGGCGGGTCGGCAGGAACCCCCGGGCGGTCGCCGAGGCCATCCGGTCGCACCTGCCGGCCGACGACCTGATCGAACGGGTCGAGGTGGCGGGTCAGGGCTTCCTCAACTTCTTCGTGCGGGCCGACTGGCTCCGCGACGTGCTTCACGACGCCGTGGTCGGGGGCCCCCGATACGGATGGGCCGAGCCGAACGGCCGATCCGTGCAGGTCGAGTTCGTCTCGGCGAACCCGACCGGCCCGTTGCACGTGGGGCACGCGCGCAATGCGGCGCTCGGCGACGCGCTCGCCCGCCTGCTCGAGGCGGCCGGGTGGCGGGTCGAGCGCGAGTACTACTTCAACGACACCGGCGGCCAGATGGACCGGTTCGGCGCCTCGCTGGAGGCCCGGTACCTCCAGCTCCTGGGCCGACAGGCGGAGGTGCCGGACGACGGTTACCACGGCGACCACATCGTGGACCTCGCCAGGGACATCCTGGAGGAGCACGGCGACGCCTTCGCGGACGCTTCGCCCGAGGAACGGACGGCCAGCCTCCGCGACGAGGGGGCCCGGCTGGTCCTCGACGGCATCCGGGCCACCCTGGACCGGTTCGGGGTGCGGTTCGACTCCTACATCTCCGAACGGCACCTCGCGGAGTCGGGGGAGATCGATGCCGCCGTCCGGCGGCTCCGAGAGGCGGGATATGTCTACGAGGCGGAGGGCGCCGTGTGGTTCCGATCGACGGCGTTCGGCGACGACAAGGACCGCCCGCTCATCCGGAGCAATGGGACACACACGTACTTCGCCGCGGACTGCGCCTATCTCATCGACAAGTTCGCGCGGGGGTTCGACCGTCTGGTCTACGTGTGGGGGGCCGACCACCACGGGGACGTCGTCCGGGTGAAGGGGGCCGCGCGGGCGATGGGGTTGGACCCCGCCGCCGTCGAGATGGTCATCTATCAGTTCGTGTCGTTCCTGCGGGGTGGGGAACCGGTGAAGATGAGCAAGCGGGCCGGCACCTACATCACGTTGGACGAGCTCATCGACGAGGTGGGGACCGATGCCGCGCGGTTCACCCTCCTCATGCACTCGAACGACTCGCCGATGAACTTCGACATCGAGGACGTGAAGCGGCGAAGCATGGACAACCCCGTGTTCT
>JBIOUU010000070.1:0-63762 GCA_044867345.1 Actinomycetota bacterium
CGTCGTGCGCCCCGCACATACAATCTGGGACGGCGACACGGTGTTCACGCTCGCGACGGGCCAGGTGGACGCCCCGCAGGACCTGCTGGAGCGGCTGGCGGAGGAAGCCGTGGCGGAGTCGATCCGCCGTGGGGTCCTATTGGCAACGGGCGTCCCGGGGGCGCCGTCGGTGGGGGAGGCGAGATGAGGACGCTTCAGGAAGCGGCGCACGAGGCGTCGGGCTGCACGAAGTGCCGATTGTCCGGCGGCCGGACCCAGGTCGTCTATGGAACCGGGAACGCCGATGCCGACCTGATGTTCATCGGAGAGGGCCCGGGCTACTACGAGGACAAGCAGGGCGAGCCATTCGTGGGGGCCGCCGGACAGCTGCTCAACAGGATGCTGGAGGAGATCGGCGTCCGGCGCGCGGACGTGCGGATCACCAATGTCATCCTCTGCCGCCCTCCCGGCAATCGCGATCCGATGCCGGACGAGGTGGAGACCTGTACCCCATGGCTCCGGGAACAGATCGCGTTGGTTGATCCCCGGGTGATCGTGACGCTCGGGAACTTCGCCACCCGGTTCATGCTGGACAAGCCGGTGTCGATCAGCCGGGTTCGGGGCCAGCGGTTTCCCCTCGAGGGGCGCACGGTGATCCCGACGTTCCACCCGGCGGCCATCCTTCGAGGCGGCGGCGAGGCCTCGACGCAGATGTCCGCCCTCCGCTCGGACTTCCAGGAGATCAAACGGGCCCTGGCCGAGATCCCGGAGCCCGTCGAGGAACAGCTCGGCCTGTTCTGATGCGGCTCGAGCTCACCGCCGGGGCTCCTGAGGACACGATGGCGGTGGGCGATGCGGTGGCCTCGCTCCTTGGTGAGGGCGACGCCGTCGCTCTCACCGGTGAGCTCGGTGCGGGCAAGACCACGTTCGTCCGCGGCGCGGCCCGGGCCCTCGGCTTCGAGGGGGCGGTCGCCTCGCCCACCTTCACACTTGTCCGCGAGTACCAGGGGCAGGTCCGCATCTACCACGTCGACGTGTACCGCCTGGAACGGGTGCAGGACGTCCTGGATCTCGGGCTGGACGAGATGGTGGCCGAGGGCGGTGTGCTGCTCGTCGAGTGGGGCGACGCGGTCGAGGGGTTGCTGCCCGACGACCATCTGCTCGTGGAGATCACCCTGATGGGCGCCGAGGAAGCGAGGCGGATCGTGGTCACGGGGGTGGGCCGCTCGTGGGCCAGTCGATGGGAGCGCCTGGAGCGGCTCACCGAGCCCTGGGGGAGGGCGGCGTGATCGTCCTCGGCATCGAGACCTCGACTTCCCAAACCTCGGTGGCCCTCGGCACCGAGGAAGGCGTGATGGCCTCGATGCAGCTCGCGTCCAAGGCCCGGCAGGACGAAGTGGTGCCCATCCTCGAGCATCTGCTGGACTGGACGGGCGTGGATCTGTCGCACGTGGGCGGGATAGTCGTGGGCCTGGGCCCCGGCCTGTTCACCGGGCTGCGCGTGGGCGTGGAGACCGGCAAGACCCTGGCCCAGGTGCTGTCGGTGCCCATCGTGGGCATCCCCTCGCTCGACGTCCTGGCCTTCGGGGTTCGCTACACGCGCCGGCTGATCGGGGCCGTGATCGATGCCCGCCGCGGCGAGGTCTTCCACACGCTCTACCGAGGAGTCCCGGGGGGCGTGATGCGCGTTGGGGATTACGGGGTGGCGCCGCCCGGCCACCTGGCCGCCGAGCTGGAGGCGGCCCGGGAGGAAGTGCTGCTCGTGGGCAACGGTGCCATCCTGTATCGGAAGGAGCTCGAGGAGGTGGGAGCCCGGGTAGAGTTCGCTTCGCCCGCGCAGGCCCACCCGCAGGCGTCGGCGATGGTCGAGCTGGCCGTCCCGCGCTTCATCCGGGAGGAGACCGACCGGTCGTTCGAGGTATTGCCGCTCTACCTGAGGAAGTCGGATGCGGAGATCGCTTGGGATCAGCGAGCCCGAGGCGCCACGGCTTGAGGTGACCCGGATGCGCCGCCGCCACCTGCGCGGCGTGATGGCCATCGAGCGCCAGGTCTACCCGCGCCCGTGGAGCCCCAACCTGTTCCTCTCGGAGATGGCCGAGACCAGGAACCGGTGCTATCTCGTGGCCCGGATCGACAAGGAGATCGTTGGGTACGGTGGCCTGATCTGCTACGGCGAGGAGGCCCACGTCACGAACATCGCCGTCGACCCGGAGCATCAGCGCAACAAGATCGGTATGCGCTTGCTCCACGACCTGATCCAGAACGCGGTCGCGGAGGGCGCGCAGGCCGTCTCCCTGGAGGTCCGGGTCTCGAACTACGGCGCGCAGCGCCTGTACGGCAAGTTCGGGTTCCGGCCCGTCGGCGTCCGCAAGAACTACTACCAGGAAGTCAACGAGGACGCCCTCGTCATGTGGGTCGACGACGTGAACGGGGCCGAGTATCAGAAGCGACTGCGCGGGCTGGCAGAGCAGCTCCCCGACGGCCTTCGGCCGTGAGCCCGCGAGCGTGAGCCCGTGAAGGTCCTGGGGATCGAGACCTCGTGCGACGAAACCGCGGTCGCGGTGGTTCAGGATGGCCGGATCGTCCTGGCCAACCTCGTCGCAAGCCAGACAGACCTGCACGCCCGGTTCGGCGGGGTCGTGCCTGAGGTAGCCTCCCGGGCCCACGTGCAGGCCCTGAACCCGTTGATGGACGAAGCGCTCGAGCAGTCGGGATCCCGGTTCGCCGACCTGGGCGGCGTGGCGGTGACCGTCGGGCCCGGACTGGTCGGCGCGTTGCTCGTGGGCATCGCGGCGGCGAAGGCGGTCGCCCTTGCGACCGGGGCCGACCTGATCGGAGTGAACCACCTCGAGGGCCACATCTATGCCAACTTCATCGAGCACGGCCCGCCGGAGCCGCCGTATGTCTGCCTGGTGGTGTCGGGCGGCCACACCATGCTGGTGCACATGCCCGAGGAGCACCAGTACCGGGTCCTTGGCCAGACCGTGGACGATGCGGCCGGCGAGGCGTTCGACAAGATCGCCCGGTTCATGGGGCTCGGGTTCCCGGGTGGGCCGGCCCTGGACAGGCTGGCCAGGGAGGGCGATCCGGGCGCCATCGCATTTCCAAGGGCCATGATCGGAACGGGGGGCTACGACTTCTCGTTATCCGGGTTGAAGACCGCGGTGCTTCGTCACGTGAAGCGGGAGAGCGCTGCGGGGCGAAACGTCGAGCCTGCGGATCTGGCAGCGTCATTCCAAGAGGCCATCGTCGACGTCCAGGTGTCCAAGACCATCGCGGCTGCCAAGGAGCATGGCGTGAAGGCCGTACTGCTCGGCGGCGGCGTGGTAGCCAACACCAGGCTCCGGGAGCGGATGGAGAAGGCTGGGGCCGAGGCCGGGATCGGCGTCCAGTTCCCGTCCCTCGAGCTGTGCACCGACAACGCGGCCATGATTGCCGTGGCTGGGGCGTCTCGCCTGACCCGCGGCGAGCGGTCCCCGTTCGACGTTGCCGCCGATCCCGCCCTGGAGCTTGCGTGAGGGCGTACCTCGTCACCGGGGGCGCTGGCTTCATCGGGTCGCACCTGTCCGACCGGCTCCTGGCCGAGGGCCATCGTGTGCTGGCGGTGGACGACTTGTCCACCGGGAAGATCGCCAACCTCACCGAGGCCCGCAGCTACGGCCCGGAGTTCACCTTCTTCAACATGGATCTGCGGTCCGACGGCCTTCTCCAGCTGTTCGAGCGGCACCAGCCCGAGATCGTGATGCACCTCGGGGCTCAGTCCGGTGTCCGCCCCTCGCTCGATGATCCGGCCTTCGATGCGAGCGTGAACATCATGGGCCTGCTGAACGTGATGGAGTGCTCGGTCAAGATCGGCGTGCGAAAGCTCGTGTACGCGGCATCGGGCGGAACCATCTACGGCGACGCCCGCCGGCTCCCGGCGAAGGAATCGTCCGCTGCGGGGTCGCGCCCCGGGACTCCTTACGGGATCAGCAAGAAGGTCGCCGTCGACTATCTGGAGTATTACAAGAAGTTCCGCGGGATCGACTTCACCGCGCTTGCCCTGGCCAACGTGTACGGCCCTCGCCAGGATCCGTTAGGGGAAGCCGGAGTGGTCTCCATCTTCGCCTCCAAGATGCTGGCCGGCGAGACGCCCACGATCTTCGGTGACGGCAACCAGACCCGAGACTACGTGTTCATCGATGACGCCGTGCATGCCCTCGCGCTCGCCGCCGATCGGGGGAGCGGGCGTCTCGTCAACGTCGGGACGGGGCTCGAGACCTCCGTGAACGGGCTGTACCGGATGCTCGCCGAGATCATCGGGTTCGCCGGCCAGCCGGCGAGCGGCCCGGTGCCGCCAGGCGAGGTACACCGGATCGCGCTCGACGTGGCGCTCGCCTCGGAGGTCCTGGGATGGCACCCCTGGACTCACTTGATCGACGGCTTGTCAGAGACCGTTGCCTACTTGAAGGGTGTCTGAGGCTCGGGCGTGAACTGGAGTGCAGCCCGGATACGCTGGACGAATTCCATGGGCCTCTGTCCGCTGATGGTGGCGAGAACCTCCAGATCGCCGGAGCGGAGCGAGATCGCGCTCGTCCCCTGCTCGCCGCGAAGCTCCGCGACATCCCTGGCGAACCCGGCGAGAAGCTCGCTTTCCTTGCCCGGGAGGGCGTCGACGCGCGTGAGGTCGATCACGATCGGTGGGATCCCCCTTGCCGCCCTCAGGGCGTGGGCCAGGAGGCGGGCCGGGGAGACATCGTAGAACGCGGCCAGTTCGCAGAACCGCTCGAGTGAGATGTTCCGCTCGCCGCGTTCATACCCTGCTACCGAGGTGGCCTTGAACAGGCCAGCCGATCGTTGCGTGAGCTCTCGCAACGTCAACCCACGTGCGCGACGAGCCCGGCGAAGGGCCCGGCCAATCTCAAGGGCAAGACGTTCCATCGCTCGATTCCCTAGCGCCGCATTCGATCGCCGGCGGGGAAGCCCACGTAGTCTAGGGCCTGGAGGGCATGCCTTCCAGCGCTGGTCTCCCTCGCGACATCGTAACTTTCCTACGCTGGCCGGTCGATTGCCCCAGGCGGCAAGGGTGTTGACCTCCCGGAAACCCCCAGGTCATTGCCGGCCAACAGAAAAAGGATGACAAGAACACGCTCCGGGTCCACCAGCCTTGCGAAGGACGCGCTGTGCGTTCTAAACTCCTTACGGCGTTGACAGTACGTGCAACGGACTACGCCCGGGGGAGCTACGTTGATGGGAGTAGCGGACCGCGAGGTCTTGCAGGGTCTTTGCCATGCGTTCGCATCAGCCCCCAGCTTCGACGAGCTCGTCACTTCGACCGCCCGCTGGGCCCGGTCGGTGACCGGCTGCGACCCTACGCATGTGAGTTTCGCCCTACCCGACGCCGCTGGACGCCTTCGCGTTGCCTGGAAGGACGGGGCCGGCGTGAGTGGGGGCAGGAAGCGCTCGGTCCGCCGTCGCGCGGCCTTTCGAACCAAGCAGGCTGTTCGGGTAGAAGCTGGAGAGGACGCCGCTCTGGCGCTCTTCCCCCTCGTCAGTCGAGGAACGCCGTTCGGTGTGCTGGAGATCATGGCTCCCCGGGGAGCCATCAACGACGGATGGGAGCTCCTCGAGGCTGTGGCCAGCCAGGCCGCCATCACACTTCACCACCTGAACGAGCAGCGCAGCCTGAGACGCCAGGTCGAGACGCTGGAGCGGGCGACGGCGCTCGGGCGGGATCTCGTGCGAGCCCACGATCCAGAGGAAGCAGCCCGGCTGGCAGTCCGATTCGTGGCCGAACGGTTCGAGCTCCCGGTTGCGGGTTGGGTCGCGACACCGAATTCGCAGCGCATGGTGCTCACGTCTGTACGAGGTCTGGGATCGCGCAAGCGCAAGCAGTTGAAGGCCGTCATGGGGGCATTCCCCAGGTGGAGCTCGTTGCCGTCCTCGCAACAGGATGCACTGGTTCGCCGGTTCCGAGAGGTGCTCGGTGGGTCGACGGCCGGCATCGTCGAGGCGGGTGACACCGTACTTCTTGTGGCGCATGCACCGGCCTCGCTCCATCAGACATTCGACGTCCTGGGGTCGTTGCTCGCGGCGGTCCTCTTGCAACTCGCTATCACGGCCAAGGCTGAGCGGCGCAACGAACAGCTCGACATGGGGATCGCGTGGACCGCTCACGAGCTTCGAGCGCCGCTGATCGACGTGAAGGCGGTCCTCGAGTTCCTGTTGGCGGAGGATGCTGGGAGCCCGATCGGCGTCGCGATGTTGCGACGATCACTCCTCGAGCTCGAAGAGCTCGTTGGGACGACAGAGGGACTCTTGGGGTGGGCAGTGGGGGCCCGCCCGCTCCAGCGCCGCATGGCGGACGTCATTCAGGTCGTTTCCCAGGCGATCCACGCGTGCGAACTGGGTTGGGGCGAAGGGCGTCTGCGCCTATCCGGACCGACACGGGCGATGGCCCGCATCGACCCGGTTCAGGTGCGGCGTGCGATCGAGAACATCCTTCGCAACGCGTTGGCTTGCTCGGATCGGGACTCAGAGGTCGGGGTGTCGGTGGATGAGGCAGACGACGTGATCACCGTGAGCGTGCGGGACCAGGGCCCAGGCATCCCGGAGGCGGAGCGGGACGGGATCTTCGATCCTTTCGTACGCGGATCGGCGGTTCCTTCTCGGTCAAGGGTCGGCGGGTTGGGCTTGTTCATCGCTCGGCGAGTGCTCGAAGCCCACGGAGGGAGGATATGGGTCGATTCGGATCCAATGCGGACGACGTTTCATCTCCAAGTGCCGATCGAGCTGGCGAAGGCTCGGCGCTCCGCGTCCTGATCATCGATGATCACACGCTGTTCTCCGAGGTTCTCAAGCGGGCGTTGGAGGGCCAGGGGATCGACGTTGTCGGCCTGGCAGTAACCGGCAAGGAAGGGATCAACGCCGTCCGGCACAGCTGCCCAGAGGTCGCCTTCGTCGACCTGGGGCTGCCTGACCTGAGTGGGCTCGCGGTGGGTCAGGCCATTCTGGAGAGCTGTCCGGAGATCAAGGTGGTGGCCCTCACCGCCATAGAAGACTCGCGGACGGTCAAGGAAGCACTTCGCGTGGGCTTTCATGGGTACGTCACCAAGGACATTCCCGTTCAGCGATTGATCCAGGCCCTCGATTCCGTCTTGGGCGGGCACGTCGTCGTCCCGCAGAGATTGGCGTCTGAAGCGGCGGAAGCGCGAAATCCGGAGGACGAGGCGGTGGAACTCCTGGCGAAGCAGCTTACCCCTCGGGAGAGGGAAGTCCTTGTCCTCCTGGTCGAGGGAGCGAGTGGACAGATGATCGCACGCCGTCTGAGGATCAGTCCCAACACCGTCCGAACGCACGTCCAAAGCATCCTGATGAAGCTTCAGGTGCATTCGCGCTTGCAAGCGGCGACCTTCGCCGTGCGACACCGGTTGGTTGCTGTTCCTGGGGAGATCCCTGCCCTCACGCCCAGCCACGCCGGCCAAGAGGTTGTGCTCAAGAAGGCTCTTGCCTGAGGTTGGTTCGGCGCCTCTCCTACCGCCGTCGCCGGCGAGGATGGCGCTGGCCGGATCCAGGAGGATGGTGCTTCGAAGCCTTTCCGGCTTTCTGCGGAGCGCGACCGTCGGGTTCAGGAGGCTCGGGCACCGGGGGCTCGCCTGCCTCCGCCTGAGTGAGCGGTTCGGGTTCAGGAGGCTCGGGCACCGGGGGCTCGCCTGCCTCCGCCTGAGCACTCCCGCGGGATCGCGAAGGGCGGCCCCCCGAAGCCTTTCCGCCTTTCGGCGAAGCCTCTTGGTCGGGTTCCGTATGGCCGGGCACGGAAGCCACGCCTGTCTCCGTCTGAGCAAGCCGGCGAGATCGCGAAGGACGGTCTCCCGAAGCGCTTCCTCCCTTCGGCCGACCGCCCCGGGCGGATTCGGCCGGCACGATGCCGGCAATGGTTGTCGGCTCCTTGCTGGCAGGGCGCTCCGAGCCGGGAATCCGAAGCCGTTGCAGGAGGCCTCGACGGTAGTCGTTGGGGGCGTAGTAGCCGAGGCCCATCCTCGATGAGTCGAAACCGTTCAGGACCCCCCCGATCAGACGCCCTCCTACCTGACGAAGCTGGTACCGGGCCTGGATCACTAAGGCGCGCTTCCCCTTCCGGGCGTTGACCACGACCAAGACGCCGTCGACCATCTCCGCGAGCGCCAGAGAGTCCGCGACCGCAAGGAGTGGGGGGCCATCGATCAGCACGAACTCAGCCCCACCACACTGCGCGAGAACGTCGCTCATCCGATCCGACTGCAACAGCTCGACCGGCTCCATGACACTCGTGACAGGGCCACTTGGGAGGACCTGGAGATGAGGGATCTGGGTGGTGCGAAGCGCTTCGGCCAGCCCGATGTCGCCCGAGAGCACCTGGCTCAATCCCGCGTCATTGGGTACATCGAAGAACTTGTGGACACGCGGGTAGCGTAGATCGGCGGAGATCAGCGTCACCCTCTTGCCGAGAAGGGCCAGTGTTGTGGCGAGGTTGGCAGCCGTCGTGGTCTTTCCTTCTCCCGTCTGAGCGCTGGTCACCAGGACGGTCTTCATCGGAGGGCGACCATTGACGGCCAGGAAATTCGTCCGAAGCGTGCGGTACGCCTCGGCTGGACCACCCCTCGGGCGCTCGATCGTGACCAGCCGAGCGGACATACTCCTCAGGCCAGGTACTTTGGGGATGATTCCCAGGACCGGTGAGTCCAAGCACTGTTCGAGCTCTTGACGACCGAGGATCCTGTCGTGGACACGTTCGTGGACAGAGGCGAAGCCAACACCGAGGAGCAAACCGAGAAGCACGCCGAGGGCGAGGTCGAGCTCATGCTTTGGGCTGCTCGGTGACGCCGGGAGATCACTGGGCTGAATGATCTCGCCCGGATCCACGCTCAGCGTGCTGAGGGTGGCGAATTGGGTCTGAAGCGCGAGCCGACTGGCTGTGAGGGCGTCCCGCCGGTTCAGGGTATCTCTCCATGCTGGAGTTCCCTGCGCAAGGCGCGAGATCCTCTCGTTCAGGGTGGTGATCTGTTGGTCCAACGACTGGATCTGGAGCTGCAGGGTCGTCGTGTATTCCGTGATACTTCCGACGGCCTGCCGCCTCTTGAACTCCAGGTACGCCTCTGCGAACGCTTGTGCCCCCTTCTTTGCCGTGGCCGGGTCGGGATCCGAGTAGGAGATGTCGAGGATCTGGGTGTTCTCGGGCGCGGTAACGGATACGTGGCGCAGGAGCGCCTGCACATCGAGCGATGAATCCATCTGCTGATTCGCCACGTTCGCAACCGACGCCGAGGTTACGAGCTGCATCTCGGTCTGGAGGCTGAGCTGCTGCAGGGGGTTGCCTTGGAAAGGGCTCGTGAGCGTGGGTCTTACCAGAACACGCGCTTCAGAGGTGTAGACCGGAACCCGGGTGAAGGAGTAGAAGGCAGCCAATCCAGTGGCGCCCAGCGTCACCGCTGCGACGATCCACTTTCGTCGCCGAACGGTAGCGAGGACGTCGCGAAGGTCGAACGTGCCCTCGTCGTGAGGATCATCTGGGCCTCGGTCTGAGTTTGCCATACGGATGTTCGGCTTCTCCCAAAGGGTCCGGGGCCACCGGGTCTCATGTGCCTGAGGTAACGGCCTACGGTCGCGGCATCAGGGTAGGACGCGCCTCTGGCGGCGACCATCGTGCATTCGTCGTAGGGGCAATACGTAATCAGTCGGGTGTTTGCTGCACAGTTGCCGGATAGCCTCAGGCCACACCCGCAGGGGGGGTTACTGGATACGGTGGAGCGAGCGAGACGAGTCCGCATCCTGCTCGCAGACGAGCAGGCCCTCTTCCGCGAGGCAGTGCGGGTGGTCATCGAGAGCGAGGGGGATCTCGAGGTCGTGGCCGAGGCCCGAGATGGGCTTCAGGCCATCGCCGAGGCCGAGCGAACGGCTCCGGACGTGGCCCTCCTTGCCGCAAACCTTCCGAACTGCGACGGGCTTCGGGCTGCATCCATGATCCGCCAGCGGTTCCCGCACTGCCAGGTCGTGATCCTGAGCAGCAAGGAGGAGGCCGGCGTCCTCGAGCGGGCACTCGAAGTCGGGGCTCGAGGCTACCTGACCAAGGCGTCGCCCCTTACCGAGTTGCTCGAGGTCACGCGTGCCGTGCATCGTGGTGAAACCCAGGTGCCGCCCAAGATGCTCGGAGACCTCCTCGGACGCTTGATGTGGCGCCGGCACGAGCAAGACGAGGTCCTCCAACGTATCGCCCGACTCACCCGCCGGGAGCGGGATGTGCTGAGCCTGCTGGCAGGGGGGGCGAGAACGGAGGCCATCGCCGAGACCTTGGTCATCAGCCCGCAAACCGCCCGGACGCACGTCCAGAACATCCTGGGCAAGCTCGGTGTGCACTCTCGGCTGGAAGCGGCCGCCCTCGTGAACCAGGCCGGCATGCTGGCGGGCTTGACCGGGGAACCCCTCTCGCAGGCCGGCGCCTTCTATCGCCTGCCCGGGTGAGCGAGCACGCCCGCCGGCGAAGCGGCTCGGGGTCGGCCGTGGGGCAGATCTGGCCGTCGACCGGGCCACCCCTAGTCCGGCACGAGGAATTGCCCCCCCAGCCTCCGAAGGACCGCGTGAAGGTCCTCCACGTGATCACGCGGTTCGCCGGTGGTGCCGGGGCGAACACGTTCCTTTCCGCCGCCGGGATGGATCCCGACCGGTACGAGACCTGGGTCGCCGGCGGGGACGGCGGGCCGCTCTGGCAACGCGCCAGGGAGGCCGGGGTCCGATCGGTCCGGCTGCCCCGGATGCGAGAGAGGATCGCCCCCCTGGATGATGCGATCGTTCTTTGGCAGCTCTTCGGGCTCATCCGGCGTGAGCGGTTCTCCGTGGTCCACACTCACTGTTCCAAAGGGGGGTTCATCGGCCGGCTCGCCGCAGGGCTCGCCCGGGCTCCCGTCGTGGTGCACACCTTCCACGCATTCGCCTCCCACTCCTTCATGGGGAGACCTCGCCGGGCCCTGTACTTGACCCTCGATCGACTCGTGAGGCCTTTCGCCCATCGGTACGTGGCGGTGTCCCCGCGCGTGGCGCGCGAGGCGGTCGAACACCGCCTCGTTCCTCCGGGCTCGGTGGTGGTGGTGCCCTCTGGATTGGAGATGGACCGGGTTCCCGATCGGCCGGATCCCTCGGTTCGTAAAGAGCTCGGCATCCCCGAAGGTGCGCCTGTCGTGGGATGGGTTGGACGCATGGTTCCACAAAAGGCCCCGCTGCACTTCGTGCACATGGCTGCCATCGTTCGTGAGACACACGGTGATGCCGTGTTCGTCATGGTCGGTGATGCCTCATTCGAGGCGCAGCCGCTGGAGCGACAGACGCGTCAAGAGGCTCGCCGGTTAGGGGTCGACGTCGTGTTTACCGGCTTCCGTCCGGATGCGCCCAGGATCGCATCAACGTTCGACGTGTACGTGGTCTCCTCGCTCTACGAAGGCCTCGGGCGCGGGCTCACCGAAGCGATGGCGTCAGGTCGACCGGTCGTGGCGACGGCGGTCAACGGGGTCCGCGATCTCGTGACACCGGGATCCACCGGTCTCCTCGCACGGCCAGGCGATCCGGCTGCGCTCGCTTCGTGCGTGCGCTGGATGTTGGACCACCCCGAGGAGAGTCGACAGATGGGCGCTCGGGGCAAGAGCTGCGTCTCTGGGGTCTTCGATCAGGCGACGATGTGTGGCATGCTCGATGGCGTCTATTCGGCACTCCTCGGACTCCCCGAGCCCGTCCCTCGACGTCCGGAGTACCCACTCCTGGTGCTACCCCCCGACCCGAAGGCTGATACAGGCGTTTCCGATCCAACCGCCGGCACTTGGGACCTCCCCAGTCGTCGAGTGGTTCACCCCAAGCCGTCGAGGCCGTAGGGGTCGCCATGGCGATGCAGGGGAATCTGCCTGCCGATGTCCAGACGAACGGATCGAGGCGTCCATCCCTCTTCGAAATCGCCGGTCCGGCTGGGGCGGGGAAGAGCACGCTGGTTCGCGCGCTGCTGGACCGCGATCCTCGCATGCAGGTCGTTCAGCTGCCGCCCCGTGTCCGGTTGGCGCCGTTCTATGCGCGTCGCGCCGTCGAGCTCCTCCCGACCTATCTCCTTCATTACCGTGGGACCCGGTGGTTCACGAGACAAGAGGCCAAGGCCATGGCCCTCGTCGAGGCTTGGCAGAAACGCGTGGATTCAAGTCCGAGTCGTGACGACCGGATCCGGCTGTTCGACCAGGGACCCGTCTTTCGCCTGGCGGTGATGTCCGGACTCGGTCCTCCGATCGTGAGGAGCGCCCTCTTCACCGACCTGTTAGAGGGGTGGGCGAGAAGCTGGGCCGACAGACTGGATCTCGTCGTGTGGCTCTCGGCTCCCGATGACGTCCTGCTGCACCGGATCAGGACTCGCCCGCAGGATCACGCAGTGAAAGAGTGGCTCGACGCGCCTGCACTGCAACGTATCGGGCAGTATGGGGACGCGATCCAGCGGGTCATCGAGGAGCTCGCCCGGTCCTCGTCGATCCACGTCCTGAAGTTCGACACGGGGTCGCGGTCACCCGAATCCATCGCCGACGAGCTCCTGTCCTCGTTGCGCGAGGATCGGAGGCTCCGTGGCTGAACGGCAGGGGCTGCTCGCACGGGGTGCCACTCGGGTCTTCTCCGATGGCACGTTGACGAAGAGAGCCTCATTGAACGCCTTTGCCTCCGGCGTCGAGCTCGTCACCCGGACCATCGTCTCCTTGTTCCTCACGCCGCTCTTGCTCTCCCGCTTGGGAGATTCCGTCTTCGGCGTGTGGCAGGTACTCCAGCGGCTTGTTGTGCAAGCTTCCCCGGCGAGCGGCCGGCCCGGCGAGGCGCTGAAGTGGGTCGTGGCGAACCGGCAATCGTCGACCGACTACGAGGAGAAGCGCCGCCAGGTTGGTAATGCCGTCGCCGTCTGGTTCCTCTTCTTTCCCGTCCAACTCGCCGTCGGAGCCGTCGTGGGCTGGTTCGCCCCCGTATGGCTTCACGTGCCAGGAGCGAACCAGGGGGTCGTCCGCCTGGCTGCCGCCCTGCTCGTGGTGAATCTCCTCCTCGGGAGCCTCGAGGACCTGCCTCGCGCCGTGCTCCAGGGCGAGAACCTGGGATACAAGCGGATCGGCCTTGCAGCGGCCGTCGTTCTCGTCGGCGGCGCGTTGACCGCGGGTGCCCTCTTCCTCGGCACCGGACTCGTGGGCGTTGCGGCTGCAACCGTCGCAGCGGGACTGCTCTCCGGCACCGCCTACTTCTTCATCGCGAAGAAGTACGTGGTCTGGTTCGGCATCGCTCGGCCCCACCTGCGAGGCCTGGGCCGGTTCGCCGGACTGAGCGGATGGTTCCTCCTCTGGAACCTGGTGATGAAGGCGATGAACGGCGCGGACCTGGTGGTCCTGGGCATCGCCGGATCCGCCAGGTTGGTGACGACCTACACGCTTTCGAGATTCGTGCCGTTCGCTCTGGCCGCCGTGGTGGCGGTCGTCATCCTCGCGATCATGCCGGGCCTCGGCGGCCTGATCGGCGCGGGAGACCTTGAAAGGGCCAGGAGCGTCAGGACGGAGATGATGGCGGCGACGTGGTTGATGGGAACCGTAGCCGGGTCCCTCATCCTGATCTGGGAGGCATCGTTCCTCCGCCTTTGGGTCGGCGAGCAGTATTACCCAGGGATGCCGACCATGATCCTCATCGTCACCATGGTCATGCAGTGGGCACTCATCCGCATCGATACCAACATCATCGACCTGACCTTGAACCTCCGGTGGAAGGTCTTGGTCGGTGTCCTCTCCACCGTCCTGTGTCTCGGGCTGTCCTGGGTCCTCGTCGATCGGGGATCGGGGATCATGGGGACGGTCATCGGGTTCATCGGGGGTCGGGCCATCCTCAGCTTCGTCTACCCGTGGATGATCGGACGTCGGCTTCGGATCCCCCCGATGCAGCAACTTCTCGGCCTGGTCCGCCCCACCATGGCTACCGTGGGCGTCTTCGCGGTTTCCGCATTCGTCGGCTCGATGGCCCGGACCGGATCTTGGTCCGGTCTCGTCTTCGCGGTCGCGATCTCGGCCCTCCTCCTGGGGCCCCTCGTGTTCTTCGCCGGCCTCAGCACCATCCAACGCCAACGCATGTGGAAACGCGCTCGACGGGTTGCTCGACTCACGTGAGGTGGATGTTGGGCGATGGACCTGAGCGACTGGCGATCCTGACCTCGACCCTGGGCGGGGGGGGCGCGCAGCGGTCGATGATCCGGTTGGCGGGGGGGATAGCGGAGCGTGGATACGCGGTCGACCTCGTCCTTCGCCGAGCCGAGGGACACTACGTCGACGAGGTGCAGGACGGCGTCCGTGTGGTGGACCTCGACGCTGGCCGAATGCTGTTCAGCGTGCCGGCGCTCGTTCGGTACCTGCGGCGAGAGCGCCCACAGGCGGTGCTGGCGGCGCTCAACTACGTGAACATCGTGGGGTTGTGGGCCCGGCAGGTGGCCGGTGTGCGAACGCGGTTCGTCGTGAGCGAGCGCAACACCCTCTCCCCGGCGGCGAGCCACCGCCGGACCTGGCGGGAACTGGTCAGGCCGAAACTGATCGGACGTTTCTACCGCTGGGCCGACGGGATCGTCGCGGTTTCGGAGGGCGTGGCATCCGATCTGGCCGCGGTCACCGGCCTTCCCAGGAGCCGCATCGACGTGATCCCCAACCCCGTGATCACGCCGCGCCTGAAGCAGATGGCAAGAGCGCCCGTCGATCATCGCTGGTTCGGCGAGGGAGAACCTCCCGTCGTGCTCGCCGTGGGACGCTTGGCGCCGCAGAAGGACTTCGACACCCTGATCCGCGCCTTCGCCGCGGTCCGAGAACGACGGCTGGCCCGCCTGTTGATCTTGGGTGAGGGCCCCGAGCGTGAGGCCCTCGAATCGGCGATCGCCCGCCTCGCCCTTGGATCGGATGTCGAGTTGCCGGGGTGGGTCACCAATCCGTATCCGTTCCTGGTCCGGTCGGCCGCGTTCGTGCTCTCGTCACGATGGGAGGGATTGCCGGGGGCGTTGATCGAGGCGCTGTACTGCGGCGTCCCCGTGATCGCGACGGACTGTCCAAGCGGGCCGAGCGAGATCCTCGACGGTGGCCGGCACGGTCGGCTGGTACCGGTCGGCGAGCCGGATGCGCTTGCACTCGCGATCGATCAGGCGCTCTCGGGACAGATCCCTCGACCCGGCCGCGACAGCTGGGAGCCTTACGAGCAGGAGAGCGTGGTCGGCCACTACCTCGACTTGCTGTTGGGAGGTCGCTGATGAGGAGACTGATGTCCTGGGCAGTCCTCGTCGTGATCTTCACCCTCCCCCTGGAGAACGTCGTGCAGGTCGGGGCAACCACTCGGATTAGCAAGGTCGTGGGGATCGGCGCCTCGGTGCTCTGGGCGCTCACCGTTGCCGTCACCGGGAGGATCCGAAAGCCGCTTCCGTTCCACTTGGCGGTCATCTCGTTCGCGTTGTGGAATCTGGCGAGCGTCTTCTGGACCACGAACCTCACGGCCACGCTGCTGCAGTCCTTCACGTACGTGCAGCTCGCCCTGCTCGTGTACATCCTTTGGGACACCCTCAGGACGTACCAGTCGCTCCGGGCCGCCATGCAGGCATATGTCCTGGGTGCGTGGGTGTCGGTGATCAGCCTGTTCATCGGGTACGAGCGCGCCGGGGCCGAGTACCTCGGCCGGCTCACCGTGGGTACGTTCGAGGTCAACGCCCTTGGCCTCGTCTTGGGGCTCGGGATCCCCTTCGCCTGGTATCTGGTCGTGGGCACGTCCTCCGGGCGCAGGCGTCGCCTCCTGGCCGCGGTGAACCTGGCCTATGTGCCGGCGGCAGTCATTGCCGTCATGCTGACGGGCTCACGGTCTGCGATCCTTTCCCTGCTCCCCGTCCTTGCCTACATCGCCTTGGGGCTGGTTCGCCTCGGCGTCTCGCGCCGAGCGCTCGCGGCATTCGTCCTGGCCGTCGTGGGCATCTTCCTGACGACCACCCCGCTGGTGCCGCAGAGAACCGTGGAACGCCTGACGAGCACGCCCACCGCCATCACCCAAGGCAACATCGGAGGGCGGCTCAACACGTGGCGTGACGCGTATGACACCTTCGCGGAGCACCCGGTCGTGGGTACCGGGAGCGGCACCTTCGTGGCCGCGACCACGCAGAGGGCGGCGCACAACGTCGCCTTGCGGTTCCTTGCCGAGTTGGGGCTCGTTGGGTTGGGACTGTTCGCACTGATCCTGGTCTTCACCGTCTCGAACGTGCGACACCAGCCGAAGGCTCTCGCCGGACTCTGGATCAGCCTCCTGTTGATGTGGGCGATGGGGGCCGCCGTTCACAACTTCGAGGACAGGAAGCAGACGTGGCTGGTCTTCGGCCTCGCGGCCGTTGGAGCCGGCCTCTCCTCCGACGCGATCAGAGGGCAAACGACACCTTCGCTTCGGTTCGGCCGTCGGTCTCTGGTCGACGCGACGACGCGGGGCCCTTGACATGCACGCGCTCGTCACCGGATCGGCCGGGTTCATCGGAAGCCATCTCACGGAGCGGTTGATCGCCGACGGCCATCGCGTGCGAGCGGTTGACTGTCTGACGCCCTTCTATGAGATCCAGCAGAAGCTGGAGAACCAACGAGTGATGGCCGCCCTGCCAACGTGCGAGTCGATCCAGGCTGACCTGCGGACGTGCGAGCTGACCGAGATCCTCGAGGGGATCGATGTGGTCTTCCACCAGGCGGGCCAGCCGGGCGTCCGGCCATCATGGTCCTCAGGGTTCGCGTCGTACGTGGAGCACAACATCCTGGCTACGCAACGACTACTGGAAGGCGTGCGGGAGATGGGCGTCGAGCGCTTCGTCTTCGCGTCCAGCTCCTCCGTCTACGGTAACGCGGCGTCCTTTCCAACGTCTGAAGGCGACCTGCCGAGGCCCCACAGCCCCTACGGTGTGACCAAGCTGGCCGCGGAACACCTGTGCAACACCTACGCGCACAATTGGGGCGTGCCCACCGTCGCGCTTCGGTACTTCACCGTCTTCGGGCCACGGCAACGTCCCGACATGGCCATGCATCGACTGGTCGAAGCCAGCCTCGCCGGCGAGGCATTCCCACTCTACGGGGATGGTCGCCAGGTGCGCGATTTCACATACGTAGACGATGTGGTGCGAGCCAACCTGTTGGCGGCATCCGTGGCCGTTCCGCCAGGTAGCGTGATCAACGTCGCAGGAGGTACGCAGGCGACGCTCCTCGAAGTCGCCGGCATCATCGGCGAAGAGCTCGGTCACCCCACGTCGTTCGACGTTCGATCATCGCAACCGGGCGACGTCGAGCGGACGGCGGGCTCCATCGAGCGAGCCCAGGAGCTGTTGGGATGGCAGCCGATCGTGCCTCTTCGAGACGGGCTCGCTCGACAGGTGGCATGGCATGTCGAACGCGCTGCAGCGCGCACGGCCGCGGAGCCATGAGCACTCCGGCAGCGGGGAGGGTTGCGGGCCGAGGGACGGCGGCGACCATCGTGGAGTTCTGCGGCCTCCCCGGGGCGGGGAAGTCGTACATCGCCGGCCGAGTGCTCAGCACACTTTCGGATCACGGGGTCGCGGCTCGATTCCGCGATGATGGCGTCGGTCCGGATGTGGCAGGACCCCGCCGGATCTCTCGGAAGCTTCGGTGGGTCCTGGAGCAGGAAGTCGCCAGACCCGTCGCGTCCATGCGTGTTCTCGCATGCATCGGCGCCGGACAGAGGGACTGGTCGAGCGCGATATCCAGGTCGGTGCAGTGGTTCGTCACGCAGGGTCTGCTCGATGCCGCGCGCCACACAGCCGGGGTCCACTTGTTCCAGGAAGGGATCTTGCAGGCTCTGTGGTCGATAGGTCTGCGTGGGGAGGTGAGGAAGCTTCTTCGCCTGTTGGAGGATGGCGCAGTCCCGTGGACCAGACCGGATCTGGTCGTGGTCGTCGATGCCTCGCCCGAAGCCATCCGGAGGCGTCTGCAGGCGAGGCATTCCCGCCACAGCCGAACGCAGGAGCTGCGGGGGGCCGAGCTGGACGTCGAGCTGCGGCGAGGCGCCGATCTCCTGGCACGGTTGGTCGGCTGGTGGGAGGAGAGCGGGGGCGGTGATCGACTCCTGCGGGTCTCCAACGACTCGGATGAAGGTCCCGTGGTCGCTGAAGTCATTGGGTTCATCGAGGCACGACGAAGCGCTTGACATCGGTCTGCCGCACCGGATCCGAGACCTGGCGTTCCGCTCCTGTTCAGGGGACGGATACGGGGAAGCCTCGTTTCGACCGGACGGAGTAGCCGTACCGGTGAAGCAGCCGATAGGCGAGTACCCCCACGACGAATCGGTCGATCGCAGGGAGCTCCGTGGTCCAGCGCTCGTCCTTCCTGAGGACGATCTCGGTCGTGCTGAACCTGCCATGACCGTCCGGACCATGGACCGCCGGCAACTCGGTGGGGACCCAGGGCGAGGGCCCAGGTGAAGGCGCTTTCACGCCGATCAGGCTCGCAACGGCTCCGAGCGTCGAGGCTGGGTCGTCCGCGAATTGCTCGTACTGCACGCGGAAGGATCGTTCGGGCCCGTATCGCCGGCACACCGCCTCTGCCGTGGAGTGCGCCAACATCCAGTAGATGGTGGTCCGCAAAGCCTGCACCGGATGTGGTCCACCTGGGTCGGCCATGGTGCGCTGCCGCCTGGAGAGCACGACCCCACGCGGATCCCTGACGACGTGCACGCAGTACGTGGAGCCTTCCGGCGCGAGGGCCAGCAGGGCCGCATCGCTTGCGTTCTTCGACGAGTCGACGATGACCGTTGCGCCGGACTCAGCGGCGAACGCCTGGTACAGGTCACGGAGGATCCTGAGATACCGGCCCCTCGCGCTGGAACCGCTAGGCGCCCGGCGCCGGCGTAAGATCCTGCGCGCGTGCCACCAGTCATGTCCGATCGGTGCGACCCGGCCTTGGAGGCGTGCGACCTCATCGGGTGATGGCTGCAGGTACGGAGCTCCATCCACGAGCAGCTTCGACCAGATCTCACATTCGGGGAGCGACTTGCCGCACCCGCACGTGCCTCTCTCCCGTTGGAGCGCAGGGCCCCAGAGCCGCCTGAGCTCACCCCCGAAGGTCGCGCCGCCAAGCAGACCCAGGAACCGGCCGACGATGCTCGTTCCGCCGCGAGAGGAGCCCAAGATGTAGACGACGTCGATGCCCGACGGTGGTTCGGCCACCCGACGAGCATAGCCGATGGCCACCTGGCGGGGCCCAGATGCTCGTCCGTTCGACGTACTTCCTCTACCGCGTTGACGGGGTGTCTGTACTGCGGTCCAGCACTACGTTGGAGTAGGTCTCTCGTTGCGTTTGCCTGCGACACACCTATGGCGGAAGCTCGATCGGAACCAAATGGAACAACACGTGGGATCTTCAGGGGATCGTCGCCACGTCGCCGATGGGTTGTCGGCAACTTTGGCTGAGGACACCGCCGGGGAGCAGCCAATCGTCAGTGAGGGGACCTCGCTTGGCCTCGTCCGTATGTTGTGCGCCACGCTCGAGGAGCATGGCATCCTCTACTGTCATTGGAAGAGCAACTGGGAATTGGATCGCTCGGCCAGCGGTGACAACGACCTGGATCTCCTGGTCAGCTCGCGCGATGCACACCGGTTCACGACCGTGCTCGGCCAGTTGGGGTTCAAGCAAGCCCGAGGTCGCTCTGCACAACGCTTCCCCGGCATCCTTCATCACTACGGGCTCGATCCCGGTTCCGGCCGGCTCGTTCATGTGCATGCCCATCACCACCTCGTGATCGGCGACGACATGACGAAGAACTACCGGGTGCCCCTCGAGGATGCCTTCCTCGAATCGTCGACCCAGGGCCCTTTGTTCCGGATCCCTGCCCCAGAATTCGAGTTCATCCTCTTCGTCCTGCGCATGGCGCTCAAGCATTGCACGCTCGACGCTGCACTCAGCACGCGACGGGCGCTGTCGAGGTCCGAGCGGAGGGAGTTGGAGCACCTGACCGACCGGGTAGATCTCGGTCGAGTCCGGGAGGTGGTCCGGGCGCATCTGCCCTTGATCGACGAGGCGCTCTTCGACGATTGCATGCGGGCGTTGCGGCCGGGAACGGCCCGATGGGCTCGGGTGAGCACAGCTCATCGGCTACAGCACAGCCTGGCGGCCTACGGGAGGCATGCCCAGGTCGTCGATGGAGCCCTCCGCGTGTGGCGCCGCCAATCAAGGAGGCTGCGCAGACGCATCCTCGGGCCAACGACGACCAACACGCTGGATCGCGGCTGCGTGATCGCGATCGTGGGCGGGGACGGAGCCGGGAAGACCTCAGCGGTGGAAGAGCTGTCCGCGTGGCTGGCGGCCAGCTTCCGTACCGAGCGGGTCCACCTGGGAAAGCCTCCTCGTTCCCTGCTGGCGCTCGTGGTGAGGAGATCCCTACGGATCGGACGTCTGCTCGGACTGGTATCGGGCACTCCGCTGAAGCCCGTTTCCGGCGTCTCCGATGCGCGGGACCAACCTGGAGGCGCCTGGCTCGTCGTCCGGGTGCTGAGGGCGAGGGATCGCTATCGAACGTACCTGCGGGCCACGCGCTCTGCCGCGCGGGGAGGGGTCGTCATCTCGGATCGCTATCCGATGCCACAGATCCGGCTCATGGACCACCCTCATGGGGCCTCGCTCCTCGGGTCGCAGGGGCTGAACAGGGCGACGAGGAGCCTGGTGAGGCTCGAGCAGCGCTACTACGACAGGATCATGAGCCCGGACCTGGTGATCGTGCTCAGGGTCGATCCGGAGGTCGCCCTCCGCAGGAAGGGCGATGACGAGCCGGCGGCCGTCCGGGCTCGGAGCGCCGAAGTATGGAGCCTCGAATGGGGCGACACGGCGGTGCACATCGTCGATGCCGGCCGGTCCAAGGACGAGGTGCTCTCCGAAATCAAGTCGTGGGTCTGGCCGAGATTGTGAAATGAGGTCGGTGGTGCGTCGTGCTCACGACTGATGTATTCGGCGCTTGGAACCGGGCAGGCATCGAGTACTGCCTGTGGAAGGGATCCTTCCACCTCCAAGACTCCCTCGACGGACGCTCCGACCTCGATGTGCTGGTGAACGTGGAGCAGCTGGGTGATGCGCAGACGATCCTGTCCCGATTCGGGTGCCGGCCCAGTCGCGTCGCTCCGGCCCGGGTCGAGGTGGGCGTCGAGGACTTCCTTGGCGTCGAAGCGGAGTCGCGTCGGTTGGTGCACTTCCACGTCTATTCCAGACTGATCGTTGGGGAGAGTCACCTGGATCGGTTCCGACTGCCCTGGGAGCGATACGTTCTGAACACGCGCACGGTTATGGGCGACGTCTATGTGGCCGATCCCGCCGTCGAGGCGGCGCTGCTGCTGATCCGATCATCGCTCCGGATCTCCGGGCTCGGTCGGTTCCTGATGCCACTGGGACTGGTCAATGCCGGGCTGCGGGAACAGCTCGGATGGCTGCTGGACCGGACCGATCCGAAGGTCGTCCTCGAGACGGTCCGAGCCTGGGCGCTGGGGGGGTCCGTGGGCAGGGCGCTCGAGCCGTGCCTCATGGAGGGGCCCACGCCCCGGAACCTCGCCCCGCTCCGCTCGGCTCTGACGGTCGCGTTGGCCTCGCAGTCGTCCGTGAGCGGGATCCGGGCAGTGACGCGCAGGTGGCGACGTACGCTCGGATGGGCCCGCCGGGGGGTCTACCGCCGTTTCCTCGAGCGCCCCGTCCTCCTGGGGAGGGGTGGGCGCGGGGGTGGTGTCCTGGTCGCGATCATCGGACCGGATGGCTCCGGGAAATCCACCCTCGCCCGTGACCTGCGACGTTGGTTCGCGCCGAAGCTCGACGTGGTGTACGTCTACATGGGGAGCGGCGACGGACCCTCGTCCCTGATCCGATGGCCGATGAAGGTCGCGCACCGCACGATCCTTCGCTCCGGTCACCATGGGAACGGGAGGGCCGTCCTGGAGCGGCGCCATCCCGGGATGATGGGAGCGGCCAAGACGGTCTGGGCGCTGGCCCTCGCTCGCGAGAAGGAACGAAAGCTTCGCAAGGCCATGGTGGCGCGCAACCGAGGGCTCCTCGTCATCTGCGACCGTTATCCGCAATCGCAATTCCCAGGTCAGAATGACGGGCCGTTCCTCCGCGGGTGGCGGACGTCTTCGTCACCGGTCCGCCGGTATCTGGCTGCCGTCGAGGGCCGCCCGTACCACCTGGCTGCCCGGTTCTCCCCCGACCTGATCCTCCGCCTCAACGTCGACGAGGCCGCCGCGTCGAGCCGTCGACCCGAGCTCGACCCCGGATACCTGCAGGCACGCATCGAGCTCGTTCAGGCGCTCACGTTCGTCGGGTCGCTCTTCGGGGTCGTCGACATCGACGCGACCCGACCCTATGCGCGGGTCTTCGCGGACGCCGCGGACGCGATCTGGTCACGTACCTAGGCGAAAGGCGATCGGATGGAGGTGAGTGGAACCGGGCGGGCGGGGATGCATGAGCCGGAGCGTCGGATTCGAGTGTTGCGCCTGCTGCTCGAGATCGTCGAGACGAACGCGCCATACCAGGAGCTTTCCCGGCCTTTGGCGAAAAAGCAGGACATCACGCTCTGCAGCTACTTCCGGGCCGCTGTAGAGGTGCCGGACGACCTGCGGCTGTTCGAGGGAGACGGGACGGTTCGGGGATTCTTCCGGGCCCTCGACAGCGCGCTTCGGGCGGGAGGATACGACGTGATCCATGCAGAGACCCCACACGTCGCGTTCCTGTTCCTTCTCGGCCACGGGATGAACCGACGGCTCATGGCATCGACCGTGTTCACGGTCAGCAACTCGTACCGGAGCTGGAAACCTCGGAACAAGCTCCTCCTTCTGCCCGCCTTCGCCTTCTTCCATCGAGTGGTCTGTTGCGGCCAGGCCTGCTTCGCCAGCTTCCCCGCGCCCTATCGCTGGCTGGCAGGCCGCCGGTACCGGTCCGTGCCGAACGGCGTCGATATCGACAGGATCGATGCGGCCATCGCCGAAGATCCTCCAGAGGCGGACGGGACTCCGTTCACCGTCGTCTCAGTCAGTCGCCTCGTCCCCATCAAGAACCACGTGACCGTCCTTCGTGCCTTCGCGCGTTGCCGAGAGGATGGTGACCGGCTCGTCTATGTGGGGGAGGGCTCAGAACGACGGTCCCTGTCCTCGGAGATCGCAGCGCAACGGCTCGAGGACGACGTCGAGTTGCTCGGGCTTCTCTCGCGGGAGCAGGTGTACCGGCGAATGGCAGGTGCGGACGTCTACATCTCCGCGTCATACGGGGAAGGACTGCCGATCGCGGTGCTAGAAGCAATGGTTGCTCGCCGCCCGGTCATCCTGTCCGACATACCGCCGCACCGCGAGATCGCCGAGGGAGCCGACTTCATCCCGCTCGTCGATCCGAAGGACGAAGATGGCTTCGCCACCGAGATCGCGCGGATACGCGACGTGCCGCCCGAAGCGCGAGCCGAGATCGGGGATCGCTGTCGGGCGCACGTACAGACACGCTTCGCGCTCGCCAACATGCACGCTGGATACGAAGGGATCTACTCGGAGCTGGTTGCTGAACGCCGGAACAAGGGAGGGCGACCGTCCGCCAGTCGGGAGGCCAGGACCGGGGTCTGAGTCAGATCGTGTACTCCAAATGCAGGACCGGGGGTGACCCGTTGTCGAAGGACTTGGCGGTCCTCGTTCCCGTACCGGTGACGATGAGCACCAGGGCGTTTCCGCTCGACCACCCCGGCCGGCTCACGATCTCCTGGATCAACGAAGACAGGTCGGGGGTCCGCTGGTCGGGTCCCGCGACGCCGACGGTCGGCCAGGCCGGAGGGACCCAGCCCACGCTCGCCGTCGTCCGAGGCCGGGACGAGACGTTGCCGATGGCGATGGTGAAGGTGTCCGGGTTGTCGGAGGCCTGGCCCTGGATGGTGAGCGAGACGGGGCCGATGGTGATGTCCTTGGTCCGGAACTGGACCGAGGCGTTCACGATCGTCGCCCCGGCGGGTACCGAGATCCCCGTGAACCGCAGCCCGATGGTCTGGTTCACATCGGCATCCACGATGTCGAGGTCGGAGTCCAACCGCACCTTCAGCCCGACGGGATCCTCCGCGTCGTCGGACGAGGAGCTGACCGCCACGTCCATGACCTGCGACCCGCCGGACGATGAGGTCACCGTCACGTCGTCCGAGTTCGTCAACGCGGAGTCGTCGCCGGTGAGTCGCAGCACGTAGGTTCCGGGATCGGAGAACGTCGCCGTGGTGGTGGGAGTGGTGGGATCGGCGAAGCTCACGGTCCCGGGGCCGCTCACCTTGGTCCACTGCGCGGTCGTCGTGCCCGGAGGGTTCGGCAGTCCGTCGTCGCTCACCGACCCGCTCAGGCTGGCGGCAGCGGGGAAGATCACCGACCGATCCGGGCCGGCGCTGACGACGGGAGCGTGGTTCTGCGGCAGTGAGGACCCGACGGAGAACTCGAACATCTTTCCGTCGTTCTCGTTCGGGTGCCCATTGTTGTCGACCCCCCGCTGCACGACGAACAGGTCGATGGTTCCCCCCTCCACGGTGCTGGGAGCGACCGCCACGTCCGAAACGCTGTGGGGATTCGGGCCTGAGATGTCGATCGTTCGGACCAGCGACCCACCCGCAGTGACTTCGTAGAGGATGTCCGTCCCCCGGTCACCGACCAGGAGCGTGTCACGGTACGGATCGTAGCCAAGTCCTTCAGCGTCCACGACCCCGTACTGGCCCACATCGAAGTGCGAGACCGCATCGTCCCCGGTGGGGGGCACGCCGTCGAAGATGCCGTTGTTCCCCGGCGAGATGCGGTACAGCTCCTTCCCCCCGCCGTCGGACGTGAACAGATCACCGGTTGCGGTATCGAACGCGATGTCCTCGGGATCGGTGTTCCCAAACGCCCGAGTGTCGAAGGACGATCGGATGTCATCGTCGGTGCCGTAGCGTCCGTCCATCCCAGGAAGCACGACGAACACCCTGCGCACCACGTCGTCGGAGATGAAAAGGCGTCCGGTCCCCGGGTCGAACCCGAGCCCGGTCGGTTCGTTGCTGTAGGACTTGACGGACCCGGTGTCCGTCTTACCACCGTTGCGGTCGAGCTCCCAGATATTGACACCGGCCCAGATGGACATCTCCTCCACCTCGGAGTCGCTCACGAGCAGTCGATCGCGGCCAGGGAGGTACGCGATCCCTGCGGAATCCGGAACCGGGGGGACGAGCTGGTACAGGTTGGTCGTGCGGACGAGCGTAGCTGTGACTGAGGGAGCGGCCGAGCTTGCGGGAGCAGGGAACCCGACAACCAAAGCTGCTGTCAGGGTTGCCATCCCAACGAATACGGACAAGAGTCGGCGCGTCGATATCACCCGCGCGAAAATCAGGCGGTCTCCAAGTCTTCGGAAGGCTATGGCCAACTTCGACTATCGGACGATACGGGTCGGTCTGCCGATCGGGCATCCGCCGAATGACGTACGTTTCATACGGCGGTTTCCTCCATCGCCCGGGCCTAGATGGTAAAGCACCATCCGCAGTACCGCATTTACGGCATTCCGCGCATGTTCGCGGCCATGTACCCGCGCGAGACTCGATCGGCTAACGATCGGTGCTTCCACATCGTCATCCTGCCGGGAGGCGCGGACGCATGGCATTGCGCAGGTCGCTTGAGGTCTCCGTCCCCGCCGACTTGAGTATCTCCTCACGTCTCCCATCGGCGCTTGTGCCGTGCACTGACGCCCTCGCCCTCCTGTTGGCAGCGGCCGCAACAGGCTTTCGTCCCACAGCCTTCGGGTACGGAGTCCTGGCGGTGATCGCCCTCAACATCGCCCCCCCTGTATCCAGCCGGATCAACCCTCGACTCGGCGACGACTTCGGATGGCTGCTCGGCCGACTCGGAACCTGCATGCTCGTCGTCTTGCCGATCGCAACTCTCGTCCATGAGCGAGCAGGCGAACTCCTCCTTCTCGCTGTCTCGGCCACCGTCCTGGTCGCCACGAGCAGAGGCGTTGCCTACGGCATCCAGCGGCGCTTACGGGCCAGGGGCTTGGTCTCAGAGCGTGCCCTCATCGTGGGTGCCGGAGACGTGGGCGTCGAACTGGCCCGGATCCTCGATGGACACCCCGAGTACGGCCTGCGGCCCATCGGTTTCCTGGGGGATCCCGGAGATCGAGCCCTGCCCATCCCGACACTCGGCGACAGCGAGGACCTCGAACAGGTCGTCCGGCAACAGGACGTGAGGCGCGTCGTCGTGGGCTACGGGGGTGGGGAGGATCGTCAGCTCGTCGGGATCCTCAGGCGCTGCGAGAGCCTGCCGGTCGAGATCCTCGTCGTGCCACGGCTCTTCGAGTTGAACGCCGTACCGATCGGCGCCTCTCGGGACGATGCTTGGGGGATCCCGCTCGTCCGTGTGCGTCGCCCGACCCTGCAGCCGTCGGCGCGTATCGCCAAGCGGGTCTTCGATCTGGTCGTGGGGTCCCTGATCGTCGTGCTCGTCTCACCCGTCATGTTGGTTGCCGCCTGGGCAGTCCGGCTCTCGAGTCCGGGCCCGCTCCTCTTCCGGCAACGTCGCATCGGGTTCGATGGACGAGAGTTCGAGATCCTGAAGTTCCGGAGCATGCGGGTGAACGACGACTCGGACACACATTGGGCGGTTGACCACGATGACCGCATCACGCCGGCCGGACGGCTCCTCCGTCGCACCGGCATCGACGAGCTGCCCCAGCTGTTCAATGTGCTGAAGGGCCAGATGTCGCTCGTCGGTCCGAGGCCGGAGCGCCCCCTCTTCGCGGAACGGTTCGGCACCGCGGTACCGGGATACAGGGACCGTCACCGGGTTCCCGTCGGCCTGACCGGCTGGGCACAGATCCACGGCCTGCGGGGCGACACGTCCATACCGGACCGGGCTCGCTTCGACAACGACTACATCGAGCATTGGTCCTTGTGGCTGGATGTGATGATCATCTTGCGAACGATCTGGCTGGTCCTCAAGGGCACCGGACGGTGACGTCCTCCACGACCCGCACGTCGATCGGGCAGCTCCCGAACTTCCTCATCATCGGGGCCATGAAGGCCGGCACGACCAGCCTCTATCACTATCTCCGTGCCCATCCGCAGGTGTTCATGTCCTCCGTGAAGGAGCTCGACTTCTTCGCTCATGACCCGAACGGCAGCCGCGGTTTGGATTGGTATCGGAGGCAATTCGCAGCGGCTGAGGCGGGCTCGGTGGCGATCGGGGAAGCATCCACGATCTATACGAAGTTCCCACGGTTTCCAGGGGTTCCCGAACGGATCGCAGCACAGGTTCCGAACGTCAGGCTGATCTACGTCATTCGCCATCCGATCGAGCGGATCCGTTCCCACTATCAGCATCAGGTGGCCGTGGGCGCGGAGCGTGCACCGTTCGAGCGAGCCGTCTTCGACGATCCCATCTACCTCGACTACAGCCGATACGCGATGCAGATCGACCAGTACCTTCCGTACTTCCCTCAGGATCGCTTGCTGGTCATCACCTCGGAGGACCTCCGACACGAACGACTGGGAACGGTCCGCCGGGTCTATGAGTTCCTCGGCGTGGAGCCCGACTACACTCCTCCGAACTTGGATCGAGAGTTCTACCGGTCGGGCGAGCGGGTGACATATCCACCGCTCGCTTGGAGGATCCGGAGGACCCTGAAGAGACACCTCCCGGCGAGCAAGCGGGCCAAGGAATTGGTGGATGCGCCGTTCGCTCGATGGCTGAGACGCCCCCTTCCCGGGAAGGAGGGAGCAAGCCCCTCCCGTGCCCAATCGATCCCGGAGGAGGTCCGCGAGCCGCTCGTTCGGCTCCTCGAGGAAGACGTGCGGCGCCTCCGCGGCTACGTGGGCCCTGGATTCGACGGCTGGGGGATCGCATGAGCTCTGAGGCGGCCGCCGGAGTACCTCGCGCCGCATTGGGACGAGATTCAGGTGAAGCCTGAACCGACGACGAGCGGCGCCGAAGCCCCCATGCTTTGGACCCTCACGGTCCTGGTGGTCTTCCTGGTCGCAGCGATCGCCGCTCCGCAGTCCACCCAGGCCTCCACCACCTGCGGGACGTCGAATGGGCACACGCTCTGCCTCACGGTGCCGAACGGTCCTCTGACGGGCGCCATCGTCGTCAAGATCACGAACGTCTCGAACAAGGGAACGGTGATCGGCACCTGGCTCCCCTCGGGGCCGTCGGCGACCAAGCTGATCACCAAGTTCAAGCCGTCGCCTGAGACCGGCGATTACTCCTTCGTGTGGCCCACGCAGAAATATCTGGATGCGTCGGGGGTGCTCAGGATCCAGCACGGTTCCGCGTCATCCACCCCCATCGACGCCGCCGTGACCCTGTCCAATGGGAACGCCACGGACTTCCAGCACTCCCCGAACGATTGGACCAGCTTTCTTCCCGGACCTTGGACTTCCTCCACGGATCCAGTCGTAGCCGCCGCAGGTGACGGCGCCGCCGACGAGCCCGACCCGAACGCGACCGCAGCCGGCATCGCGGACGCCAGTCCGGCCCTGTTTCTCTACCTTGGCGATGTCTACGAGCTGGGCACGTTCACGGAGAACCTGAATCACTACGGGGCCTCTGCGCTCGACGGCACGCCAGGCACGCTGTGGGGGGCGCTGGCGCGCATCACCCAGCCAACGGTGGGGAACCATGAGGCATCCCATCTCGTGGACTGGATGGACTATTGGCACGGTCATCCCTATCTCTCGTCCTTCACATTCGGTGGAGTGCTGTTCCTCGACCTGAACTCCTCGAAATCGTTCTCCGTGGGCAGCACCCAATACAAGTTCGTCCAGGATGCGCTGGCGAATGCGCCTCCATGCGTCGTGGCCTTCTGGCACATCCCCGTGAAGACGTCGACCTCGAGCAGCCGGCTTCCGATGTGGAGCCTGCTTGCGAGCAATGGAGGCGACATCGTCCTGGAGGGCCACTCGCACAGCATGGCCGAGTACAAGCCCCTCGATGCAAACCTCCAGCTCGGCGGACACATGGTCCAGCTCATCTCGGGGGCCGGGGGGCACGCCATGGGGAGCGGTATCACCGACTCTGAGGGCCGGTTGCAGTGGGCGCTGGCAAAGACGCCCGGGGCCGTGTACCTCACGCTGCAGGGTGCGGCCGGAGGTGGGCGCGCCACCAAGATCGGCTGGAGCTTCCAGGACACGCACCACGCGGTTCTGGAAACGGGCTCCGTCACCTGCTGACCGGTCGGTCGCCGCTCCTTTGGTGCCGATCGCCGAGCCCCTGTTCGCCTCGGAGGGGAGCTCTATGCGGGATACCCATGCCGGATAAGCCAGTCGTGCCTCGCCCGCTGGTAGATATTCATGTCCCGGCTCTGCCTCACACCCTGGGGCAAGATGCCCGGATGATCGAGGTCGGTGAACTTCCCGTCACCGTCCCCGTCGTACCGGGGACCGAGGACGATGACGACGTTCTCGTAGGTACCGTCCGGCCATGTTTTCGTATCTTGCACCCGGATAGGGGTTTCCTCGTAGTAGACGAGGCAGTTTCGCATCACGACCGACCCGCCTCCGCTGAAGTACTTGAAGATTCGACCGTGCCCCAAGCCGTCTGGCGCCTTGTCGTTGGGGAACGCCTTGAACGCGAAGATGCAATCCTCGATGGTCGTTACCGCGTCCGGGTTCGGGGTCGCTTGCCCCAGTGAGACGCCCATGTGGATCCCATCGAACAGGCAGTCCTTGATGAACCCGGTCAATGTCTCATCGTTCTCGACGGCGTCGTCCCGGATCGTGGTGAAGTAGGCGCCCTCCAACAGGAAGACGGCACCAGCTGGATCGCCCTCAGGAGCACGAGGGCGGAACCCATCGAACACGTTGTCGGCCCGAACGTCGTATGCGGCGGAGTATTCCCGGCCCGTCAGAAGCAGGCCGGCTCCCACCGACTCGAACGTCGCGTACACCTCCTCCCACGTGATGTCCTTGGGGAGTTGACCGAGGACGGTTCCGCCGACCAGGACCGTGCCGACACCGGGCTTGTCCTCCCCGAACGACAGGGGGAAGGCCGTCGGGTGGGGGTAGGCGGTCGAGATGAGACCGCGCAGATCGTAGGTCGTCTCCGGCGGGGGCGAGCCGATCCGGTACTGGGCATCGAGAAGCCCTGACCTCACGACCAGGTTCGGCCGCTCCAAAGCCTGCTGCCTCGTGGGAAAGGGGAGCGCGCCGGACTGCGCGCGCGGACGCAGGGTCTTCACTGCAGGTGCGCATGACCCCATACCGAGGCTGGCGAGGAGCCACCCTCCCGCCGCCGCGGTTTCGATGAGGAACCTCCGTCGATTCACAGGGCCAAGGATCCGGTACCTCGCGGTTCCTGGTGCCGCCGTCGGAGTTCCCTCTTCATGGGCCGGCCACGGCGGTCACGCTGGACGGAGGCGCGACCGCACCCCCCGTCGTGGTTCCGGCCCAGTGTATGACGCTTCGCCTATCGACCTGAGAGGACTTCCAAGCCGATCAAGGGAAGACCCATGCCGGGGGCTATCCCGGCCATCCAGAGCCAGGTTTGGCTCCGATCCGCCCGCGGGGGATATCCCCCTCCCATGTCTCCGACGGGTCGATCGGCACCGGTGACTGACCGGTCGGGTAATAGGAGAAGCCAGCCTCGCGCATCTCGGTGGGGTCGAAGACGTTTCGGCCGTCGACCACCAGGGGATAGGCCATCACGTCTCGTAACGCAGCCAGGTCCAGGTGGCGAAACTCGTCCCAATCGGTGGCGATCGCCACACAATGGGCATCGGCGGCTGCCGAATAGGCGTCGGGGGCGATCTCCAGCTCGGGGAGCTCGTCCTTGGCGTTCGCCGATGCCAGTGGGTCGTAACCGATGACGGAGGCACCGGACTGAAGGAGCCGGCGAGCGAGCGAGAGGGCGGGTGAGAGGCGCACATCGTCCGTGCCCGGCTTGAAAGCCAAGCCGAACACGGCGACCCGCTTCTCGTCGAGGATCCAGAGTGCGTCCTCCACCTTGGCCGCGATGGCCTCGACCGATTCATGGTTCACCCGATCCACTTCCCGCAGAAGCCCGAAGTCGTACCCGACTCGAGCGGCCAGCCGCTCGAGGATCACGACGTCCTTGGGGAAGCAGTAGCCCCCGTAACCGAGGCCGGCCGCGAGGAAGGAACGGCCGATCCTGGCGTCTGAGCCCATCACGTTGGTGACGGCCCTGATGTCGGCGCCCAAGCGCTCGCAGATCCGGGCCAGCGCGTTGGCGTACGAGATCTTGAGTGCCAGGAATGCGTTGCTTGCGGCCTTCGCGAGCTCGGCGGTCCTGATGTCGGTCTCGATGAGGGGAATCCCGTTCCGAGTCAACGGCTCGTAGAGACGGCGCAACAAGATCGCCGCGCGCTCGGACTCGACCCCGATGAGGATCCGGTCGGGCTCGAGCGCATCACGCAACGCCGTACCCTCCCTGAGAAACTCGGGGTTGCATGCCACGTTGAACCGTCTGCCATCGCCCTCTCGAGCCAGCACGAGCCGAAGCCGATCGGCCGTTCCGGCCGGGACGGTTGACTTCTCCACCACGACCACGCCATCCCGTGCGTGGTGCGCGACGGCCGTGGCCGACCGCTCCATGGCCAGGAGGTTGGCCTCCCCGTCGGGGCCCGCGGGGGTCCCCACGCAGATGAACACGATCGCGGCCGCATGCATCGCCTCGGGCGGCGCGTCGGTGAACGTCAGGCGGCCCGCGCTCAGCTCCCGCGCCAGAGCCTCGTTGAGTCCGGGTTCGTGGAAGGGCGCGATCCCCTGTTGGAGGAGTGAGATCTTCTCGCCGTCAACGTCGAAACCGACGGCCTCATGCCCCATGCTCGCCAAGGCAACGCACGTAACGACACCCACGTGACCGGTGCCGATGACCGCGACCTTCATCAGGGTCCAGCCTCCGAAGTCCGGGAGCCTCTTCCCGAGTCTAGGGAGGGTCTGTCTCCGATCAGAGCTTCGGCAGCGGTAGTTCCGGTACGCACAACGCCGTAGGAATCGGGCGCCGGAGAGTCGCGTTGACCTCAAGCACTCACGCCGGTATCCTGTTTAGCACTCGCGAGGGGCGAGTGCTAAACCGCCCCACAGGACGCCACCGAGCATGGCAAGGAGGAAGGACTGGCCAAGTTCAACCTGAAGCCCCTGGAGGACCGGATCGTCGTCCAGCCCCAGGAGGAGGAGGAGACGACCGTCTCCGGCATCGTGATCCCCGATACGGCCAAGGAGAAGCCCCAGGAGGGCAAAGTCGTCGCGGTGGGCCCGGGCCGGTTCGAGGAGGGGCAGCGGGTGCCGATCGACGTCAAGGTCGGCGACAGCGTCATCTACTCGAAGTACGGTGGCACCGAGGTCAAAGTCGAGGGCGAGGAGTACCTGATCCTCTCGGCTCGCGACGTCCTGGCCGTCATCGACAAGAAGTAGCCAGTTCCGTTCGTCCGGGGGCTCGGGCGCGAGGCGCCGGGCCCCCGATCCATGTGAGGAGGTTTCATTGCCAGCCAAGCAACTGAAGTTCAGCGAGGATGCCCGGCGCGCGCTCGAGGCCGGGGTCAACAAGCTCGCCGATGCGGTGGCGCTGACGCTCGGTCCCAAGGGCCACAACGTGGTCCTCGACAAGAAGTGGGGCGCGCCCACCATCACCAACGACGGAGTGACCATCGCCAAGGAGGTCGAGCTGGACGACCCGTGGGAGAACATGGGCGCCCAGCTGGCCAAGGAGGTCGCCACCAAGACCAACGACGTGGCCGGCGACGGCACCACCACGGCCACCGTGCTCGCCCGGGCCATGGTCCGTCTGGGGATGAAGAACGTCGCGGCCGGGGCCAATCCCATGGTGCTCAAGCGGGGGATCGAGAAGGCCGTGGCCGCTGCGGTCGATTCGATCAAGGACCAGGCGAAGGAGATCGAGTCGCGGGACGAGATCGCGAACATCGCTGCCATCTCGGCGGCCGACCCCGCGATCGGCGACGTCCTGGCCGAGGCCCTCGACAAGGTGGGCAAGGACGGCGTGGTGACGGTCGAGGAATCGAACACGTTCGGCATGGAGCTCGAGTTCGTCGAGGGCATGCAGTTCGACAAGGGCTACATCTCGCCCTACTTCGTCACCGACCAAGAGCGGATGGAGGCGTCCCTCGAGGACGCGTACGTCGCGGTCGTGAACAAAAAGATCGGAAGCGTGCAGGAGATGCTTCCCCTGCTCGAGAAGGTCCTGCAGGCGGGCAAGCCGCTCTTGCTGATCGCCGAGGACGTCGAGGGCGAGGCCCTGGCCACTCTGGTCGTGAACAAGATCCGGGGGACATTCCAGGCCGTGGCGGTCAAGGCCCCCGGCTTCGGCGAGCGGCGCAAGGCCATGCTCGAGGATATCGCCGTCCTCACCGGCGCCAACGCCATCTCGGAGGAGGTTGGGATCAAGCTGGAGAACGCCACGCTCGATCTGTTGGGGAAGGCACGCAAGGTCGTCGTGACCAAGGACGACACGACGATCGTCGAGGGCGGTGGCGACGAGCAGGACGTGAAGGGCCGCATCGCCCAGATCAAGGCCGAGATCGAGAAGACGGACTCCGACTGGGACCGCGAGAAGCTCCAGGAGCGCCTGGCCAAGCTGGCCGGTGGTGTGGCCGTGGTAAAGGTGGGCGCGGCCACCGAGGTCGAGCTCAAAGAGAAGAAGCACCGCATCGAGGATGCCCTGTCGGCCACCCGGGCCGCGATCGAGGAGGGCATCGTCCCCGGAGGTGGCGTCGCGTTGATCCGGGCCGAGGGCACGCTCGACAAGCTGGACCTCACGGGCGACGAGGCCACCGGCGCCAAGATCGTCCGTGACGCTCTGTCCGAGCCGGCCAAGCTGATCGCCCAGAACGCGGGCCACGAGGGCGCGGTGGTCATCGGGCACATCCGGGTGGAAGGCGACCATCGCGGCTTCGACGCCGCGACGGGCGAGTATGTCGACATGCTGAAGGCGGGCATCATCGATCCGGCCAAGGTCACACGCTCGGCGCTCCAGAACGCCGCCTCCATCGCAGCGCTCGTGCTGACCACCGAAAGCGCCGTGGTGGAGAAGCCGGAGGAAGAGGAGCCCGCCGCGGCCGCAGGGGGCCACGGCCACATGCACTGAGACGGGAGAATCGGGGAGACCGGAGGGCAACAGGGGCCGCCTGCCTGGGTCCTCCCTGGACTAGGGGACGGGCTTCTCCAGCCCGGTCGTGATCAGTCCGATCAACAGCAAGGTCGTGAACGCTCCCTCCAGGCCGGCGATCATCCACCACAAGAGGACGGAGGAGTCGGCCGGGACGGCGAAGAGCGCCTTGAGTGTCGAGTAGACGGCGATGCTTCCGCTGCTGATGACGAAGGCCCACGAGAACCACCAGAGCTCTTCGATATGGTGAGCAACGAGAACCATCAGCATCCCGAGGCCGATACCTTCGAGGCCGGCGATCCGAACCCACGCGTATTCGGAGAGGTGGTTCTGCTCGAAGATCTGGTGGAGGATGGGGGAGGGGAACAGCACGAGTCCCACGCCGGAGGCAGCAGTGACGGCGGCCTGCCAGTACAGGACCCGCTTGAGCAGCGTCATGGAGCGCCCATTCTCGCAGCTTGGTCGGCCCGTCCGGCTCGTTGGTAGGATTCCTCACCGGAGCTGCGGCGAAAGGCGCCGGGCTCCCTTTCGCGACACCGACCGATCGGATAGCTGACGGATGACGCACGCACCGAGAGTCGCGGTCATCGGGCTCGACTGCGCCACACCCCAACTCCTGTTCCGCGATCTCGCCGACGAGGTCCCCAACATCCGAAAGCTCATGGAGGGCGGGATGCACGGCGACCTCGCCAGCATCACGCCGCCCATCACCGTGCCGGCGTGGGCCTGTGCCATGACCGGTAAGAGCCCCGGCCAGCTGGGGATCTACGGGTTCCGCAACAGGAAGGACAACACCTACGACGGGCTATCCATCGCGACCTCCGAGGCCGTGAAGGAGCCCGCCGTGTGGGATCTCCTGGGACGGAAGGGTCTGCGGTCGCTGCTGATCGGCGTGCCGCCCTCATACCCGCCGAAGCCCATCGAGGGCTGGCGCGTGGGGTGCTTCCTCACGCCGCGCTCAAACAAGGGCTACACGCATCCGGTCGAGCTCCAGTCCGAGATCGAGGAGGAACTGGGGGGAGCCGGCCAGTACATCTTCGACATCCCGAACTTCCGGGAGCAGGGTATGGAGTTCGTGCTCGACCAGGTATCCAAGATGACCGAGCGGAGGTTCAGGGTGGCCCGCCGGCTAGTGACCACCAAGCCATGGGACTACTTCATGATCGTGGAGATGGGGCCGGACCGCCTGCATCACGTGTTCTGGCAGTACTTCGATCCCCGGCACCCCTTGTACGTGGCGGGGAACCGGTTCGAGACGGCCTTTCAGGACTACTACCGGTTCCTGGACAAGGAGGTGGCCTCTCTGCTCGAGGTCCTCCCGGAGGACGCCGTGACGATCGTGATGTCGGATCACGGTGCGCGGCCGATGATGGGCGGCGTCTGCATCAACGACTGGTTGGTCGGCCAGGGCTACCTTTCGCTTTCGGAACCGCTCTCGTCCGTCACGCCGATCGCCGATGCGCCGATCGACTGGGGCCGGACCGTGGCTTGGGGGGACGGGGGCTACTACGGGCGGCTGTTCCTGAACGTCGAGGGACGAGAGCCGAACGGGGTGGTCGACCCGAGCCGGTACGAGCAGGTTCGAGACGAGCTGATCGCCGCCCTCGAGGCGATGCCCGGACCGGACGGCGAACCCCTCGGAACCAAGGTGTTCAAGCCGCAGGACGTCTATCCGGACGTCCGGGGGGTGGCCCCCGACCTGCTCGTGTACTTCGGCGACCTCGACTGGCGGTCGGTCGGTACGCTCGGCAACCCGAGCGTCTACACCTACCAGAACGACACCGGCCCGGACGGGGCCAATCACGACCGGACCGGAGTGTTCGCGCTGTCGAACCTCCCCGGCCAGCCGGTGGGAACCGTCGACGGGCTGAACCTCGTCGACGTCGGCCCCAGCATCCTCTCGATCTATGACGTCGAGCCGCCCGAGGGCGCCGTCGGAAGGAGCTTCCTGTGACCGCGGACCGAGGGTTCTGTGTCTGGTTCACCGGGCTGTCCGGCGCCGGCAAATCCACCATCGCCGAGCTGCTGGTGCCGGCGCTCCGCCAACGAGGCCTCAAGGTCGAGCTCCTGGACGGAGACGTGGTGCGAACGCACCTTTCCAAGGGCCTGGGATTCTCCAAGGAGGACCGGGACACCAACATCCTTCGGATCGGGTTCGTCGCCGATCTGCTAGTGCGCAACGGTGTGGTCGCCGTGTGTTCGGCGATCTCCCCCTACCGGGAGATCCGCGATCGCAACCGCGAGCTGATCGGGGACTTCGTCGAGGTCCACGTCAAGGCCTCGCTCGAGGAGGTCACCAGGCGGGACGTGAAGGGCCTGTACGAGAAGGCCATCGCCGGAGAGATCTCGAACTTCACCGGGGTGTCCGATCCCTACGAGGAGCCCAAGAGCCCCGAGCTGGTGATCGACACCGAGCAGTGCTCTGCGGAGGAAGCCGCGGAGATGGTCCTGGCCAAGCTGGAGGAGCTCGGCCGCCTGACCTCGAACCAGCCCGCGAACGCCTGAGGGTCGCTTGGCTGCGCTCAGCTCGCGTCGCGAGCGAGGGCCGGATCGAGGTCGCGCGTCCGAACGAACACCCACCCGGTGTGTCTCGCGTCGCGCAGGATCACCTCATGCTCCACGATGCCCTTATCGATCCACTCGAGCACCTGCTCCTCGGAGACACGGGACAGGAAGGCGGCCTCCCGCACGGTGACCCACGCGGGGGTGGGAAGCGAATCGAGGTCGATCCGGCCGGGAGGCGTCGGACGGGGGTCGGCAATGACCGCTGGAGATCCCATCGGCCGTTCCTCGGCCACCAGCTCCGGGTGGATGGGCGGACTCTCCTGTGCCACAGGCTCGGGCTGGGGGACCGGCTTCATCTCGACCATCGGCTCGGGGCCCGAGGCCCATCCCCGATCCTTTCCCTCGCCCACGGACCATCCCTCGCGCTCGTCGAAGATGCCGCTGAGGCGGCCGCACCGCGGACAGATCGTCGTCTCCCAGCCTGCATCGCCCGGGCGGGTTCGCCGGAGCTTGGCCTCCAGCCGCTCGAGCAGTTCCTCGGCCTGCGGCGTCAGCAGGCACTCCGGGCAACGATCTGCCGCCATATCCCCTCCTCGCGGTCCGACCCTTAGGTGTCGGCCGTACGGAGGGGGTCCTTAACCGGGGCGGTGAGGGAACTGGAGGACTCGGCCCTACTGCCAGCCCGGCCGGGCGGCGGCGCCGTCATGATCAGGGACTTCCTCATCGATCTCGATGACCCTCGGCGCCGGCTCCGTGTCGGAGTCTGTTGCTACCGGGGGTCCCGCCAACTCCGAAAGGACGGCCAGCCGATCGCTCAGCGCCTGGAGCGACTCGGTGACGGGGTCGACCGCGTCACGGACGCCGTCGCCGACCTTGACCGCGCGGAGCTGGGTCTCATCGATCGAGGTCCGCACCGCGCGGACCAGCGGAGCCAGGCGTTCCCGCCAGGCCGCCAGTCGCTCCACGTCCTCGCGGATCTCCCGGCGAGCCCGCTCGGCCTCCCGGAGCTCGGCCTCGGCCCGCACACGGGCTGAGTCGAGCACCCGGCCGAGAGCCTGCTCGGCGGCTTCGATGACGGCGGAGAGCTCCTCCGCCGCCGTGGGTCCCGCATCGGCCGATGCCGCCGAGGCGGCCGCGGCACGAGCGGTGTCCAGCTCCTCGGTGGCCCACCGAAGCTCCGCCTCCAGGCGCTCCCTGGTCGACACGAGCTCGGCCTCCAGCCGCTCGGTGGCCAACAGCAGCTCGGCCTCGAGCTCGTCCACCCGGTTCTCGGCGCTCCTCGCACGCTGGTTCTGGATCAGGAAGTCCCGACGTGCCGATCCCAGCTCCTGGCGAAGCACGGCGAGGTCGCCGTTCTGTCGCGCGAGCTGCGTATCGGCCACTCGCACGAGCTCCTGCGCATCCACCAGCTCCTTGCTCGCAGCCTCGACGTCCGTCGTGAGCTGCGCGACGGTTGCGGCGGCCCGGTCGAGCTCAAGTCGCGTGGCGTCCCGGTCGGTGCGAAGGTCGGCCGCCTCCGCCTCGGCGGCGCGCAGCGCCTCCTGCCGCTCCTCGAATTGGGCCCTGAGCGCCCCCACCTCCGAGCGAAGCTCGAGCACCAGGGCCTCGGCCGCCCGGGCTTGCTCCGCCGCCCGGATGAACATCTTGTCCCGGTCGGCGAGGAGCAAGCGCACGCTTTCGGGCGTGTAGCCGAAGAATCCTCGCTTGAGCTGAAGTGCCTGCATCAGGAGAGTCCCCCTAACGGATCGGGAGCCGCTCGGCGATTGTCCGGCCCCCGGTGGGCGAGTTCAATCACCCGAACGGACATCGGCCGGGAGGAGGGACGGCTTGAATCGGCCTCGCGCTGGTCGCCTTCGGCTCAGTCGGCTGGTACCGTTTGCCCATGTAGGACTCGGCGCCCACCCGCGATCGGGTGGGCATCTGCCTATCTGGGGGAGGCGCATGGACATCGAGATCGGCATGGGAAGGACGGCACGCCGGGCCTACGGTCTCGACGAGGTGGCCATCGTCCCGTCCCGGCGGACTCGGGACCCCGACGACGTGGACATCTCCTGGGAGATCGACGCGTTCACCCTCCCCCTGCCGGTCATGGCTGCGGCCATGGACGCCGTGGTATCCCCGGCCACCGCCGTCGAGATCGGAAAGCTCGGCGGGCTTGCCGTGCTGAACCTGGAGGGCCTGCAGACCCGGTACGAGGATCCCGAGCCGATCTTCGACGAGATCGCCGCCCTTACCGACGACAAGGCCACCCGGCGGATGCAGGAGCTGTACCGGGAGCCGGTCAAGGACGAGCTGATCGTCCGGCGGATCCGAGAGATCAAGCAGGGTGGGGTAGTGGCGGCGGCCTCGCTCACGCCGCAGCGCGTGAGACAGTATTCTCCGCTGGTTCTGAAGGCCGAGCTCGACGTCCTGGTCATCCAGGGCACCGTGGTCTCGGCAGAGCACGTCTCCACCCGGTCGGAGCCGCTCAACCTGAAGGAGTTCATCGCCGGGTTCGACCTCCCGGTGATCGTCGGCGGCTGCGCGTCGTACCAGACCGCACTCCACCTCATGCGGACCGGCGCGGCGGGCGTACTGGTGGGAGTGGGTCCCGGCAACGCCTGCACCACCAGGGGCGTCATCGGGGTCGGCGTCCCCCAGGCCACGGCCATCGCCGACGCGGCGGCGGCCCGCTCGGAACACCAACGAGAGACCGGCCGGTACTGCCACGTCGTCGCGGACGGCGGCATGCGGACCGGTGGCGACATCGCCAAGGCCATCGCCTGCGGCGCCGACGCGGTGATGATCGGCTCCCCCCTCGCCCGCGCGTACGAGGCTCCGGGTCGGGGCCACCACTGGGGGATGGCCACGTTCCATCCGACGCTTCCGCGCGGTGCCCGGGTGAAAACCCACCAGGTCGCCTCGCTCGCCGAGATCCTGGTGGGTCCAGCCCACGAGAACGACGGCACGCTCAACCTATTCGGCGCGCTCGCCACGTCGATGGCGACCACGGGATACGCCACGATCAGGGAGTTCCAGAAGGCCGAGCTCGTCATGGCCCCATCCGTCAAGACCGAGGGCAAGACCTACCAGCGGGCTCAGCAGGTTGGGATGGGGCACTGAGCGGATGACGGCGGAGCAGGACCCGCGCCCCGTCCTGGTCATCGACCTGGGGGCGCAGTACGCGCAGCTGATCGCGAGGCGGGTCCGGGAATGCCACGTGTACTCGGAGATCGTCCCACACGACCTGCCCGTTGCTGAGCTCATGGCCAAGCGCCCGGCGGGGCTGATCCTCTCGGGAGGGCCGGCGTCGGTGTACGCGCCCGGCGCGCCGTCCCTCGATCCCGAGGTCCTCGCGGTCGGCCTGCCGGTGCTCGGCATCTGCTACGGGCAACAGTTCATGACCCAGGCGCTGGGCGGCGAGGTCCGGGCCACCGGCCTTCGCGAGTACGGCCGCACCGAGCTCTTCGTCGACGACCAGGGTGTGCTCTTGGGCGATCTTCCGTTCACCGACACGGTGTGGATGAGCCACGGCGACACGGTGGTCCGGGCACCCGATGGGTTCCGGGTGACCGCCCATACCGAGTCGACGCCCGTCGCGGCCATGGAGGACCGTGAGCGCGGCCTGTTCGGCGTGCAGTTCCATCCCGAGGTCGCCCACACGCCCCGGGGGCTCGACGTCATGAAGCGATTCCTGTACGACGGCTGCGGCCTGCTGCCCGACTGGACCCCGGCCAACGTGATCGAGCGATCCGTGGCCCACATCAAGAAGCGGGTGGGCCACGCCAAGGTGATCTGCGCGTTGTCGGGCGGTGTCGATTCGTCGGTGGCGGCACTTCTGGTGCACCGGGCGGTCGGCGACCAGCTCACCTGCGTCTTCGTGGACACCGGGCTCCTGCGCGACGGCGAGCCCGAGCAGGTGGAGGACACGTTCGCTCGTCACTTCCGGGTGCCGCTCGCCCATGTCAAGGCGGCCGACCGGTTCCTTGCGAAGCTGGCCGGCGTGACCGATCCCGAGCAGAAGCGAAAGGTGATCGGCGAGGAGTTCATCCGTGTGTTCGAGGAGGCGGCAGCGCCGATCGGCGCGAGATACCTGGTGCAGGGCACGCTCTATCCCGACGTGATCGAGTCCGGATCACGGACGGCCGCCAGGATCAAGAGCCACCACAACGTCGGCGGCCTGCCGGAGGACATGCGGTTCGACCTGGTCGAGCCGCTTCGCGACCTGTTCAAGGACGAGGTCCGCGAGGTGGGTGAGGAGCTCGGGCTGCCCCAGGAGGTCGTCCGTCGCCAGCCGTTCCCGGGGCCCGGCCTCGCCGTGCGGATCGTCGGGGAGGTGACGCCCGACCGCCTCGTGGTCGTGCGGGCCGCGGACGCCATCGTGAACGAGGAGATCCGCCGGGCGGGGCTGCACCACGAGCTGTGGCAGTGCTTCGCGGTGCTCCTTGGTGATGTCCGAAGCGTGGGCGTGATGGGCGACGGCAGGACCTACGAGCACCCGGTCGTGATCCGGGCGGTGACGAGCGAGGACGCGATGACCGCGGATTGGGCCCGTCTACCCCACGAGGTGCTCGACCGGATCTCGAGCCGCATCATCGCCGAGGTGCCGGGGGTGAACCGGGTGGCCTACGATGTGTCCTCGAAGCCTCCCGCGACGATCGAGTGGGAGTAGGCCTCAGGCCAGACGGTCGGCCACGACGATGAGCCGTTCGGCCGCCGAGTAGCGCGGATTGCACGTGGTGAGCACCAACGTTGGGTTCTTCGTCTGGTCGAGGACGGACGAGTTGTCGGGCGTGATCACGAACACCCTCGTCACGACGTACCGGAAGGTCCCATATTCCGTTTCCAGGATGATCGGGTCGCCATCCTTCATCTCGTTCAGGTCGTAGAACGGGTGCAGGTAGGTAGTGCGATGCCCTGCGATCCCCACCCGGCCGTGGTCCTGCCAGGGGTAGGCCGTGTCCGCGTAGTGGCCGGGACCTTTCTTCAGCGATTCCGTGTCGGTGCCCTCCACCACGACCATGTTGAGGTGGATCCGGGGGATCTTCAGGATGGCCACCGCGTTCCCCGGCACCCGGACGGCATTCGCGGTCGGGTCGGTGGGGACCTTCGTCCCGAGCCTCTTCTCGAAGTTCGGCCGCATCTCGGCCTGGAGGCGCTGCGTGGTGAACCCGGTCCCCCATAGCTCCCACGCGAGGTCACCGCCGATGGCCACGCCTCCAGCGACGAACAGGATCGCCAGGGCCCGAAGGGCCAGGGCAAGGCGGCTCCGGCGCGGCCGGGAGGCCGAGCGCTGGGGACGCGTCTCGGTGGAAATGGGCATGGCGTCCTGCACGTTTCAAGTGTCGCAGGTTTCCAAACCGAACTTGAGCGTCGGGTCGACCCCTACAATCGTAGGCGTGGCGACGCGCTCGACCCCTCTCCTCCAGGACCTGAACCCCGTCCAGGCGGAGGCCGTTCGGCAGACCGACGGCCCCGTCCTCATCGTGGCGGGAGCCGGCTCGGGTAAGACCCGGGCCCTGACCCATCGGATCGCCTATCTCATCCGGGAGAAGGAGGTCTCGCCCTACGCCATCCTGGCCATCACGTTCACCAACAAGGCCGCCCGGGAGATGGCCGCCCGGGTCGAGGACATCCTTGGGGAGCGGATCGCCCGCGGCATGTGGATCATCACGTTCCACTCGGCCTGCGCCCGGATCCTCCGCCGGGAGCACGAGCGCCTCGGGCTACCGTCGTCGTTCACGATCTACGACGAGGCCGACACCGAACGGCTCCTGACCCAGGTCCTGAAGGACCTCAACATCGACAACAAGCGCTTCCCCCCCAGGGCCATGGGGGCCGCGATCGGGAAGGCCAAGGACCACGTGCTGTCCGCGGACGAGTTCGTGCAGCTGGCCGGGAACTTCTACGAGCAGACCGTGGCCAAGGTGTACCAGGGCTACGAACGGCGCAAGCTCGCGGCCGGGGCCCTCGACTTCGACGACCTCATCGCCGAGACGGTGCGGCTGTTCCGCAACCACCCTGCGGTGCTCGAGCACTATCAGGAGTGGTTCCGCTACATCCTGATCGACGAGTACCAGGACACGAACCGGGCCCAGTACCAGCTGGTGAACCTGCTGGCCGCGAAGTACCGGAACATCTGCGTCGTGGGCGACGCCGACCAGGGCGTGTATTCGTGGCGGGGGGCCACCATCCAGAACCTCCTCGACTTCGAGCGCGACTACCCCGACGCCGCCGTGTTCCTCATGGAGCAGAACTACCGCTCGACCAAGGCCATCCTGGAGGTGGCGAACGCGCTCATCTTCCACAACCTGCAGCGCAAGCCGAAGTCGCTGTGGACCGAGGGGGCGCAGGGCGAGCTGCCCGTGCGGTTCCGCGCCGAGAACGAGCACGAGGAGGCGCTATTCGTCGTGGAGGAGGCGAACCGATTGGCGGAGGAGGAGGGCCACCGGTTCTCGGACGTGGCCGTGTTCTACCGGACGAACGCGCAGAGCCGGGTGCTCGAGGACATCTTCATGAAAGGCGGCGTGCCGTACAAGGTCGTCGGGGGCCTCCGCTTCTACCAGCGGAAGGAGATCAAGGACATCCTGGCGTACCTCCGCCTCCTGGTGAACCCGCAGGACGTGATCTCGGCCCGTCGGGTCATCAACACGCCGAAGCGGGGGATCGGCGACCAGACCGTGGCGGCGCTCCAGTCGTTCGCCGCCGACGAGGAAGTGCCGTTCCTCGAGGCGTGCCGTCGCGTGGAGGAGATCGGGTCGCTGGGGCCGCGGTCGCGTGGGGCGGTGCTCGGGTTCGTGCGAGTCGTGGACAAGCTGCAGGAGGCATTGGAATCTGGGGCGGGGCCCGCCAGGATGGTCGAGGCCGCCGCGACGGAGTCGGGCTACCTGCTGGAGCTGGAGTCCGAGCGCACGATCGAGGCCGAGGGCCGGATCGAGAACATCAAGGAGCTTACCGGCGTCGCCGCCGAGTACGAGCAGCGATACCCAGACGAGGGGATGGCCGGGTTCCTCGAGCAGGTCGCGCTGGTCTCCGAGCAGGACGAGTACGACGAGCAGGCCTCCGCGGTCACGCTGATGACGCTCCACAACGCGAAGGGTTTGGAGTTCCCCGTGGTGTTCATCGTTGGTCTCGAGGACGGAGTCTTCCCGCATTACCGCTCGATGGGCGACTCGGCCGAGCTGGAGGAGGAGCGGCGCCTGGCCTACGTCGGCATCACCCGGGCGATGGAGCGTCTGTACCTGTGCCATGCGTGGAGCCGCTCGCTGTTCGGAACGACCTCTTACAACCCGCCGTCGCGGTTCCTATCGGAGATCCCGGCGGAGTTCCTCCGCTCGATCGAGGGGGAGGAGGAACCCGAGGGGGCCGTGATCGGCGGCCGAGGCTCGTCGATCCGTGAGGCCGTGATGACCGGGAGGCGGGAGCCCGTCGAGGTCTCCCCTGGCGATACGGTGCTCCACGACCGGTGGGGCGAGGGCGTCGTGCTTACGGTCTCCGGCGCGGGATCCGACGCGGAAGCCACCGTGATCTTCGAGGACGAGGGGGAGAAGCGGCTGCTCCTGGCCTACGCGCCCCTCAGGCGCGTCGGCTAGGCCGTTTCCGCGACGATGCGCCGTCGCAGGCCGCGTTCCGGGTCCCAGGCCAGCGCGTAGCGCTCGTCGCCGAACACGACATAGCCGGCGGATTCGACGTCGAGCGCGAAGAGATGATACTCGGGCTCGTCGGGGGCCCATCCGATCCGGGCCTTGATCGCTTCGCGGTACGACTGCCGGACGTCGGGAGCGGAGACATCGATCGCCCGACCGTAGAGCTTGACGTCTCCTTCGGTTCCTTCCCGATCCCTGGTCACGCTGTGAACGACGAAGCGCGGGTCGCGCAGCAGGTCGATCGCTTTCCGGGATCGCCACATCATCCCGAGGAGCAGCTCACCGGCGGCGACATCGATCTCGCAGGGGCTGATCCGGGGCGATCCGTCACGCCGCAACGTGCCGACCAGGCACAGCCCATCCGTGCGGAACCGTGTCTCGGCCCGCTCGGCGATCTCCGGGGCTGCGGTGGCGAAGGCGTCCCAGTTCATCCGTCCACTCAGCGGAACAACGCGAGCGAGCCGGCGACCACGATGATCACAGCGACGACCAGCGGCGCGATGACCCACGCCAGGCCGAGCCTGCCTCGATACGGGCCGAGCGCCCCCACCTTCGTCGTGGGCTTCAGGCCGGGCGGTCGGAACCGGAATCGCTTTCTGGCCACGCATCGAAGTATCGCAGGCCGTTGCGCGCGGCGTTGTGAGCGGGGCGGAGCAGGGCGTTCGCTATGATGGCCGGCATGCCCGAGAAGTATCGGATCATCGTGGCCAAGCCCGGCCTCGACGGGCACGACCGCGGTGCGAAGGTGGTCGCCCGTGCCCTTCGCGATGCCGGGTTCGAGGTCATCTACACGGGCCTGCACCAGACCCCAGAGCAGATCGCCGAGACCGCGATCCAGGAGGACGCCGACGGCGTGGGCCTGTCGTGTCATTCGGGAGCGCACATGACGCTCTTCCCCAAGGTCGTGAAGCTCCTCCGGGAGCGGGGCGCGGGCGACGTGGTCGTGTTCGGCGGTGGCATCATCCCCAAGGACGACATCCCCAAGCTCCAGGCCGACGGCATCGAGCGCATCTTCACCCCGGGGGCACCGACGGGGGAGATCGTGGCCTGGCTCCGGGAGCGCCTGCCGGCCAAACAGGCCAGTTGATGGATCTGTACGAGCACCAGGGAAAAGAGCTCTTCGCCAAGCACGGCATCCCCCTGGTCGAGGGCTCCCTGGCCGAGTCGGCAGAGCAGGCCCGAGGAATCGCCGAGCGCCTGGGGGGAAAGGTGGCCGTGAAGGTCCAGGTCCGGATGGGAGGGCGAGGAAAGGGCGGCGGCATCGCGCTGGTCGGCTCGCCCGGGGAGGCCGAGGACGCGGCGGCCAGGATGCTTTCGGAGGGATTCCAGGGAACGAAGGTCACCCGGGTCCTCGTCGAGCGCCTGGTCGACATCTCCGGGCAGTTCTACGCGGCCATCTCGCTCGACCGGAGCGCCGGCGCCTACCTGGCGATCGTCTCCTCTGAGGGCGGCATGGACATCGAGCAGGTGGCGCGGGAACGGCCCGAGGCGTTGCGCCGGGTTCATATCGACCCCCTGCTGGGACTGCACGCCTATCAGGTTCGCTACGCGGTGGGCCACCTTCCCGCCGAGGCGCGGGAGGGGGCGGCCGCGGTTTTGGCCACGATGCACGAGGTCGTCGCGGCGAACGACGCGACCCTCGTCGAGGTCAACCCGCTCGCCCTTCTGGCCGACGGGCGGGTGGTCGCGCTCGACTCGAAGGTCACGATCGACGACAACGCCCTGTGGCGGCATCCCGAGCTCGAAGCCCTTCGCGCGACGTTCCCCATCGATCCGGTGGAGGCCCGGGCCGGGGAGGCGGGGCTCCAGTACGTGAAGCTCGACGGCGAGGTGGGGATCATCGGCAACGGCGCCGGCCTGGTGATGGCGACGCTCGACGTCGTGGAGCTGGCCGGGGCGAAGCCGGCCAACTTCCTCGACGTCGGCGGCGGTGCCAGCGCGGAGGTGATGGCCGTCTCGCTCGAGGTGGTCCTGTCGGACCCGAGCGTGCGATCGGTCCTGGTGAATATCTTCGGGGGCATCACGCGATGTGACGTGGTTGCCCAAGGGATCCTCGAGGCCCTCACGCGACTTGTCCCCACGGTCCAGATCGTGGTTCGCCTGGACGGAACGAACGCGCCGGAGGGCCGCGCCATCCTCTCCGAGGCGAACCACCCCCGGATCGTCCCGGCCGAGACGATGCTCGAGGCGGCGCAACGCGCGGCCGAGCTGGCGAGGGCGGCCTGATGGCGATCCTGGTCGACGACGCCACCCGCGTCGTGGTCCAGGGACTGACCGGCCGGGAGGGCACCTTCCACGGGCTGCGGAACCGGGCGTACGGCACCAAGGTGGTGGCAGGGGTCACCCCCGGCAAGTCCGGCCGGGACGTGGAGAGGATCCCGGTGTTCGACACGGTGGCAGAAGCGGTGGCCGAGACCGGCGCCAACACCTCCCTGATCTTCGTACCACCGCGGTTCGCCACGGAGGCCATCTACGAGGCGACCGACTCCGAGCTCCGGCTCATCGTGTGCATCACCGAGGGCATCCCCGTCCGGGACATGGCCCAGGTCGCGGGATACGTGCGCGGCAAGCCGTCCACCTTGGTTGGTCCGAACTGCCCCGGCGTCATCTCGCCGGGGAAGTCGAACGTGGGCATCATCCCGGGGGAGATCTGCATTGCCGGCCCGGTGGGCCTGGTCTCGCGGTCGGGTACCCTCACCTACCAGATCGTGCACGAGCTGACGCAGCGCGGCCTGGGACAGTCCACGTGCGTGGGGATGGGAGGCGACCCCGTGCACGGCATCGGCTTCATCGGGTGCCTCGAACGGTTCGAGAAGGATCCCGAGACCCGCCTGGTCGTCCTGATCGGAGAGATCGGGGGCGATGACGAGGAGCGCGCCGCCGTGTTCATCGCGGAGCGGATGCGAAAGCCGGTCGTCGGCTACATCGCCGGGTTCACCGCGCCGCCCGGTAAGCGCATGGGCCATGCCGGCGCCATCGTCACGGGCTCGAGGGGAACGGCCCAGGCCAAGGCCGAGGCGCTGGAGGCCGCGGGCGTGAAGGTCGGCCGGACGCCCACTGAGGTGGCCGAGCTCGTCGAGGGAGCCATGGCATGAGCGAGGTCCCTCCACCCCCCACCGCTCCCGTCTACCCTTCCGGTCCGGACGTCGCCTCCCGACCACCCATCATCGACGACGTGACTCGCGGGTGGTTCACCGCGCTCGTTCGGGGGTTGGTCGCGTTCGTCGTCATGGCCGGCCTGGGACAGGCGGCGGCGTTCGTCCTCTATTTCGTGGGGGACCGGCGCGGCTCGGTGGGCACGTTCGCCAAGATCGGCTGGTTCTACTTCGACTGGTTCCATCACATCGCGCTGTCGGCGAGCGTGCCGAACTTCTCGATCCCGGACACCGGCGGCCTGCTGCCCGGAGGGGCGTCCGTCCGCGTGCACCTGGGGCTGGCCCTGATGCTCGGGACGTTCGTCGCCGTTTGGCTCCTGTACGGCGCGGGCAAAGCTGTCGCCGACAGGGCCGACGGGGGTGGGGTCGCCCGCGTCCTCCACGGCCTGAAGGTCGCGCCGGTCTATGCGCTTCCGTGCCTCCTGTTCTCACTGTTGGTGAAGGTGAAGGCCACCATCCCGCCGGGCGCGTTCGCATCGGGCTCCGTGGAGGTGAAGTCCTCGGAGGCCCAGTCCTTCTTGATCCCCTTGCTTTTCGCGGCCGCCGCCGGCGCCGCCGGTGGTTTGCGGTCGGGGCGGTACGAGCTCCTGACCCGAGGCCCGTGGGGCCGGCGGGTGTCCGGGGCGCTCGCCGGTGGGTTCAGGATGCTCGCGCTCGGGATCGTGCTGTCGTTCGTGGGCCTCCTGGTCCTGGCGGTGGTCGAGCCCGACGCCACGAAGGCGTATTTCCGGGCCGTGTCGGAGCCGCCGGTGGACGAGACGGCGATCATCATCGGGCACCACGTGCTGGTGCTGCCGAACCAATCGATGTGGGTGCTGGTCCCCGCGATGGGTGGGTGCGACGGCGTGTACGGGACCGGCGTGTCCAGGACCTTCCTCTGCTACTGGAAGTACCCGAGACAGGTCTCGGTCTCGACGGGCGGAGGGTCACCGGGAAGCGTCCTCTCGGGGCTGCCGCAGGTTCGGACGGAATTCGGCACGGCCCCGATCGGGTACTTCCTGTTCCTCCTGGTCCCGGCGATTTCGGTCCTGCTGGGGGGGCGACACGCCGTCAGGAAGCGGGCCCGCTTCAGGTACGAGGCCGTCGCGGTGGGGGCGGCCGCCGGCGTGGCTTTCGGCATCCTGGCGGCGGTGGCGTCGTGGTTCGCATCGCTGTCCGCCGGCGTGTCGGGCAACATCGCCGGCATCTCCTCGAACCTCTCGGTGACGATCGGGCCCGACGTGGTCATCGGGGGACTCATCGCCCTCGTGTGGGGCGTCGTCGGCGGAGGTATCGGCGGGTGGTGGGCCGGACGGGAGCTCCCGGCGCGCGCGCCGCTCCTGGCGCCCTCAGGCTCGGTGGACACCCCGGAACCGCCGCGCTGGTCCGGGCCCTCGGAGCCTCTTTCAGGCTAGGACGAGCTCGTACGCATGCGGAAGGCCCGGCCTGACGGCCGGGCCTTCCACGCGTCTCGCATCCTTATCCCAGGCCGGTACCGCTCGGAGGCGGAGGGGTCGAGGCCGGCTCGCTGTAGAGCATGTAGGCGCCGTACGCCCACACCAGGTTCAACGCGAGCCCCACGAAGATCCCCCATGACAGGGTCACGCCCGTTGGCTTGGCCACCAACCCGAGGAGCGTGAACAGGAGCGCGATGCCGGCGACGGCGATGTGCAGCATCCCTCGCTCCACGGGCATCTTGAGATCGGTGCCCATCACCTTGGTCACTACGACCTCCACGATCGCAACGAGCGCTAGGAACCAGGAGATGATCACCGTGTTGTGGAACCCGCTGATCCCCTCGCTGGCGAACGTCACGCCGAGGGCAGTGCAGCAGCTATACCAGACGGGCAGGAACGTCCAGATGACGAACGCGATCGTCCCACCGAGGATGATCTTGTCCGCCGTTGAGACCTTGGACATGTCGAAACCTTGACCTTGCTGTGCCATCGCTCCCCTTTCCTTCCCCGAGCATCATGGCCGCGCAGCCACGGGCTATCCAATACCGGGGCACAAGGCGAGTCAACCACGCGGCGCGTGCGGCTCTCGCGCCCGAAGCATCGTGGCCAGGGCTGCCGCGCACGCCACGATCCCTGCGGGAAGGGCGATCCACGGCCCGAGCCACGGCCGAGTGAACGGGGGAGGGCGAAGCGTCGCCAGGGTCGCGAACGCGGTCACCGCCGCCCCGAGCACGCTCTCCACGATGGCCCAGGGCGGATGCGGCCGGATGCGCAGTCCTCGCATCGTCAGCCAGACCGCCAGTCCAAGAGCGGCGGCGATCGCAGCGACCACCGACCATTGCGCCACCCGGCCCCATGCCCCGAACGGGTGCGAGCCTTCTCCGAACCGGGTCCACGGCAGGAGCGTCGCGCCGCCGGCCACCGCGAACGCGAGTCCGACGATCGCCCACGGCATGGTCCACCGCTCCGTGATGGGGAGCACGTCGGTCGGGAGCCCGGGCCCCAGGGCCCCCTCCAGGCATTCGACGCCGAGGACTCGGCCCCGCACCGGCACGGCGCAGGCGAGGCAGAGCGGCCGCCCGCAACCGTCGCATCGTGCCACCGAGAGGCTCGCCGGGTGGAGGTCGCAGCGCTCGGTGCTCTTCGTGGTCTTCTCATCGAGCGGCATGAGCCAAATCCTAGCGTCGCCCTTCTGGCGGTCGTGTTTGACGGGATAGGTCAAGGGCGGGGTGCGGAGTGGGCGGCAGGGTGGGCTGGGGTCGCGGGTACGAAGCGACGCTACCTACGGGGTGGGGGAGGCGGCGTCCCCTCGCCGTGAGGCGGAGGCGGCGGGTGGCCGCGCTCAGGGAGGGGGGTGGGGATCGAGACCACGTCGGGCGTTTCCTCCGGCCAGACGAGCAAGAGCCGGCACGGCGCGTGGTCCACAACGAAGCGCGTAGCCGGGCCGAGGCTATGCGGCCCAAGCCGGGAGCGATCGCCGTCGCGGGCAGCGACGAGAAGGTCGGCCCCCCCGGCGAAACGAACCACCTCCCGCTCCACGCGCCCCCGCCGAATCACTCGGTCGACGTTTGCCCGCCCAAGTGACCCCGCGGCCGCCTCGAGCAGGGCTTCTCCGGAGGTCCTGGCTTCGGCGACCACCCCTTCCGTTGGGGTGGGCCCGGGCCGCCACCGGCCCATCAGACCACCGAGGGCGGCGTCCGCCGCCCCGTGCACGTCCTCGGGGATGACATAGAGAAGCGAGACCCGGGCTTCCGCAGGGATCATCGGAGCGGCGGCGTCGATGCACCCCTCCCAGGTTCCCTCGACCAGCCACAACACGACGTGCACGCGGGCATCATCCCACCAGGTGGAGCGATACCCACAGGGCCAAGGTCGCAGCAAGGAGCACGGGAGGGACGGTCATCGCCCCCAGTCGCAGGAACTCCGACGTCGGCGGCTCGGCTTGGTGCTGACGAAGCGTCCGTCGCCACAGGAGGGTGGCCAGCGAACCCACGTACGTGAGGTTCGGTCCGGCGTTCACGCCGATCAGCACGGCCATAACCGGCCCCGGACCAGCCGCGGCGGCCGCCGGGAGCAGCAGCAGGACCGCGGGGAGATTGTTGATCGCGTTGGCGAGGACGGCTCCCATTGCCGCCAGCACGAGCAGCGACCACAGGGACGATCCGTGGGGGACCACCCGGTCCACGACGCTCCCCAAGCCGCGGAACGAGACGGCCCGCACGACCAGCCCCAGCGAGAGCACGAAGGCGAGGAAGGGTACGTCAACCGCACGCACGACATGCCGAAGCGACGCTTTCCCCCGTCGCACGGCCGGGACCGTGAGCGCTATGGCCCCGACGGCCGCGGCGAACGCCGGGTCGACGTGCACGATCGAGGTGACGAAGAAGCCGAGAAGCGTGAGCCCGATCACGGTAACCGGGTAGACGGGCACACGACCAGGAGGCTCGACCTCCTCCCTCATACCCCGGCCCACGAGGTCGCTGGCGAAGAACCGGCGGAGGGTCAGCCACTCGATACCGATGGCCGCGATCCAGGGCAGAGTCATGATCGCTCCGAACCTGAGGAACGAAAGCCCGCTCGCTCGGTACGCCAACAGGTTCGTCAGGTTCGACACCGGGAGCAGGAGCGACGCGGAGTTCGCGAGATGCGTGCATGCGTAGACGTGCGGTCGGGGCCGCAGGCGAAGGCGCACAGCGGTGGCGAACACGACGGGCGTCAGCAGGACGACGGTCGCGTCCAGGCTCAAGATGGCGGTCACCGTCGAGCCGACCACGAACACCAGTGCCAGCAGGGGCATCGGCCGCCCGCGTGAGGCCCCTGCCATCCATGCTCCGGCGGCGGTGAAGAGCTCCTCCCGCTCTGCCATCTCGGCCAGCACCAGAACCGCCGCCAGGAAGGCGATGGTGGGCCCGAGGCTTCGGGCCTCATCGGCCGCCTGGCTGAACGGCAGGATGCCGAGGGCCACCGCCAGGCCAGCCGCGGGCACGGCCGCCACAGCCTCAGGAAGCCTCCCTGGCCGCACGACGGCGAAGATGAGGGTCGTCATGAGGAGAGCGATCGCAATGGCCTCGGCCAGCGCGCCGGGCACGGCCGTCAGCTTCGCCTGATGGGCCGAGGTTGGGGCGGCGCGTCATGCTCCCCTGACCGCTGAACGACCGGCTGCACGAGGCGACTCTATCGTCCGTCCCGGACCCGAATCGAAACCGGTGACGCCCGTTCGAGAGAACCGTGCCGGATAGGAAGCTTCGTGTTTTTCGGGCCAGGTCGTGATTGACACCCGCGCCCGGCGGTCCATACCGTGCGGGAGTGAAGGCGCGGGTGGCGGTGCTGGCCTCCGGCAAGGGGACCAACCTCCAGGCGCTGATGGACGATCCCATCGTCGGCCCATGGATCGTCCTCGTTGTCTCGGACCGGACCCACGCGTTCGCCCTCGAGCGAGCGCGAACGAGGAACGTGAAGGCAGTCGTCCTCGATCCCGACGCGCATGCCGATCGCGCGGCATACGACCACGCGCTTCGGGAGGTGCTCGAGTCCGAGCGCATCGACTGTGTCGCCCTGGCCGGGTTCATGCGGATCGTCGGGCCGGAGGTGGTGGACGCCTTCCGGGGCCGGATCCTGAACGTCCATCCGGCCCTCCTCCCGTCGTTCGCGGGGGCTCACGCGGTCGCGGACGCACTCGCGTGGGGAGTCAAGGTCACCGGCGTCACCGTCCACCTGGTGGACGAGGAGGTGGACCACGGGCCGATCGTGGCGCAGGAGCCGGTGGCGGTCCGCACCGACGATGATTGGGACACACTGGAGTCGCGCATCCACGGGGCCGAGCACCGTTTGCTCCCGGCGGCCGTCCGCGCACTGGTGGAGGGCCGTGTGAAGGTCGAGGGTCGGGTGGTGCACGTGCTGGGGGAGCCCGGCGTTGGGTGATGTTCGTCCGGTTCGGCGGGCGCTGCTGGCCGTCTACGACAAGACCGGCCTCGTCGAGCTGGCGAAGGAGCTGGCGGACCAGGACGTGGCGCTCGTGTCGTCCGGCGGAACGGCCCAGGCCCTCCATGACGCGGGGATCGCGGTCACGCCCGTCGAGCAGGTGACCGGGTTCCCCGAGATGCTCGGCGGCCGGGTGAAGACCCTGCACCCGAAGATCCACGCGGGCATCCTGGCGGACCAGCGGAAGCCCGAGCACGTCGAGGAGCTCCAGGCCCAGGCGATCGAGCCCTTCGACCTCGTCGTGGTGAACCTGTATCCGTTCCGTGAGACGGTGGCGGGAGGCGCGCCGGCGGACGAGATCATCGAGAAGATTGACATCGGCGGGCCGGCCATGGTGCGCGCGGCGGCCAAGAACTTCGAATCGGTCGGCATCCTCGTGTCGCCCGAGCGATACCCGAGGGTCCTCGAGGAGGTCCGCCGGGAAGGCGGACTGACCCGGGAGACCCGACGGGAGCTTGCCGCCGAGGCGTTCTCCCACACGGCGGCGTACGACGCGGCGGTGGCGGGGTGGTTCGCGGCGAGAGAGGGAGCCCTCCCCAGCTTCGTTGGCCTCGCCCTTCGAAAGGTCGAGGACCTTCGGTACGGCGAGAACCCCCATCAGCGCGGCGCCCTGTACGAGGAGGTGGCCGGGGCCGGTCCGCTTGCGGGTGCCCGCGTCCTGCTCGAGGGGAAGGAGATGTCGTTCAACAACTGGCTCGACGTGCATGCCGCGCACTCGCTCGCGACCGTGCTGCCATCCCCGGCAGCGGTGATCGTGAAGCACAACAACCCGTGTGGCGCGGCGGTCTCCGCCTCGTTGCCGAAGGCGTACGCGCGGGCCTTCGAGTGCGACACGGTGTCCGCGTTCGGCGGCATCGTGGCTTTCAACCAGGAGGCTGGGGAGGACGCGGCGGATGCGATGGGGGAGGTGTTCACCGAAGTGGTCGTGGCTCCGGGGTTCACGGACGCCGCGCTCGACGCCTTCGGCGTCCGGAAGAACCTCCGGGTCGTGCAGGTGCCGGAGCCGACGGACGGCGGCCTCGACATCCGGCCCCTTCCCGGCGGGGCGCTCATCCAGGACCGTGACGTCCCGAATGAGACCCGGGGCCAGATGGAGGTCGTCTCCGCCCGAGAGCCGAGCCGAGATGAATGGCGAGACCTCGCGATCGCCTGGACCGTGGCGGCGCACGTGAAATCGAACGCCATCGTGTTCGCCAAGGACGGGGCGACCGTCGGGATCGGGGCCGGACAGATGTCGCGGGTCGATGCGTCATGGATCGCCGTCCGAAAGGCGGGTGACCGGGCGAAGGGCGCGGCGATGGCGAGCGACGCGTTCTTCCCCTTCCCCGACGCTCTGGAGGTGGCCGCCGATGCCGGTGTGACGGCGGTGATCCATCCGGGAGGGTCGGTCCGCGATGAGGACGTGCTTGCGGCGGCGGAGACGCGTGGCATGGCGGTCGTCGTCACCGGCCGCCGGCACTTTCGGCACTGATCGGTGGCGGCCTGCCGCTTCGCTCCGGGAGGGCCCGAGTAGGATTCCCGCCGTGACGGCGTCCATCATCGACGGCAGGGCCATCGCCGGCCAGATCCGCTCCGAGGTGGCGCAGCGGGTCATGGCCCTCGTCGATGACGGGGTGCAGCCGGGCCTGGCCGCGGTATTGGTTGGCGAGGACGAGGCCTCCCACATCTACGTGTCCACCAAGCAGAAGGCCTGCGCGGACGTGGGGATCCGCTCCGAGCAGGTCAACCTGCCGGCCTTCGTGACGGAGGGGGAGTTGCTCGCCGCCATCCGCCGGCTGAACCGGGATCCTCAGATCCACGGCGTGATCGTGCAGCTACCCATGCCGCGTCACATCTCCGAGCTCCGCGCCCAGACGGCAATCGATCCGTCCAAGGACGTCGATGGGCTCCACCCCATGAATGTAGGGCTCATGGTCCGAGGGGAGCCGGCCTTCCCCCCGGCGACGCCCTACGGGATCGTCGAGCTGTTGCTTCGCTCCGGCGTGCAGCTCGACGGCGCCGAGGTCGTGGTGGTGGGGTACGGGGAGCTGGTGGGAGCTCCGCTGTCGATCATGCTGGCGCAGGATTCCATCCGGGGGAACGCCACCGTCACCATCAGCCACGTCAGGACCCGCAACCTCGCCACCCACACCCGGCGGGCGGACATCCTCGTCGCGGCTGCGGGCGTCGCGGGGCTGATCACCGCCAACATGGTGAAGCCGGGGGCGGTCGTCGTGGACGTGGGGGTCCATCGCACGGACGCCGGCCTCATCGGCGACGTTCGGTTCGACGAGGTCAAGGAGATCGCCGGGATGATCACGCCGGTGCCGGGCGGCGTGGGCCCGATGACCGTCGCCATGCTGCTCGTGAACACCGTGACCGCCGCCGAGCTCCTGACCGAGAAGCGTTGATCGAGACGCCCGGTCACCTGGGCCGGATCCTGCGCTCGGGACGGTTCTGCGTGACGGCCGAGGTGGTGCCCCCGCGCTCGGCGGATCCGGCCCCCGTCGTCGAGCAAGCGAGGGAGCTGGTCGGGTACGCCGACGCGGTCAACGTCACCGACAATCCGGCATCCGCTGCCCACATGGCGCCGCTCGCGGGGGTGACGGTCGTCGCCGACGCGGGGATCGAGCCCATCCTCCAGCTGACGTGCCGGGACCGGAACCGGCTGGCCCTGACGGCCGACCTGCTCGGGGGGTGGGCCCTCGGCGCGCGGGCGGTCCTGTGCCTGTCGGGCGACCCAGCGGCCCGTGGGGACCACCCCAACGCGAAGGAGGTCTACGACCTCACGGTGCTCGACCTCGTCCGCCTCGCGGCGGGCCTCCGCGACGAGGGGCGGCTGCTGTCCGGCGCGACCATCGAGGGGCCGCCCCGGTACCTGATCGGTGTGGCCGACCTGCCGCTCGCGGAGCGTTACGACCCGGCACGCCTGGAGGCGAAGATCGCCGCCGGGGCCGACTTCGTGCAGACCCAGATCGTCTACGACGTCGAGGCGTTCACGGCGTGGGTGGATGGGGCCAGGACTCGTGGCGTGTTCGACCGGGTGGCGGTCATCGCCGGAGTGGCTCCCCTCCGGAATGCCAGGCAGGCGCGGCTGGTGGCGTCGCTTCCCGGCGTGAGCGTACCGGCGGACGTCCTTCGCGCGCTCGAGGAGGCCGGCCCCGATGCGGAGAAGGAGGGCACCCGCCTGGCCATCCTGATCGTGAACGGGCTCCGAGAGATCCCCGGGCTCGCGGGTGTTCACCTCATGGGTCTTGGACAGGAGTCGGCGGTCCGCCGGGTGGTCGAAGGCGCAGGACTGCTCCCGCGTCCGGTTGGCCCACCCTAGACTCCTCGGAACGGGAACGGGGGAGGGAGTATGGCGGAGATCGTCACCATCCAGGGGAAGCAGTACCCGAAGCGGAATCCGCTCGGCGTGCTGGGACTCACGCTGATCACCCTGGGGATCTACGGGCTCTATTGGTACTACAAGATCAACGAGGAGATCAAGAACTTCACCAACGACGAGACGATCAGCCCGGTGCGCTCGCTCATGGCGTTCATCTTCGGCTGGATCATCCTCGTCCCGCCGTTCATCGCCATATACAACACGGCCAAGCATGTCCAGGAGATGGAACAGCGGGTCGGGGTGCAGCAACAGATCGAGCCCGCGTTGGCCGTCATCTTCATGCTGCTCATCTCGATCGTGAACGGCCTCTACCTGCAGGAGCACCTGAACCGGGTGTGGGACAGGGCCGCCGGTCAGCAGGCGTCGATCGCGCCCCCGATGCCTCCTCCGCCGCCGGCCATCCCTCCCGGGTAGCGCGCGCGGTCTGGGCGAGCGCCGCCCGCTCAGCCGCGGCGATCGATGGGGACGTAGACCTGGTCCCGGGGTCCGACGTACTCGGACTCCGGGCGGATCAGGCGGTTGTCCGCGTACTGCTCACGCACGTGCGCGGTCCACCCCACCATGCGGGCCAACGCGAAGACCGGCGTCATGAGGTCGGTGGGGATGTCGAGATAGCGGTACACGCTTGCCGCGAAGAAGTCCACGTTCGGGTGCAACCCCTTCTCCTGGCCCACCACCCGCTCGATCTCGGCCGAGATGTCGAACCACCGCGTGTCGCCCTTCCGTTCGCCCATCTCTCTGGAGAGTCTCCGCAGATGCGTGGCCCTGGGGTCTTCGGTCTTGTACACGCGGTGCCCGAACCCCATGATCCGCTCCCGCCGGCCGAGCTTCTCCTTGATGTAGCGCTCGGCATTGGCCGGCTCGCCCACCTCCTCCAGCATCTTCATGGCCTCCTCGTTGGCACCGCCGTGGAGCGGGCCCTTGAGGGCGGCGATCGCCCCGGTGATCGCGGAGAACATGTCGGACAAGGTGGAGGCGATCACGCGGGCGGTGAACGTGGAGGCGTTCATGGTGTGGTCCGCGTACAGGATCAACGTGGTGTCCAGGGCCGCGGCGTCGAGCTGCTCCGGTTCCTCTCCGGAGAGCATGTACAGGAAGTTCGCCGCGTGCGGGAGCTTGGGGTGCGGGGGCACGATGACCTCACCGGTTCGCATCCGGTGGTACATCGCGATCAGCGTCGGGGTCTTCGCGATGAGGCGAACGGCCTTGCGCTCGTTCGCCTCGGGGCCGTTGTCCCAGCCATCGGGGTCGTACGCGGACGCAGCCGAGATGCCGGTCCGAAGCATCGACATCGGCGACGTCTGCTCGGCCAGGGTCGGCATCAATCCCTCGAGGAACGGGGAGACCTCTCGCTCGGCGACCAGTCGCTCGGAGAGCTCGTCGAGCTCGGACTCGGTCGGCAGCCGGAGGTTGTGCAGGAGGTAGGTGACCTCCTCGAAGGTGGAGTTGGTCGCCAGGTCGTGGATGTCGTAGCCGACGTACCATAGCCGCCCCTGCTTGCCGTCGACGTCAGACAGCCTGGTCGATGCGGCGATGACCTCTTCCAATCCCCTCTGCGGCACCGCCCTACCCCGATCTTGAACGGTGGTCGAGACCCACCTCTCAACAAGGGTACCGCGCCGCACGCGACGCACTCTGCCCGCCCAGCGCGGGGACGTCTACCGGCCGCGCTGGCAGAATGGGGCCACCCGGGAATCGGGGACGCCCACGACCTTCGAAGGAGTCGAGCATGGCGACGTACCGCGTGACGCTCATCCCTGGAGACGGCGTCGGCCCCGAGCTGTCGGAGGCCACCCGCCGGGTCCTGGAGGCGACCGGGGTCGGGTTCGACTGGGACGTCCAGGAGGCCGGCGCCGACGTCGTGGAACGGTACGGCACGCCCCTTCCCGACCCCGTCCTGGAGTCGATCCGGCGGAACCGGGTGGCCATCAAGGGCCCCATCACCACCCCGGTGGGCAGCGGCTTTCGGAGCGTGAACGTGGCCCTTCGAAAGGAGCTCGACCTGTACGCCTGCCTCAGGCCCTGCAAGTGGTACCGGGGCGTGCGATCCCGGTACGAGGACGTGGACGTCGTCATCGTCCGGGAGAACACCGAGGACCTATACGCGGGGATCGAGTTCGAGGAGGGATCGCCCGGAGCGAAGGAGCTGATCGAGTTCATCGCCGAGAAGACCGGAAAGCGCATCCGGGACGACGCCGGTATCTCGATCAAGCCGATCTCGGTCTGGGGAACGGAGCGCATCGTCCGGTTCGCCTTCGACTACGCGCGGACCTATGGCCGAACGAAGGTCACCGCGGTGCACAAGGCGAACATCATGAAATTCACGGACGGGCTGTTCCTGGAGACGGCGCGACGGGTGGCCGAAGGCTACGCGGACGTCGGTTTCGACGACCGCATCGTGGACAACCTCACGATGCAGCTGGTCCAGCGACCCGAGGAATACGACGTCCTCGTCTTACCGAACCTGTACGGCGACATCATCTCCGACCTGTGCGCCGGCCTCATCGGCGGCCTCGGCGTGGCGCCCGGCGCGAACATCGGGGAGGAGGCGGCCGTCTTCGAGGCCACGCATGGGAGCGCACCGAAGTACAAGGGCATGAACAAGGCGAACCCGATGGCCATGATGCTGTCCGGGGTCCTGATGCTTCGGCATCTGGGGGAGACGGAGGCCGCGGACCGGCTGGAGTCCGCCATCGCGGCCGTGATCGCCGAAGGGCAGTCGGTGACCTACGACATGAAACCGAGCCGCGACGACCCGACCGCCGTCGGCACGTCACAGGTCGCCGACGCGGTCATCGAGAAGCTTCAGGCCTGACATGCGGGTGACCATCGTCGGGAGTGGGTTCGTGGGCCAGACCACCGCGATGCGCGTGGTGGAGAAGGGGCTGGCCGAGGTGGTCCTCATCGACATCGTCGAGGGGCTGCCACAGGGACTGGCCCTCGACATCAAGGAGTCCTCGCCGATCGAGGGGTTCGAGCCGAACGTCATCGGGACGAACGACTACGCCGACACGGCCGGATCGGACGTGGTGGTCATCACCGCCGGGTTCCCCAGGCAGCCCGGCATGAGCCGCATGGACCTCCTGGGCAAGAACGCCGCGGTGGTCCGCGACGTCGTGGAGAACGTGGCGCCGGGATCGCCCAACGCCGTCATCGTCGTGGTCACCAACCCCCTCGACGAGATGACGTTCCTGGCGTCGGAGGTGTCGGGGTTCCCCAAGCGGCGCGTCGTGGGGATGGCCGGGGTGCTCGATTCGGCGCGGCTGCGGTACTTCATCGCCGAGGAGCTCGGGGTGTCGCCGTCCTCGGTCGAGGCCATGACGCTCGGCTCCCACGGAGAGTCGATGGTCCCCTTGCCTCGCCACGCGATGGTGCGCGGCAAGCCGTTGACCGAGCTGGTGGACCAGGGCACGCTAGAGCGCCTGTATCAGCGAACCCGCGACGCCGGTGCCGAGATCGTCGCGCTGCTGAAGAAGGGGAGCGCCTATTACGGCCCCTCCGCCGCCATCACCCGGATGGTCGGGGCCATCGCACGGGGCGAACGCGACGTGCTTCCCGCGTGCGCGTGGTGCGAGGGCCAGTACGGGATCCGCGACGTCTACGTCGGGGTCCCAGTGCGACTGTCCGCTTCGGGCGTCGAGGAGATCGTGGAGCTCGACCTCAACGAGGCAGAGGTTGGGGCGCTTCGCGCCGCTGCCGAAGGCATCCGCGCGAAGTGCGCCGACCTGGCGAAGCTGTAGCGCACAGGCCGCGCGGGCCCTCGGCGTATGATTCGGCGGTTCTCCTCGCCTGAAGGGGGTTGCCCTCATGGCTTTGCGGCCTCGTTCGTTCACCTCCATCCACGCGGCGGTCCTGGCCGCCGCCCTTCTCGTCGGAGCCACGTTCGGTTTCGTCGCTTCCGGGATCGGGGTCGGCTCGGCCACCCCGAAACCCGATCGAGCGGCCTCCGCACCGCCGGGCTTCGCCAAGGTCGTGTTCCTCAGCCACCTGAACGACCCCACGCGGACGCCCGGGTTCCCCGGGGACCCGAGGTTCAAGACCGACGTGGCCTTCACGGTCCCTCGCGACGGGTTCTACCTCCAGTACGTGCACGAAGGGGAACACACGGGCACGCACTGGGGAGCGCCCTGCCACTTCCACGTCGGCGCGGCCTGTGCGGGCCAGCTCGCGGCTGAGGACATGGTGCTCCCCGCCGTGGTCGTGGACATCCGGACGAAGCGCCGTGCGAACGTCGACTACCGGGCGACAGTGGCCGACCTCGAGGCCTGGGTCGCGACGTATGGACCGATGCCGGAGGGCGCGGCGGTCATCCTGCGGACCGGCTGCGACCGCTGGTGGGGCCCCGACGCGAGCCCCACCCACCGCACCTATTACAACTGCGGCACGGGCAAGCGGGGATTCCACCAGCCGGGATTCTCTCTCAACGCCGTGCGATGGTTGATCGAGCAGGGCGTGCTGGCCGACCGCGGAGCGCTGGGAACCGATACGTTCGGGCCCGATCCAGGGACGGACGCCTCGTTCCGGGAGAGCTCGCTGGTGTTCCACCGGCACCGGATCGACCTGGAGAACCTCACCAACCTCGCGTCGCTTCCGCCGTCGGGGGCGTGGATCTTGGTGGGTGGCCCTCGGAACCTTCGCGGCTCGGGATCCCCGGCCACAATCTTCGGACTCGTTCCGTGAGGGCCCGGTCGTCGGGAACGACTTGGTCAGGGGGGTGGTCCCCTCAGGACCGGACGCCGTCGCCGGGGCCTCCGACTTCCCGCTCCGTGCGCGGGGTCGCGGCTCGAGCCGCCCAGGCAAAGCTGAGGGCTCCCCCCGTCGCCGCCAGCAATCCCCCCGCTACCACCAGGAACAGCCCAGGCTGCAACGACACGTGGAACCGCCGCTCGTAGACGGCCGCGAGGCGAGACCGCACCTCCTCGTACGGCAGGTGGAGGTCGGCGGCGAGCTCCCGGGCGATGCGGTCCCGTTGGCCGGACGAGGTGAACCTGGCGTTGCCGCGAACGGCGTCGGCGGCGGCGATCGCCGCAGCCGACAGCCCGAGCGCCAGGATGGCCACCGCGACGGTCCGGCGGGCCGAAGAAGTGCCCATCAGCCGCATCATCACCATCTCCACCAGGATCACGACGCCGATCGCCAGGGCGACGATGCCTTCCCACACGTCCGTCCCTCGGGTCGGCGTATCGAACGGCGGGACCTTCGCCCAGGTCATGAGCGAGCCGAGGGAGATCATCAGCCCACCCGTCGTCAGGGTGAGGAATCCGGCCAGTCGGAGCGTCGTGGGGCGAGCCGTCGAGACCATCTCGCGGGTCATGTCGGGCTGGAGTGTGGCACCCGTCTCCGGCGCGTGGAAGCACCGGCGCATAGGATGCCAACGTGGCGAGGTTCCTCCAGTTGGTGGCGGAGCACACCCGAAATTTCTTCACGAACTGGCGGGAGTACGACGCGCCGCTCGGAAGGAAGCTCGCGCTCACGTTCCGGAACCGATTCCGGGCGACGTTCTCCATAGCCCAGTGCTGCGGGCACCCGGGCGAGCCGGGCTGCTGACAGATCCAGGGAGCGGGCCCCGGTCCGGGGCCCGGGGAGCACCACGGATCCGGCTGAGGCGTGCTACCGCTTCGCCCGGCCCTTCCTCCCGGTCGTGCCGCGGCTTGTCGCCGCCCGCTTCGCGGTGGTCTTGCTCGGCGTTGCCGCACGCGGTTTGGCCTTCGCCACCCCCACGGCGGCCACGATCCTGGCCGAACCACCGCTCGGACTGAACACCGATTCGTGGCCATCGCTCCACCGGACGCGGTAGCGGATCCCCACCTCTCCCTGGATGACCTCCAGGATCTCGCCCTCCCGCGTCGGCTGGCCTACGGCCTCGGACTCGACCTCGATCCTCTCTCCAGGCTTCCCGGTCATCTGCGTCGCCTCCATCGTGCGTGGCTTGACCGCCGTTGCGCGGCTCTCAACCCGAGATTACTCCTGACCGTCCTCGCGGTGCAGCGCGCTGGCCACGGCCTCGGCAACCTCCGTCGTGGATGCCTTCCCGCCGAGATCGGGGGTCTTGACGATGCCCTTCTTCAGCACTCGATCCACGGCCTCCTCGACCGATCGGGCCGCGGCCGCTTCCCCCAGGTGCCGTAGGAGCATCGCTCCCGAGAGGATCATGGCCAGCGGGTTCGCCCGGCCGGCTCCGGCGATGTCCGGGGCGCTTCCGTGCACCGGCTCGAACACGGCGTACTCCCAGCCGAGATTGGCCCCGGGCGCCAGGCCCAGCCCACCCACCAGCCCGGCACACAGGTCGGAGAGGATATCGCCGTACAGATTCGGCAGCAGCAGCAGGTCGAAGTCCTCGGGGGAGCGGGTCAGCCGCATCGAGAGGTGATCGATCTGCGTCTCCTGCGATCCGACGTCCGCGTTCCCCTCGGCTTCCTCCAGGAAGATCCGCAGGAACAGCCCGTCGGAGAACAGCATGATGTTCGCCTTGTGGCCGAGTGTGACCGACGTCCTGCCCTGCGCGCGGGCGAACTCGAAGGCGAAGCGGACGATCCGCCGGGCCCCGGTCACCGAGATGGGCTTCACCGTGACCCCCGCGTCCTCGCGGATCACGTGCCCGAGCTCCGTCAGCTTGCGCCGGAGGTCCCCGGTCTCGGGGGCTCCGCGCTCGAACTCGATGCCGGCGTACAGGTCCTCGGTGTTCTCCCTGATGATGACTAGATCGACGCCGGGATAGCGAGTGGGGACGCCGGGGAGCGACCGGGACGGGCGAACCGCGGCGAACAGGTCCAGTTCGTGACGCAAGGCCACGTTCACGCTTCGAAAGCCCGTGCCGACCGGCGTGGTGATCGGTCCCTTGAGCGCCACCCGTGTTCGGCGGATCGATTCGAGGACCCGTGACGGTAGCGGCGTGCCCTCGCGCGCGACGGCGCGCTCGCCCGCCTCCTCGACCACCCACTCCAGCGCGATCCCGGTAGCGTCGAGCACTCGCCGGGCGGCCTCGGAAACCTCGGGGCCGATGCCGTCGCCAGGGATCAGGGTCACGAGGTGCGCCACGGGCCGCACGATACCGGACCATCCGGCGCGATCCGGCGTCCGTACACCTCTCCGAGACCGAAGAGGGGTGCGCGGATGCGTCGGTCGATCGCGCTGGTGCTGGGGGCATCGCTCTTCCTGTTGATGGCGGGGGAGGCCCGGGCCGCCACGGTCGACATCTCGATCGTCGGCGTCTCGGCCGGGTTCGACCCCACGACCGCCACCGGGGCCATCGGCGACACGTTCCACTGGACGAACAACGACAGCATCACGCACACCACGACGCAGAACGGCCCACTCTCGCTGTGGAACTCCGGGAACATCATCGCCGGCAACGCCTTCTCCAAGAGGATCGACTTCGCCGGCTCCTACCCGTACCACTGCAGCATCCACACCTCGATGACCGGCTCCGTGAAGGTCCCAGCCCGGGTAACCCCGACCTCGGGAAGCGTCGGCGCAACGTTCGCGGTCAACGTGGCCGACCGGAGGGCCCCGAGCGGCCTGGTCTTCGACGTCCAGCGCAAGAAGGGGAGCGGGAGCTGGACGGCGTGGAAGACGG
>JBIOUU010000071.1:0-6364 GCA_044867345.1 Actinomycetota bacterium
TCGACGAGTAGAACTTGAGCGCCCGGCCGCCCGGCGTGGTCTCGGGGTTGCCGAACATCACGCCGATCTTCTCCCGGAGCTGGTTGATGAAGATCGCGGTGGTGTCGAACCGCGACAGGGAGCCGGCCAGCTTCCGCATGGCCTGTGACATGAGCCGCGCCTGCAGGCCGACGTGGGAGTCGCCCATCTCGCCCTCGATCTCGGCCCGGGGCACGAGTGCCGCCACCGAGTCGATGACCACGAGGTCCATGGCTCCGGAGCGCACCAGCAGGTCGGCGATCTCCAACGCCTGCTCGCCCGAGTCCGGCTGCGACACCAGGAGCTCGTCGATGTTCACTCCCAGCCGGTGTGCGTACGTCGGATCGAGCGCGTGCTCGGCGTCGACGAAGGCCGCGATCCCGCCCATCCTCTGGGCCTCGGCGATGATGTGGAGGCACACGGTGGTCTTGCCCGACCCTTCCGGACCGAAGACCTCCACGATGCGGCCTCGGGGGATGCCGCCCACGACGAGGGCCATGTCCAGGGCGATGGAGCCGCTGGGGATGACCGAGATGCCCTGGCCGGCGGGATGCTCGCCGAGGCGCATCACCGCCCCCTTCCCGTACTGCTTCTCGATCTGCGTGAGCGCCACGTCGAGCATCTTTTCCCGGTCCATCCGCGAAGCCTCCTTCTGACCCCTCGCCCACCGACGGACTGCCCCAGTGAGCTCTTCCCCGATATCGGGGCGGACGGTAGCGCGCGGGTCTGACACGGATTACACCTCTGTCATTCGAAACGTGCAACCCGGACCCTACCCGAACGTATGTTCGAGGTCAATCACCTCGCGACCCCAATGGGAATTCCCGGACGGGCTCGTAGATCGGGGCAGGACGTCGCAGGTGGCTCCGGTACAGCACCAGCCGGTCGACGGCGAACAGCTCCGAGGCGACGTCCGCCGCTGCGATCTCCTCCCCGTCGAATTGGACCGGCGGATCGAACCTGGCCACGGTGAGATGAGCCGTGAAGGCCCGCTTCTCCGGCTCGAACTCCTTGGCCAGCGTCCCTTCGAGGTCGGCAGCCAGTGAGGCCAGGCGACCGCCCGGATCGTCCAGGCCCGCCCACAACACCCGGGCTCGGCGCGCCGACGGGAACGCGCCGAGCCCGGTGACCCTGGTCTCGAAGGGCTCGCTCTGGCGGGCAACCGCCTCCACCTTCTCGGTGACCCAGCCAACGAGCCGCGGCCACGTCGAGCCGAGGAACTTCAGGGTCACGTGCTGGTTCTGCTTCGGTACCCACCTCGCCCGGGGGAGGCGCTCGCGCCACGGCCCGACCTCGTCCTGCACCCGGTCACGGACCCCTTCGGGAACGTCCACGGCCACGAAGAGCCGGAGGGGCTTGGCCTCGGGTCGCGACGCCCGGTCTCGCGCCATCAGGCCGGCCGACGGCCGTCGGGCAAGGGTGCCGTCTGGAGATGGCGCCGCACCAGGTCGAGGCCGGCCTGCTCGGCCCATCGCCGCACGAGGTCGCGATCGCCTGGTGAGCGCAGGCCACGCTGGTGCGACACGCCCTCGGCCTCCAGGGCCGCCCAGATCTGCCCGGGCTCCGCCCCGTCGTGGGGCTGCGGTCCGGCGGCTCCCGTCAACGCCACGACGATGTCGGCGCCGAACAGCCGCCGCGCCCCCGACGCCATCTCACGGGCGCACTCCGCGCTGACCACTCCCGGTCCATCGATGGTCTCCTGCGAGACGCCGAGGATCGTTCGCTTCGCCGCAAGCGAGTAACAAACCGCGGAGCCGAGGAAGTAGTCGGAGGCCCCCGGCACCGACGTGATGCGAGCGCCGAGCTCGCCGCCCGTCAGTGACTCGGCACATGCGAGCGTCTTCCCTGCGTCGCGCAGCAACCGGCCCACCGTCTCCTCCAGCTCCTCGTCCGCCGTCGTGAACACATGGTCTCCGATACGCCGGACCACCTCCTCCACCAGCGGCTGGAGCAGTGCCTCGGCCTCCTCGCGACTGCTCGCCTTCGCCGTCAGCCGGACCTTGACCTCGCCACCGCCGGCCAGGTACGCGACGGTAGGGTTGGCGGAAGCCTGGAACAGGTCGTCGGTCAGCTCCGCCACGCGCGACTCCGGGATCCCGGCGCACCGGATGATCCGCGACGCGATCGAGGCCGGCCCGGCCAGCGATGCAAGCTCCGGGAGCACGGTCCCCTCCATCATCTCCCGCATCTCCGCGGGCACGCCCGGGAGCGCGTACAGGAGTGTGCCTTCGATCTCGACCGCGATGCCCGGCGCGGTCCCCCGATCGGGAAGGATCACGCGTGCCCCCTCGGGCACGTCCGCCTGGACCAGATTCGACTCGGGCATCTGCCGTCCCGCCCGGGCGAACTTGCCCCGGATCATCTCCTCGAGGTCGGGACGGCGGAGCATCCTGGCTCCTGCCACCTCGGCGACGGCCTGGCGCGTGATGTCGTCCTGTGTCGGTCCCAGGCCACCCGTCACGATCGCCACGTCGGCATGCGAGATCGCGTGCCGAAGCGCCTCCTCGATCCGTTCCGGGTTGTCCCCCACCACCTGGTGATGCAGGACGTCGACCCCGATCTCCGCCAAGCGCCCGGAGATCCACTGGGCGTTCGTGTTGCAGATCTGCCCGAGCAGCAGCTCGGTTCCCACCCCGACGACCTCGGCCCTCACCGGCCTATCGCGCGCTTCGGCTCGCCCGCGCTCACGCCGCCGGCGAGGGCGGCGGGCCGGCGTCCCCGTAGCTGTAGGTCTCGCGCCAGGGACGGTTTCGCTTTCCCGGGAAGCCCTTGTCGTCGCCGTTCACGGTCACATGGGCGCTGGCGCCGTGGTCCAGCCGGATCGTGAGCGAGAGGTCGGCCTGGAAGGACCGGCTCTCGCCGGGCTCCAGCGAGAAGGTCTGCGCTTGTGCGGCGTCGATCGTCACGGTGACCTCGACCGGTTGCTCCGCCGCCACCAACGCCACGATCCCGGGGCCCAACTCCGCCAGGCCCGGCGTGTCGGAGGACAGGTCGGCCGGGGGCGGGGCGGAAGCCCTCGTGGAGATGATCCCGAACGACGCCGCCAGGATCAGCAGCGTCGCCGCGATCATCACGAACAACCGGTGGCTATCGCGACGGCGAGGCGCGTCGATGGGGTTCTCGGGCGCGGGCGGTCCCGTCGGCGTCGGCGCGTCCGACGGCGCCGAGGCGAACCGGGCATAGGCGTGCACCATCTGATCGGAAGGGAGGCCGAGGTAGGTCGCGTACGACCGGATCGAGCCCCGGACGTACACGTCGCCCAGGAGGCGATCGAAGTCCTCCTCCTCCAGGGCCATCAGGAACTCACGGCGGATCCTCGTGTCGCGGCTGGCCTCGTCGAGGGTCACGCCGCGAGCGACGCGGGCCCTGCGAAGCGCCGGGCCCACGCCGATCGTCGATCGCTGCACCCGTCCTCCTGGATCCGCCCTTTGGCCTGGGAGTATAGGCAGTGGCCTTCCGGAGGGCGGAGTCCGTCGGGGGCTGGGAGGCCGGGCCCGGCTCAGAAGTCGCGGCGGCCCTCGAAGTGGGCCGCGACCTCCGGCCGGGTGAGCTGGTACAGGGCCACCCGATGCCCTCCCGCCGTCCGGAAGGAACAACAGGGTCCGTGAGGGATCTCCAAGGTGCCCGCCCGCTGCCATCCTCTGGCCTCCAGCCCGGCCAGTGCCGCCGTCAGATCGTCCACCCGAAAGATGAAGATCGGCCGCTCGCCCTCGACGTGATCGGCCAGCAGGAGGAGCGGCGGGCCGGCGGTCAGCCGGACCGCCGCGACCCTGGTCCCCTCGGACTCGATGGCGAAGACCAACTCGCCACCAAGGATCTCGGTGAAGTACTTGGTCTCGGCGGCGACGTCGTCGCTCGAGCAATACAGGAAGTCGAGCTCCGCGAAGGGTGCGGCCATCGAGCTCGAGCTTAGGTCGTGCGGGCGGAGCGGGACTCCTCCCACTCCTCCGACGTGACCAGGACGTCACGAGCCCGCGACCCCTGCGACGGGCCCACGATGCCCCGCTCCTCCATCAGGTCCATCAGACGGCCGGCCCGAGCGAACCCAACCTTCAGCTTGCGCTGGAGCATGGACGTCGAGCCGAGCTGCGACCGGATCACGAGCTCCGCGGCCTGCTCCAGGAGCTCATCGCCGGCGGAGAGGTCGTCCTCGCCTTCCATCGGTGGCCGCCCCAGGCCCTCGACGCTGGCCGCGTACTCGGGCTCGCGCTGGGCTCGGATCCACTCGCATACCGATTGGATCTCCTTCTCGGTGACCCACGCGGCCTGCAGGCGCGTGGGCTTCGACGCGCTCGACGGCGCGTACAGCATGTCGCCGTGCCCGACGAGCTTCTCGGCGCCGTTCATGTCGAGGATGACGCGCGAATCCGCCTGGGACGAGGTCATCAGTGCGATCCGGGAAGGGATGTTCGCCTTGATCAGGCCGGTGACGACGTCGACCGACGGCCGCTGCGTGGCCACGACCAGGTGGATGCCGACGGCCCTGGCCATCTGGGCGATGCGGACGATCGTGTCCTCCACATCGCGCGGGGACACCAGCATGAGGTCCGCCAGCTCGTCGATCACGACGACGATGTACGGGAGGTCGGCGAACTTCTCCTCCTGGCCCGGCGGGATCCGGAGCGTGCCCGATGCGAGGCCCTCGCGGTATCCGTCCACGTCGCGGACGCCGACCATGGCCAGGGCCTCGTACCGCTGCTCCATCTCGCGGACCACCCACCCCAGGGCCTCGGCGGCTCGCTTGGGATGGACGATCACCGGGGAGAGGAGGTGCGGCAGGTCGGCGAAGTGCGCCAGTTCTACCCGCTTGGGGTCGACGAGCACCAGCTTCACCTGCTCGGGCGTGGTCCGCATGAGGATCGACGTGATGAAGCAGTTGATGAGGGAGGACTTCCCCGCGCCGGTGGCCCCGGCGATCAGCAGGTGTGGCATCTTCGTCAGGTTCACCATCTGGGCCCGGCCGTGGACGTCCTTGCCCAGCGCCACGGCCAGGGCGTGCCGATCGTCCTTGGCCGCCCTGGCCCGAAGGACGTCGCCGAGCATCACGAAATCGCGGACCTTGTTCGGCACCTCGACGCCGATGGCGGACTTGCCTGGGATCGGCGCGATGATCCGGACGTCGGGCGTCGCAAGCGCATAGGCGATGTCGTCGGCCAGCGCCAGCACCTTGTTCACCTTCGTGCCGGCCTCAACCTCGACCTCGTACAGGGTGACGGTCGGGCCCCGGTGGGCCTTCGGCACGCGAGCGGCCACGCCGAACGTGCGGAACGTTCGCTCGAGGGCCGCGGTGGTCTGCTCCTCGTCCCGGTTCGACCCGGCCGACGGGGGCGCCGTCCGGAGCAGGCCGATCGGCGGCAGCTTGTACGATCCGCCCTTCGGCGCCGGGGTGGGGACGAAAGCGGTCTCGGATCCAGGTCCGGTCGGCGCCGAGGGTTCCGGCTCGACCTCGGGGTCGCGGAGGTCCACCACGACCGGCACATCCTCCTCGGTGCGGCCCCGGCGATCGCGCTTGGCGGGCCCGGGCTCGGCCTTCTCCTCGTCGTCGTCCGCGGCCGACAGCTCCCGCATCTTGGCCCACGCCGCGGACAGCGGGGTCCCGGTGAAGATCAGCACCCCGAGCACCGTCACGCCCCCCCAGATGATCGAGGCGCCGAGCCGGGACACCCCTCGGGAGATGGGCCACGCGGCGATCGCGCCGATGAACCCGGCCGCATCCCGGGCGCTCCCCTTGCCGGAGAACGGCGCGGGGTTGCCGTGCGTGAGCGACCACAGCGCGAGAAGGCCCACGGACATCAGGGCGAACCCGATGAACATCCGGGCCCGCACGTCCTCGGCCGTTCCCCGGAGGAGCAGGATCCCCCAGTACAGCGTGAGGAGCGGGAACAGCACCGCGGCCTGCCCAACCAGGCCCTCCAGCATGAGCTCGATGCCCCGGCCCACGAACCCGGCCGCGTCGAACCAGAGCCCCAGGATCGAGATCAGGGCGAACACCATAAGGCCGATCCCCAGGGCGTCCCGGGCCCAGGGCGCGAGGTGCTGGCGGACGTTCGGCCGTGAGGACTTGGATCGGGCGGGAGGGCGCCGGCGTGCCGGCGCCCTCCCCTTCGTCTTCGCGGGCACTAGACCTCCATGATCACCGGCAGGATCACCGGCTTTCGCTGGGTGACCTCGTAGAAGTACTTGCCCAGGGTCCGCCGGATGTTCTGTTCGATCGCGCTCCGGTCGACGACGTGCGCCTGGGCGCTCTCCTTCAGGGAAAGCATGACGCGATTCCTGGCCTCTTCAAGGATGTCGCCGGAGGTCTCGTTGAACACGAAGCCCCGGTTCACGATGTCCGGGCCGGCCA
>JBIOUU010000072.1:0-10250 GCA_044867345.1 Actinomycetota bacterium
GCACGGCCGCGCCGACGCCGCGCCGGCCGGAAGCCAGGACCTGCTCGTCGCCCACCGCGCCGTGCGCGATCGTCTGCGCTGCGTGCTCGATCGGCTCGGCTCGGTCGGCGCCGCGACGGCACTGGAACCGGACGGGACCATCCAGGATTTCGAGACGGAGCGGCAGCGGCTGACCGCCGCGCTCGATCCGGTGGAGGACGAGGTCGGGCGCGCGTGGACCGCGCGCGAAGACGCGACGACCTCGGCGGCGGCCATCGAACGTAGGCTGTCGCGTGCCGAGCACCGGCGCGAGATGAGCCGTGCGATCCGCGACGCCCTGCGGGCGTCGGGGGTGCGTCACGTGGTGGCGCTGAGCACGGTCGGCGCGGACCGGGCGGACGTCCCCGGTCCACCCGCCGGGCTTCACGGCTTCGAGCGAGACCTGGCCGAGCTCGACGGCGCGAACGTCCTCGTCTTGCGGTCCGCGGCGTACATGGACTACCTCCTGGCGGGCCTACCCATGATCAAAGAGCAGAGGATCAACGGCAGCGCCATCAAGACCGACGTGTTGTTGCCCATGGTCGCCACCGAGGACGTCGCCCGCGAAGCCGCCGATCGACTTCGCAAGCGGGACTTCAACGGTCACGAGGTCAGGTACCTCATCGGACCCGAGGACGTCACGATGGCCGAGGCGGCCCGGCTCATCGGCGAGCGTCTCGGCATGCTCGATCTTCCGTACGTCCAGTTTCCTCCAGATGGAGTGAAGGCGGCGTTGATCGGGGCGGGCATGTCAGAACAGGTCGCCGGGCTCGTAGTGGAAATGCAGCTCGCGTTGAACGAGGGGTGGTTCATCGAGGGCATCCGGCGAACCGCCGAGTCGACGACGCCCACGCGCTTCCAGGACTTCTTGGCTCGGGCGCTGCCGGGTGAGGAGGCGGCAAAGGGGGGAGGGGAGCGTCGATGAGCACAGTCGAGGCGCGCACGATCGACGCGTCGGCGGTGGAGGCGCTGCGCGCCCGGTTCCGCGGCGCCCTGCTGCGACCGGGTGAGGAGGGGTACGAGGAGGCGCGGCGTGTCTGGAACGGCGCGATCGATCGTCGACCTGCCCTCATCGCACGATGCACAGGCGCCGACGACGTGGTTGAGGCGGTCAGGTTCGCGCGAGAGCTAGACCTGCTCGTCTCCGTCCGCGGAGGGGGCCACGCCGTGGCGGGTCACGCAGTCTGCGATGGGGGCGTGATGATCGATCTGTCACTCATGAAGGCGATCCGCGTCGACCCGTCGGCGTCCTCCGCTCGGGCCGGCGGCGGCGTCCTGTGGGGCGAACTCGATCGCGCTACCCAGGGCCTCGGCCTCGCCACGACGGGTGGGGTCATCAGCCACACGGGGATCGCCGGCTTGACGCTCGGCGGCGGGCTCGGGCACCTGATGCGCAAGCTCGGCATGACGGTCGACAACCTGCGCTCGGTCGACCTCGTGACCGCGGAGGGGGAGCGGATGCACGTGGACGAGCAGACCGAGCCCGACCTGTTCTGGGGACTGCGCGGTGGGGGAGGAAACTTCGGGATCGCGACCTCTCTCGAGTATCGGCTGCACCCGGTCGGACCGATGGTGCTCGGCGGGCCGATCGTATGGCCGCTCGCGGACGCCCCCGAGCTCCTCGGTTTCGTGAACCGCTTCGCGGCCGAGGCGCCCGACGACCTGGGGATCACGATCGCCGCCAGGCTCGCCCCGCCGATGCCGATGCTTCCGGCCGAGCAGTACGGCAAACCGGTGGTCATGCTCCTGCTGGTGTGGGCGGGGGGCCCGGCCGATGGCCGGAAGGCGATCGAACCGCTACTCGGGGTTGGGACGCCAATCGCGGAACTGGTTCGTCCCGTCCCGTACGTGGCGATCCAGTCGATGCTCGACGGCGGGGCGCCGCATGGGATGCACTACTACTGGAAATCGCACCGGCTCCCCGAGCTTTCGGACGAGGTGATCGACGTGTTCTGTCAGCGCGTGGAGGCCATCATGTCGCCCTTCTCGCAGATCTCGGGATGGGCCGTGGGCGGCGCGGTGAGCCGCGTGGATGCCAACGCCACCGCCGTCGGGGAGCGAGAGCGGCGGGTCGGGTTCGAGATCAATGTGACCGCGGCGTGGCCGGCGCGTGATCAGGACGGCGAGCGCCACACGGCCTGGGTCCGCCAGGGCTGGGAGTTCCTCCGACCCCACGCCGCCGGCGTGTACGCGAACTTTCTCTCCGATGAGGGCGCCTCCGGCGTCGAGGAGGCGTACGGCGACCGGCTTGCGCGCCTCCGATCGCTCAAGGACCGGTACGATCCGACGAACGTCTTCCGGCTGAATGCGAACATCCAGCCGAGCAGGGCGATCGGCGGCTGAGGGGGAACCCCCCGGATCGCCGCTACTGCTCAGGGATCTCAGGTGTCGTGTCGGGTCTCACTTGCCGGGGACTGCGTCCGATCCGAACCTGCAGGTCTGGGCGTCCCATCGCCTCTGAGCTGCGCGTTTACGTCTCAGCGGCCCATCGTTTCTCAACGTTTCCCGTTCCTTCAGGGGGATAAGGACGGGGACTCCGGTTACAGTTGCCATATCGAACGCATCGCCTTCGATCGGGATCGTAGTAGGCAGGCCATCGATGCGACCGCGGACTACCGGCCGGCGAATTGCGATCCGAGGAGGAGGTTGAGGTCTCGAGCACGTACGGCCCGAAATCCCTGTCGGTCTTCGCCTCGCTCGAGTCGCCCCGCCGTTGCTAGTCGATCGTGAAGCGTGCCCTAGGCTCCGATCCAGTCGGGCATCTCCGGCTCGGCGGACGTCCCTTCGACCGGGATGCGGGTCAGCCCGGTGCCATCGGATCGGATCACATTCAGCCACGGCGCGAACAGGATGTACTGCCCGTCGGGAGACCACACGGCGAACTGCCCGAACGTCCGGGTCAGGCGGTGTTGGTCAGTGCCATCCGCGTTCATCACGTACAGCGTGTGCCAGGGCCCGATGTCTCCGGTGGTGAGGCAGTCCTCGGCCTCGGAGTAGGCGCAGTCGTCCCGTGCGGAAGAGAAGACGATCTGTCGACCATCGGGCGACCACGCGGGCCAGCCGTCGACGGCCGGAGACTCGGTAAGCCGTCGCACGTCGGTGCCGTCCGCGTTCATCACGAAGATGTCGTATGGAGAGCCCTCCCCTGGACTCATGAAGGCGATCCGGCGGCCATCCGGTGACCAAGCCGGGTACTCGACGTACACCCCGGGCTTGATGACCCGGCGACCCGTCCCATCCGGGTGGATCAAGCCCAGGTCGAAGACGAAGCCCGCGGAGGCGGTGTTCCAGGCGATCCACTCTCCGTCGGGGGACCAGTCGGGGCCCCAGTCGCCCAGCCCATCGCTCCCCGTAAGGTTCCGGGGGTGCGACCCATCCGCGTCCATCATGAAGATGTCCGTAGTGGAGTCGTCGCCCGTCTGATGGCGGTAGGCGATGGCCCTTCCATCCGGAGACCACGTCGGGTCGAACTCAAGGTCCTTGCTGGTCGTGAGGCGCTTCAATCCCGAACCGTCGGCGTCGATCGTGTAAATGTCGTTGGTGCCGCTGGAGAACACGATGCGGCCCTGCAGCGAGGACACATCGATGGGCTCGCCGCGGACATCGACGAGGTCCCCGATCGCCGGTTGACGGGGTGAGGGCCCGGTGGGCTCAGGCGGGGACGGAGAGGTGGTGACCCCACTGTCGGTGCAGGCGCTGAGCACGAGAACCACGAGCAGCACGCCCATCCCACGATCGCGCATCTCACCTTCCCGGAAGTTGCCCAGAACCCATACATCTCTCGGGAAACAAGGGTTCCAGGGGTCTGACCGACCTGCAGACCAGGCAAGATGCCCCCTCCGCCGCGGTGGACACCAGGAGCATAGATGGGGACGAGCACGTCCACGTTGTTCTGGCTCCGGCTGTAGTCGCCCATCTGCCATGGCCCCATGGCGGCGCTGCGCAGTCCGAGGCGGGGCGGCGACAGGGATGGGCGATCGACTGCCGTTGTCACAGAAACCAGACTGGGCTCCCTACCTGCGGTTTCGCTGGTGGGTGCCCCGGGACTCGAACCCGGAACCTGCGGATTAAGAGTCTGGTGTAGCGGTGCAGGTCAGGAGCTCCGCAAGGCGGCTGACCTGCGCGTTAGCTCATTCCCGGCGTTGGCATCAGGCCGAGCTGCACCATCGTGCCCATCATGTCGTAAACGCCGTAGTGCTCTGTGTTCTGGCCGTTTGGGTCGAACGTGAAGACGTCGATCGCCTCGACCGTGAAAGGCTTACCGGTCGGGGCCATGCCTTGCATGAAGCCGTTCGTGTCGGTCCCCTTCAGTGTGCTGTGGACTGCCACCTTGTCGCCGGACGCGATCACGTCGTGGACGTCGATGTGCATGTCCGGGGTCTGCGACCGCATCATCTGGAACATCGCGATCGCGCCGGCCTTGTCGGCCGTGCCGCCGGGCATCGGCGTCTTCTCGACGTAGTCCTCCGACAAGGTCTTCTCGGCGAAGCCGATGTCACCCTCGTTCAGCACCCGCTGGATCAGCTCACGGGCGATTGCGGCGTTCTCGTCTGGGGTCGTCATGGCGCACGTCCTTTCCGGGGCGGGAGCGCCCCTGACAGTCAGGTCCCAACGCTACACCCGGCTAGATGACCGAGCAATCCGTCCGTTGGCACCGCCGGCGAAGTGGACGCTGAAGACTGGATGCGTGGGGATGAGGTGCTTTCTCGGGGTGATCTGAACGGTGTCCGAGACGAGCCAGACCCCGACGATCGTGAAGCATCACCCCGAAGGGCTACATCGGCGTGGGCTCCCCGGGACTCGACCCGGAACCTCCGGAAGAGTCCGATGCGAACTTGCAGGTCAGCATGCTGGGCGAGCTCTGAGCTGCGGGTTTCCGTCTCAGCGTTACCCACCGTTTCCCGTCGTTTCCCGTTCCTTCACGGGGATGAAACGGGGATAGGACCCGCCCAGGCATTGTCATTTCAATCACAGCCGCACGCCGACCGAAGGCACACGGCACTGTCGGCGCGCCTCGCATCTTCCGAGCGTGCTGGACGTCCCTCGTGTGGCCACGCCCAGCCGAAACCCGGGGGCGCAACTCCCGAGACGTCGTCAACGTCTTCTCGTCAACCGCTCTCCATGAGCGATGGCTCTCTCGTCCGGGCGCTAGTCTTGGGCACCTCCGTCACGCACTTTCTCGAGCGTCACATGATTGGGAGAGCGGCGCATCACTACGGTCACAGCACAACGAGCCAGGCCATAAGCGCGTAGGCGTTGATGCGCTCAAATGCCCCTGCCCACGGCGTCGTTCTGCTCGATGCCCTGGATGGCGATCCCTGACGCCGTTCCGAAGCCGATCATGACCAGGAGGGTCATGATCTGCGGACGCCAGGACCGGGTGATGCCGTTCCGGTACGCGGAGCGGGCGAGGGCCGCGTAGGGGTGGTCCCTGAAGCCGATCGATGACGCCGGGCAACTGCCGTTCGTTGAGAAGCCCTTGGCGTTCGAGGCGGCGCTCATGGCTGCGCTCGAGGGCTGATGGCGCCGAGCGCCGCCACGGTCCGATCTCCTCGACGGGAGGGAGGATTGCCTAGGCCGTGTAAACCACCTCGAAGGTCTCCACTGAACTTGGGTTCGGAATCCTGACTTCGTCGCCAGCTGTGGTAAGGCTCCCTATGGCGCCTTCGCTTGCTCGAAGTGCCTCGTCCGTCGCCCATAACGTCACAGACAAGCCCTTGCCCGATGCTCGATCCAAGCAGAAGTACGCTGCCGCGAATCCAGGAATGGTTTTGAGCGTACCGAGGAGACGCTCACGAACGACATCCTCTGGCACTTCCGCCACTCTCTCCCCCGGTGGGAAGACGGCAACTCGCATCAGCATCTCCTCAGCCTCCCTGTTCCCACTCGACCGAAACATAGGCGGTATGAGAATGAGCGGCCTCTCTGGTGAGGTCGCTGTGTCGCGAGCGACGCGATTCGGCCAGACCTGTGGGCCCCCGGGGACTCGAACCCCGAACCTGCGGATTAAGAGTCCGTTGCTCTATCCGATTGAGCTAGAGGCCCGCGAGCGCGAATATACCAAGCTGATGGGCGCGGTCAGTGGGGTGACCGAGGGGACTCGAACCCCCAACCCCCAGGACCACAACCTGGTGCTCTAACCGGTTGAGCTACGGCCACCACGCTCGCCGCGGATTGTAACAGTGGCCCCTTTTCCGACCTTGACGGGGCGGTATCATGGGCCCTACTTGAACGGCCGTTCAAACACGGAGGAGGCTCCGGCGTCATGTCGGTGAGGGAAAGCATCGAGCTGGACCTGGGGCGGTTGGACCACCTGATCGCCGAGGAGGAGGCGAAGCTCGAGCACAAGCATCGGGCCTCGATCGCCTACCGCAAGGTCGCGGAGCGGACCCTCGCCGGCGGGGTGGCCTCGAGTTGGCAGGACTCGGCTCCCCATGCCATCTACATCGACCGGGGCCAAGGCTCGCGGATCTGGGACATCGACGGGAACGAGTACATCGACTTCCATCTGGGCTACGGGGCCATGGTCGTCGGCCACGCCCATCCCAAGATCGTGGAGGCGGTGGAACGCCAGATCCGCCGGGGCTCGCACTTCGCCCAACCCACCAGGGACCTCGAAGCGGTTGGCGAGAACCTCGTTGACCGGTTCGGCCTTCCCCTATGGCGGTTCTGCAACTCCGGGACCGAGGCCACCCTGGAGGCCGTCCGGCTGATGCGGGCAGTCACCGGCCGCGACCTCCTGATCAAGATCGAGGGGAGCTATCACGGACACCACGACTCCCTGATGTTCTCCGTCATCCCCGAGCCCGAGCTGATCGGGCCCAGGGAGCACCCGGTGACGCTCCCGCAGGTCCCCGGCATCCCCCAGGCCTTCGCCGAGTTGGTACGGGTTGTGCCCTTCAACGACCTGGCGGAGGTGGAGCGAGCCCTTGCCGAGAACGAGGGGAAGGTCGCCGGGATGATCGTGGAGCCGGCCATGATGAACTGCGGGGTCATCCTCCCCGATCCCGGCTACCTGAAGGGGCTGAAGGACCTCCTCCACAAGCACGGCGCGTTCCTGGCCTTCGACGAGGTCAAGACCGGTGCCACGATCGCGTACGGCGGAGCCGTCGAGGCCTTCGGGGTCACCCCGGACATCATCACCCTGGCAAAGGCCCTCGGCGGGGGGCTGCCGTGCGGGGGGATCGGCGCGACCAGGGAGATGTTCGAGCCGGTCCTGAGCGGCGAGATGGACATGGCGGGCACGTTCAACGGGAACCCGCTGACGCTCGCGGCCTCCAAGGCGGCGCTGACCGAGGTCCTCACCCGAGACGCGTACGAGCACCTCGACGAGCTTCATCGCGCGATGGCGGAGGGATGCAGCGCGGCGATCGAGAAGGCCCGGCTGCCGGCCTACGTCGCCGGCATCGGGGCCAAGGGCTCCGTGATCTACAGCGCCACGCCGGTCAAGGAGTACCGCGACGCGGTCGGGATCGACGAGCGGATCACCTACCTCGCCTGGCTGTTCCAGCAGAACCGCGGGGTGTTCAAGTCGCCATGGTCCAAGCAGGAGACCTGGACGACCTCGGTCGTCCACACGGTCGACGACACCACGCGCTACGTCGAGAACTTCGAGGAGTTCGCCGCCGCTATCACCGCGTAGCTACACTCGCGACCCATGGACGTGGAACGGCTGCGAGTCTCGCTCGAGGACGGAAGAGCCCTCGACGTCGCGGTGGCGGGAGCTCCAGATACCACGCCGTTCGTGTTCCACCATGGAACGCCGGGAGCGGCGATCGTCTTCGAACCCTTCGTCCAGGAAGTACTGGCACATGGGCTTCGGTACGTGGCCTGCTCGCGCGCCGGCTACGGGGATTCAACCCGGCGGCCGGGGCGAACGGTGGCCGATTGCGTGGCGGACACGATTGCCGTGGTCCAGCAGTTGGGGAAGGACCGCTTCTACACCGCGGGGTGGTCGGGCGGCGCTCCGCACGCGCTCGCGTGCGCGGCCCTGGCGCCCGATCGCGCGCTCGCCGCCGCCTCCATCGCGGGCCCTGCGCCGGTGGGCGCCGACGGCTTAGATTGGCTGGGCGGCATGGGGGAGGAGAACGTAGAGGAGTTCGGGGCGGCGATGGCTGGGCCGGACGAGCTCCGATCCTACCTCGAGAAGGTCGGGCCTGCGTTCGCTTCGGTAAGCGCCGAGAGGATCGTAGCGGCGCTCGGGGACCTGGTGGGCGAGGTCGACAAGGCCGCGCTGACGGGTGAGTTGGGTGCCTTCCTGGCCGGGAACATCCGCGAGGCCCTCCGGAACGGCCCGTGGGGATGGTTCGACGACGACCTCGCGTTCGTCCGGGACTGGGGCTTCGACGTGGGCGGGATCGCCGTTCCGGTGACCGTGTGGCAAGGCGCCCAGGATCGGATGGTCCCGTTCTCCCACGGGGAATGGCTGGCGGCCCACGCCCCCGTCCGAGCGCGACTGCTACCCGAGCACGGGCACCTCTCCCTGGCGGTGGCGGCGTTCCCGACGATCCTCGACGACCTCCTGGCTTCGGCGCCGGTCTGATCGAACCAGGGAATCGAACCACCTCTGACCTCCTGGGTTCACGGCAGCAGCCACATTGACACGATGGGTTACGATGTATCGCGACAGATTGACGAAACATCGTGCGAGGAGAGGAGACGGACATGCACGAGACAGGTCACAGCCACGAGCGACACCATCACGAGCGGTCGGACCGACCGTTCAGGGGCCGGCATGGCCCGTTCGGAGCGGGCTGGTTCGGACCGCCGCCGTGGGCCGGGCGAAGGGCCAGGCGGGGAGATGTCAGGGCCGCCCTGCTCGCGCTGCTGGCCGAGAAGCCCATGCACGGCTACGACGTGATCCAGGAGCTCGAGTCGCGGAGCGGGGGTGCCTGGCGCCCCAGCCCGGGCTCGATCTACCCGACCCTGCAGATGTTGGAGGACGGAGGACTGGTAACGAGCGAGGAGCAGGACGGCAAGCGGGTCTACTCGCTGACCGACGCCGGACGAGCCGAGGTGGAGGAACGGAAGGAACGAACCGGCGGCGCGCCGCCGTGGGAGTTCGGCCCCGGAGGCGGCGATGCTCAGATGCAGCTCCGCGACGCGTTCTTCCAGCTGGCCGCGGCGCTGATGCAGGTGGCCCGAACTGGCACGACGCAGCAGATGAAGCAGTCCGGGGAGATCGTGGCGGAGGCCCGCAAGAAGGTCTACGCCATCCTGGCCCAGGACTAGGACCACGTCGCACGGTGACCTTCGGTCACGGGCCGCTCGCGGCCCATGACCGAAGCGCTGTCTACACTCGCCTGACCTGACGGATCCGATCGAGAGGCGGTGCCGACATGCCGAGGGGGATCCTGGAGCGGTTGGCCGAAGGGCCGGTGCTCGGCGACGGCGGGTACCTGTTGGAGCTGGAGAAGCGGGGCTACGTCCAAGCCGGGCCGTTCACGCCCGAGGTGGCCATCGAGCACCCGGACGCGCTCGCCGAGCTCCATCGGGAGTTCATGCGGGCGGGCGCCGAATTCCTGACCACCATGACGTTCTACGCGAGCGACGACAAACTCGCCACCGTCGGGATGAAGGACAAGGTCGACGAGATCAACCGCAACGCGGTGAAGGTGGCGAGGGAAGTCGCCGCAGAGGGTGATGCGCTCGTCGCCGGCGACCTCTCCCTCACCTGGGCCTACGACCAACACGACCCGGCGTCCGCCGACCACGTCCGCGCGCTGTTCGACCGGCAGCTCCAGGACATGCTGGACGCCGGGCCGCCGGACTTCTGGGTGGGGGAGACGTTCAGCTTCGTCGGCGAGGCGCTGCTGTTGGTGGAGCGGGCGAAGGCCACAGGGCTCCCGGTGATGGTCACGATGTGCTTCGAACAGCCGGAGCCTCGCTCCTACGAGGGCGATACGCCGGCCGATTGCGCCCGAAAGCTCGCCGACGCTGGAGCCGACGTCGTCGGCGTGAACTGCCTGAACGGCCCGGACCAGCAGCTCCCGATCGCGCTCGAGATGCGTGGAGCCATCTCGGGCTTCGTGGCCAGCCAGCCCGTCGCCTACCGGACCACGGCCGATCGGCCGGACTTCACCTCGACACCCGATTTCCCGTACGCGCTCTCGCCACTCCAGCTCTCGCGGCAGGAGATGGCCGAGTACGCGCGAGCCGCCGCGGACGCCGGGCTGAACTACGTCGGCTCGTGTTGCGGCTCGGTCCAGACCCACGTTCGCGCGATGGCCAAG
>JBIOUU010000073.1:0-9276 GCA_044867345.1 Actinomycetota bacterium
CAGGGTGCCAGGGTCGAGCGAGGGCAGGATGTCGCCCGCCCGTTGCAGCGCGCTCACCTGGGCCTTGAGGTCGTTGATCTCGGCGCGAGTGTCCGAGAGGTCCTGGCCGAGCTGGTTGGCCTGGTTCCGAAGGTCCTCGATCAGCGCCGGCTGCACGACGGACGATCCGAACAGCAGGCCCAATCCCACGGCCAGGAAGATCGCGACGATGGTGAAGATGTGGTACCGGAACGAGATCAAATCAGCTCCTTCAGGTGGAACAGCCACTGACGGAACCGCTCGAACAGGAGCGTCACGTAGGTGCTCAGGACCGGGGAGATGGCGATGATCAGGATCATCACCACGATCGCCGCCCCGATCAGGAACACCGTGTCCCGGGTCCGGATCCTGGGGGTGTACACGCGCGACACGCCCTTCGCGTCCATCAGCGTCTCCCCCACCCGCAGGCGCACCAGGAACGTGCTGGCCATGCCCATCCGCCCCTTGTCCAGGAACTCGCGGAGGTTCCCGTGGCTGCCCACGGTGACGATGAGGTCGGCCCCCTTCTCGTGGGACAGCAGCAGGGCGACGTCCTCGCTCGTCCCCGCCGCCCGCACCAGCGTGTACGGGACGCCGAGGTCCTCCAGCCTGGCCTGCCCGGGCGCGAAGCCGTCCCGGTAGGCGTGGAGGACGATCTCGGTCGGTTGCCTGCGCCGGAGGCGTTTCGGCCGGGACAGCGCGAGCCGCAGCGCGGAGTCGGAGACGCTGTCCATGTCCCCGATGATGAGGTCGGGCGCGTACCCCGCCTCGATGAGGGCGTCGGCGCCACCGTCGACCCCGACCAGCACCGGCCGCACATCCCGGATGTACGGGCCTAGGACGGCCAGGTCCTCCTTGTACCGGTAGCCCCGGACGACCACCAGGACGGGCCTGCCGGACAACTCGTGCGCGAGCGCGGGGAGCCCCGACCCCCCGAACAGGAGGTCGCGTTCGCGTTGCATGAAGTCCACCGTGTTTCGGGCGAAGCTCTCGAACCGCTCGGCCAGCCCGGCACGGGCCTCCTCCATGGCCAGGCGAACCGATTCCTCGCTCTGCCTGACACCCACCGCGAGCAACCGGTCGCCCGACAGGATGCGGTCCCCATCGACCTTGACCAGGTCGCCCTCCCTCACCTTGCGTAGCAACAGCCGCCCCACGCCGTCGACCAGGGGGATGCCCGCGTCGAGGAGGATGAGCGGTCCGAGGTTCGGGTACCGGCCGGTGATCGAGCGTCCCGCGTTCACCACGGCCGACACCCCTGCCCCCACCAGTCCCTCAGCCGAGACCCTGTCCAGGTCCTCGTGGTCCAGGACGGCAACGTCGCCCGGCTGCATCCGGCCCACGAGGCGCTTGGTCCGGGCGTCGACGCGCGCCACGCCCTGCTGTGGCCGCTCCCTCCGTTGCGGCCGCCGAAGCAGGCTCCTGGCCCTCGATGTGGACGTGTCGATCGCCTCCCACCGCGCGGACCGCCGGGCGGTCAGCGCCGAATCGGATCGGCGCGACAAGGGTATCCGAACCAGCCCTCCCGCAGGGTGCCGACCCGGCCGGTCAGCGCTCCCCGCCGGGGAGCCCGAACTTCTCCCGCACCAGTGCGTGGAAGGGTGGGGCGTCGCTCCGGCGAACCAGGCGGGCCGGATTGGGGGCCGCCCCGATCCGGACCCTCGAGCCGATGGGGAGCTCCAGGCTCTCCCGCCCGTCGGCAGAGATCAGCCCGGGCTCGTCGCCGACCACCTCCAGGTTCACCGTGTCGTCCGCGCCGATCACCAGGGTCCGGTCGAAGACCATGTGAGGGGCCACGGGCGTGACGAGCAGGCACGGGATGGCGGGAGTCACGATCGGCCCCCCCGCCGAGAACGAGTACGCCGTGGAGCCGGTCGGCGTGGCCACGATGACCCCGTCGGCGGACAGCGTCGTGACGTAGACGTCGCCCACGAACAGGGCCAGGCGGACCAGACGGTGGCGGGCTCGCTTCTCCACGATGACCTCGTTCAACGCCCACTGGGGCGCGAAGCCACCGCTCTCGGGCCTGGCCAGCACGGCCAGCCGATCCTCGATCCTTGCCCGGCCGGCCTCGATGAGGCCTAGGAGCGAGGGCGCCTCCTCGGGCTCCACCTCGGTCAGGAAGCCCATCCGCCCCACCTTCACCCCGAGGATGGGACAAGCCACGGCCGAGGCCACGTGGGCCGCCCGCAGGAAGGTCCCATCGCCCCCCACCGACAGGATGAGGTCGAGGCCACCGGCGAAGTCACCGGCCATCCGAGCGTCGCCGTTCGCGGGATCGAACCACCGGACCTCGACGTTGCGGTCCTCGAACCACTGCGACAGGCGCTTGGCCGAGGCCATCGCGGTCTCGCGGGCTGGATGGACGACGAACCCGGCCGCCCTCACGATCCGCCTCCGATGCGCACACCCTCGTCGATCGCGTCGGCGAGATCGGGGGCCCCTGCGGGGCCGCCCTTGATCGCGTGGATGAAGAACTCGACGTTGCCGGCGGGACCGAGGAGGGGCGAGGCCATGGCTTGGTCGGGCGTGGCTCCCGACGCTTCGCAGGCCGCCGCGACCTGCTCGAGGGCCCGCCGCCACACGCCGGGGTCGCGGACCACGCCACGCGCGCCCACGTCCTCCGGCCCCGCCTCGAATTGCGGCTTGACCAGCAGCACGGCGTCGGCGCCCTCCATCGCCACCCCAGCCAGCGCCGGAAGGACCAGGCGAAGGGAGATGAACGAGAGGTCGGCCACCACCACCTGTGGGGTGAACGGGAGATCGGACGGAATGAGGTCCCGCACGTTCGTGCGCTCGACGAGGGTGACCCGGGGGTCCCGGCGAAGATCCCAGGCCAGCTGGCCGTACCCCACGTCAACGGCCACCACCCGGGCAGCTCCTCGCTGCAACAAGCAATCGGAGAAGCCCCCGGTGGACGCGCCGGCGTCCAGCGCATCGCGGCCCGCAACGCCCACCCCGAAACGCTCCAGCGCCGCGTCGAGCTTGTCCCCGCCTCGGGAGACGAACCGACGGGGCGGCCCCGCGAGCTGCAGGGCCTCGTCCGGACGGACCAGTGTCGACGGCTTGCTCGCGGGGCGGCCCCCCACGACGACCAACCCGTTTCGGACGGCGACTTGCGCCTCCGTGCGGGTGCGAGCCAGACCCCGCCTGACGAGCTCGGCATCCAGCCGCCGGCGGGTCACCGTGGCTCGGCTCAGGCCTTGGCCGACCTGGCCGTGCCGGGCTTCTTGACGGAGGTGGACTTCTTGGCCCGGGACCGCGCGGTCGTCGGCTTCTTGGCCGTGGTGGCCCCGCCGCCGAGCTGGCGTTCCAGCTCGCGCACCCGCCGCTTCAGCGCGTCGACCTCGTCGCGGCCGGCGACCCCCAGGGACTTCAGCTGAGACTTCACCTCGCGCTGCACCGCCTCGGACAGGCGCTGGCGACTCTTGTTGGACCAGTCGATGAGGTCTCGGGCGACCTTCTGAACCTGATCCCTGGTCTGGCCCTGCATGAGCGAGCGGGCCATCTCCTGGGCCCGTGCCGGCGACAGCTTCTGCATGGTGGCCTCCGTGTTCGTTCGCCCATCTCCCCTGGCCATGAAATCTCTCCATGGGCCAAGGCGTCCGTGGCCTCTAAGGATACCCCGCGCCACCTGCGCCTCCTTGCCTGCTAGGCTCGCGCCCGTGAGGGTCGGAGGCTCGTGAGGGCCTGGGACAGCCGCGCGTGATCCCCATCCGCGATGTGAATCCCACGACCCGCACCGCATGGATAACGCTCGCCCTCATCGCGGCGAACGTCGCCGTCTTCCTCCTCTGGCAGCCGACCCTCGGCGCCAACAGCGACACGCGCACGTTCTTCTTCTTCTATTGCCACGCCCTCGTGCCGTGGGAGGTCACGCACCAGACGAGCCTGGCTGAGGGTGGGGCGGCGGCCAGGGATGCCATCGAGGCGGAGCTGGGGCCACAGCTTGGGCCGGGGGTCGGGGCCGAGCTCCAGCAGGCCCTCCAGCGACGGTGCCCCGACAAGGACGTGAACCTGTCGATCCCGGTCTCCATGTTCCTGCATGGTGGGTTGCTCCACATCGGGGGCAACATGCTGTTCCTCTGGATCTTCGGCAACAACGTCGAGGACCGGCTGAAACGGCCGCTGTTCATCGCGTTCTATTTCCTGGGAGGACTGGCCGCCTCGGCCCTTCAGCTGGCGTTCGGCCCAAACTCGGCCGTCCCCAACATCGGCGCCTCCGGCGCGATCGCTGCGATCCTCGGCGCGTACCTCGTGCTGTTCCCTCGGGCGCGGGTGTACACGATCGTGTTCTTCTTCTTCATCACCGCCATCGAGCTTCCGGCCGTTGCCGTGCTGGGGTTCTGGTTCGTGCTGCAGCTGTTCAGCGGGGTGGGAAGCATCGGGGCGGACGTGAACGGCGGCGTGGCTTACTGGGCGCACGTGGGCGGGTTCGGCTTCGGCGCGGCCGTGACGTGGCTGTTCTTCCGAGGACGCGGCGACCGGCGGGTCCAGCGGGAGGTCCCGCCCCGGCCGGACTTCTACTAGGGCCTCGTCACCCGAGCCACGTCGTCGAGCAGCAAGGCTCGCACGTCCGGCGCGACGAACGTGGGGCGGTACGGTGAGTCGGCCACCTCCGTCTCCGCGGCCACGCCGCTCAGGACGAGCAGCGAGTCCCAGCCCAGGGCGGCCGCCCCGGCGATGTCCGTGTCCAGCCGGTCCCCGATCACCAGCGGGTTCGTCCCACCCCCGCGGCGGAGGGCGGCGTGGAACAGGGGTGCGTGCGGCTTGCCCACCACCTCGGCCTCGACCCCCGTCGCCGTGGTGATCGCCGCGACCAGGGCCCCCGCGCCCGGCCACAGCTCGCCGCGCGGCCCCGGGAACGTGGGGTCGGCGTTCGTCGCCACGAACCGAGCGCCGCGATGCACGAGGAGGCACGCGGTCCGCAAGCGCTCGTACGTGAGATCGTCGTCGATGCCGACGACCACCAGGTCGACCGCTTCCGGCTCACCGTCCAGCACGTGCAGGCCTGCGTCCGTGAGCGCGCCGACGACGCCATCGCCGCCCATCACGAACGTCGTCCCGCCGCCCCGCACGGCGAGCAGGTCCGCGGTCGCGGTGGCCGACGTGACGACCTCCGCGGGGGCCGAGGGCATCCCCATCGCGCCGAGCTTGGTGCTCACCTGCTCCGGTGTCCGCGAGGAGTTGTTCGTCAAGAAGACGATCCTGGCCCCGGCCTCCCGAAGGGCACCGATCGTCTCCGGTGCGCCCGGGACGGGCTCCTCCCCCCGATACAGGACGCCGTCCAGGTCGAACAGGAGGGCGTCGTACCGGGCTGCCAGCATCAGCCGGCCAGGCGGCGGAGGGCCCGCTCGTAGTGCTCGACACCTGGACGCATGGCCATGGCCAGCTTCACGTGGCCGAGGCCCCTGGCCCGTTCGCCGGTCCGCTCGCACGCGAGGGCGAGCGCGAAGTGGGCCCAGTCGTCCGAGGGGTTGATGTCGACGGCCTTGGCGAACTCGCGGCGTGCGCTGGCCATCCGTCCCGTCATGAACAGCGCCCGCCCCAGGGCCGACCTGATCGAGCCCTTGTCCGGCTCGATCAGCTTGGCCATGGACAGCACCATCACCGCCTGGTGGGGATGGCCCTCATCCAGGAACCGGACGCCTTTGGAGAAGAGATCGTACGCGGTCTCGCGCTCCAGCCGTTTGCTATACACAGTGTCGCCGTGCCTCAGATCTCATCGTTCGTCGGCCTGCTCTTCGATCGTTCCCGGGTCGGTCCGCTTGAGGGGGTCACGACCCCGCCCTACGACACGATCTCGCCCGAGGAGCAACACCGATACCTGCAGGCGAGCCCCCACAACGTCATCCGGCTCGACCTCGGCGAGGACCGTCCGGGGGACGACGGGACCCGCAACAAGTATAGGCGGGCCTCCGAGCAGCTCCGTGAGTGGCGAGCGCAGGGGATCCTGATCCCCACGCCGAGACCGGCCTACTTCCCGTACGAGATGCGCTTCACCCTCCACGGCCGGCGCCGACGGATCCGCGGGTTGATCGGTGCCGTGGAGCTGGAGGAATGGGGAGGCTCCATCGTCCCCCACGAGCGGACGGCGCACGGCCCGGTGGAGGATCGCCTCCGGCTCATCAGGGAGATCCGGGCCAACCTCTCGTGCATCCACGCCGTGTTCTTCGAACCGTCGCCACCGCTCGCGGACCTCCTGGATCGTGCGGGGGCGACCGAGCCACTGGCGGAGGCCCTGGACGAGGAGGGTGTCACCCACTGTCTGTGGATGGCCGACGACGAGGAGGGCGTAGGGAAGGCCCTGGCCGGGGCAACGGTGCTGATCGCCGATGGCCACCACCGGTACGCCATGGCCCTGGCCTATCGGGACGAGATGCGTGCCGCCCACGGGCGCGGACCGTGGGACCGGACCATGATGCTGCTCATGGACGCGGCCGCTGAGGATCCGCCGGTCCTTCCATATCACCGCATCGTGCGCGCCGGCGCTCCGCCCCTGGATGGCACCCGGGTCCGGGACCTCCAGGAGGTACTGGACCAGCTCGACGACGAGGGCCTGGTCTTCGGCGCCGCCACCAGGGAGGGTGGCGAGCTCCTCCATCGGGTGGCTCGGCTCGAGGGCGAGCCGCCTACGGTGTCGGCCCTGCACCGACTGCTGCTCGACGGGCGCGACGGCGACCTCGCGTTCACGCCCGACGCGGTGCGGGCAGAGGATGCCGTGCGACGGGGCCAGGCGGACGCCGCGTTGTTCCTCCCGCCCACCACCGCCGCCCGGATCCGCTCGGTGATCGACCGGCGCGAGACGCTGCCACAGAAATCCACGTTCTTCTGGCCCAAGCCTCGCACCGGCATGGTCATCCGACCCCTCGATCCCCCGGGGTGATCCCGCAGCGATCCGGCGATCCGGCGATCCGCCGGCCGCTACTCCTCCTCTTCGGGGTCCAGCTTCTTGATCCCGGTGGCCACCACCTCGGTGAGGCTCCGGGCACCGGCTCCGCTCCGGTAGAACCGCCTGGCAAGCTGGCCGTAGACGAGGACGTCGTCGCCCTTGGCGATGCCCTTGACCGCGCGCTTGCCGACGGTCTTGTGCCACACGGCGACCGGGAGGGGGAGGAGCCGCCTTCCGGCCTCCGGAACAGAGAGCCGGAGCTCGGTGACCTCGTCTCCTGACGGCATCGTCCGGTCCACCGGATCCGCCGCCACGGTTCCGGCGAGCACGACCACGTTGACCGTCACCATACGATCACCGCCCCCCTCCTCTCCCGACGGACGCTAGCAGGACCCAGTGACACGCTCGCCGGTGTTCTTCGCCACGACGGGCACGGCACCGCCGATACACTTCGGCCATGCGAGCGGTCACGTTCGATGTGGCTCCCGGCATCACGGCCATCGACACGCTGATGGCCGGACGCGATCGGTCTACGGCCGCGTACCTGCTTCACGACGAGGAGCCGACCATCGTCGAGACGGGCCCCACCACCTCCGTGAAGCCCGTGATGGAAGGATTGGCCTCGCTCGGTGTCGGCCCCTCGGAACTGGCCAACGTCGTGCTGACCCACATCCACCTGGACCACGCCGGGGGCGTGGGCCGCCTGGCCGCGACGTTCCCACGCGCAACGATCTGGGTCCACGAGCGAGGGGCGCCCCATCTCGCCGACCCGGCCAAGCTCGTGGCCAGCGCCACCCGCGTCTACGGGGAGGAGCGGATGGCCGAGTGGTTCGGACCGGTCGAAGCGGTCGACCGGGACCGGCTGAAGGCCGTGGAGGACGGTGACCGTATCCAGTTGCGCAGCAGGGATCTCGAGGTCCTGTACACACCGGGCCACGCGACCCACCACGTGGCGCTGGTCGACTCAGGGTCCGGCGCCGTGCTGACCGGCGATGCGCTCGGCATCCACGTGCCCGACCTCCCCGTGCTTCGACCTGCCACACCGCCACCGGACTTCGATCTCGAGCTCGCGCTCGACAGCATCGAGCGCATCCGGTCCAGGTCCACCTCGGTGCTCCTCTTCGCCCACTTCGGCCCGATCCACGACATCGACCGGACATGCGACCTCGCCGAGCAGCGCCTGCGGAGCTGGACCGAGGCCGTCCGGCAGGCGCTGGAGACGACCGACGACCTGGACGAGATCGCGGAACTGCTCGTGCGGGAGAGCGCTCGAGACATCGAGACCGGCTCGGAAGCCGCCCTCGACCTCGACGTGCTCGAGGAGCGGCTGCAGCTCCTGTCCAGCATCCGGATGAACGCCATGGGGCTGGTGCGCTACTGGACCAAGCGACGGGAGCAGGAGCGCGCCCGCGAGGAGCCGACTCAGCCCAGCTGAGCCAGCCGCTCGGCGACGTCGTATGCCGCAGGATCGTGCCGAGCGACCTTGCGGAACGTTCGCTCGGCCTCCTGGGTCCGGCCGGCGCGCTGAAGTATGTCCGCTATCACGTACCACACGCGGAGCACCTCGGGGCCGGCCACATCGTCCCTGGTCTTCACCCGTCGCAACAGGCCGAGCGCCTCGTCGAACTTGCCCATGTCCGCAAGCGCGCTCGCGGCAACGATCACCGCCTCCGCTTTCGCCGACAACGGGACGCCTCGGGTCGTCAGGGCTTCCTCGGCGAGCGGCACCGCGCGCTCGGGATGACCGGCCGCGCGGAGGCAATCCGCGATGATGTGGTTCTGATCGGCCCGGCCCGACATGCGTCGGTACGCCTGCATCTCGGAGAGCGCCTCGCCGAATCGGCCCTGAACATACAGGGCCAGCCCCAGGATCTCCCGGACGGTGGGCGAGCGAGGCGCGAGCTCCTTCGCCTTTCGCGCCTCGCTCGCGGTACCTTTCGCATCACCTCGCTCGAGCAGTTCGATCGCCCGTTCGAGCCTGCCCATCGCGGCCTGCTGCTTTCCCGTCCGGGCGGTTCGATTCAACTCGTCGCGGATGTCGCGGGGGAGCCCGCGAGGGTGGGGTCCGGGAGGTCGACGAGGAGCGGGGCGAGGACGGAAAGCCTTGGGCATCGGATCATCTAGCGTACCCGCGGACCTGCCGGCCGGGGTCGGAAAATGAGAAAGCCGCCCGAAGGCGGCTCTCTCGCAAGGTGTTCCGGCAGCGACCTACTCTCCCACCCGGTCGCCCGGGCAGTACCATCGGCGCTGGAGGGCTTAACTTCCGGGTTCGGGATGGGACCGGGTGTTTCCCCTCCGCCATGGCCACCGAAACGGTGCCTCGGATCCGCCGGGATCCGACGGTTGGAAGGTACGAGCTCCGAGCA
>JBIOUU010000074.1:0-3347 GCA_044867345.1 Actinomycetota bacterium
GCTGAGCTTCGGATTGGGACGGGTCCCCAGCGAGGTCTTGAACCCGCCCTTCCCCCCCGGCTTCCCCCCCAGGTAGCCCTGGGCGGCGAACTTCATCCGGTCCGACAGCGAGGAGACGATGAACGGCTCGCCCGTTGGGATCTCGACGTCGATCGACTGGCCGAGCCCGCCGCGGAACTTCCCCGGGCCGCCAGAATCAGGACGGAGCTCCTTGCGCCGGATGACCAGCGGCGAGGTGGTCTCGATGACCTCGACTGGGGCGGTGGCGATGCCACTAGGGAAGCTGTGGCAGGACAGGCCGTCCTTGCTCGGCCTGGCGCCCATGCCGCCCGCGGCGAAGAAGACGGTGATGAACCGGTCGTGGCCGGTCCCTCGCACCGTCGTCAGCCAGATGTTGCCGGCGCCTTCCGCGATCACCCGGTCCGGGATGATTTCGGTCAGGGCCCCGAGCACCGCATGCGGAAGGAAGTGGCCGACGATGTGCCGGGCCGCCACGGCGGCGGGCCATCGCGGATTGAGAATCGAACCCTCGGGAGCGGTGGTGGTGACCGGCCTGAAGCTCCCGTCGTTGTGCGGCACCTCCGGGGAGACGGCGCACTTGATGGCGTAGCTCGTGTACGCGGCCGTGTAGTTGAGGACCACGTTCATTCCCCGATCGACCTGGGGCGAGCTGCCCTCGTAGTCGACGACGATCTCGTCGCCCTTGACCCGCACGGTGCAGTGGATCTTCACCGGCTGGTCCAGCCCGTCGGTGTAGATGGTCTTCTCGTAGTCGCCGTCGGGCAGGGCGGAGATGGCGTCTCGCATGGCTCGCTCGGACCGCCCGAGGATCTCCTCCCCTAGGTCGTCGAGGCCCTCCAGCTCGAAGTCGTCGAGGTATTCCAGGAGTCGGTCCACCCCGACCTGGTTACCGGCCACCTGGGCGTGGACGTCGCCCAGGACCTCGAACGGAGCCCGGACGTTCGCGCCCAGGATCCGGAGTAGCTCCTCGTTCGGCTCGCCTGCGTCGTAGAGCTTCGTGATCGGCAGGTACAGGCCCTCCTCGAAGACCTCGCCGGCGTCCGCGGATAGACCCCGGCCGCCGATGTCCATGGCGTGGCAGGTGTTGCCGAAGAAACCGACGAGCTTGCGCCCTCGAAAGACCGGAGTGACCACCGAGAGGTCGTTCAGCTGGCCGGAGGTCTTCCATGGGTCGTTCGTGATCAGGACATCGCCCTGCTTCAGCGTTTCGGGCGGAAAGACCGCCAGGAAATGGTGCATGGCGGTTGCCAGCGAGTTGATGTGCCCGGGGGTTCCGGTAACGGCCTGGGCGAGCATGAGGCCGCGGGCGTCGAACACCGCGGCGGAGAGGTCGCCGGACTCTCGGACGATCGGGGTGAAGGAGGTGCGCTGCAGGGCGGCGGCCTGCTCGTTGGTGACGGTGACCAGCCGGGACCATAGGATCTCCAGCGTGACCGGATCGAGTTTGCTCTTCGCCGAAGCCGGAGCCATCAGCGCACCTCCACCACCAGGCTGCCGTTCTGGTCGACCTTGCCCGTCCCGCCCGGGCCGATCACCATCGTCGACTCCCGCTCCTCCACGACGGCCGGCCCCCTGACCTGGTCGCCGGGGCCCAGCAGATATCGGTCGTAGACGTCGGCGTTCACGAAGCCGTCCGCCTCGGCGAACCAGACGCGGCGCGATCCCTTCCGGGCCTGCCCGCGAGACCCCGTGCGTGCCCGGACGTTCACCTGGGGATCGGGTCCGAGGACGCGAACCCGCCAGGTCATGACCTCGGACTCCACCCCGGGAGGGCGACGGCCGTACAGCCGCACGTAGGTTCGGTGGAAGGCCTCCTCCACCTGCCCACCGGGGTCGTTGCTATCGAGCTCGGATCCCAGCTCGACGGTCACCGCCTCCCCCTGTCCTCGGTGGCGAACGTCGGCGGCCAGCTCGACCCGCACAGCGCTCTTTGGCACATCCGACTCCTTCAGTTGAGCCGAGCCCTCCCGGATGATCTGGCTGATCACCCGGCGCACCGCGCTCCACTTGATCGCGGTTAGGCTGGACGGAAGGCTGCGAGCGAACTCGAACCCAGGGTTCGCGGTAAGCATGCCGAAGGCGGAAGCAACGCCGGCGCTGGGCGGGAACACCAGCATCTTCAACCCCAGGCCGCGCGCCACACCCCAGGCGTGGACCGGGCCGGCGCCCCCGGTGGCCACGAATGCCAGCCGTCGGATGTCGCGCCCTCGCTCGATGGCATGCATGCGGGCGGCGCTCGCCATGTTCTCGTTGACGACGCGATGGATGGCCGCCGCGGCCTCCTCGACGGTGAGGCCGAGCCCTCCGGCCAGCCGGCCCACGGCAGCGCGGGCCGCGGCCACGTCGAGCGCCATCTCGCCGCCCAGGAAGAAGTCCGGATTGAGGTAGCCGAGGAGGACATCCGCGTCGGTGACGGTCGGGTCCATCCCACCCTGCCCGTAGCAGGCGGGGCCCGGGTCGGCGCCGGTGCTCTCCGGACCGACCTTGGGGAGGCCGAAGGGGCCGACCATGGCGATGCTCCCTCCCCCCGCTCCGATCTCGATGAGGTCGATGACGGGGACCCGCAGCGGCACGCCGCTCCCCTTGATGAACCGGTACACACGGGCTGCTTCGAACTCGCGGGCCACCATCGGCACGCCGTCATCGATGATGCAGGCCTTCGCCGTAGTCCCGCCCATGTCGAAGGCGAGCACGTCTCTGCGTCCTGCCCGCGCGCCCCAGAATCCGGCGGAGAGCGCCCCTGCCGCGGGACCGGACTCGAGGAGCCTGACCGGATATCGCCGGGCGGTTTCGGCGCCAGCCAGCCCGCCTCCTCCGGTCGACAGCATGATCCGGAGAGAGCCTGCGAGGCCAAGCCCGTCCAGCCGCTTCTGCAGCATCTCCAGATACCGGGCGATCAGCGGCAGCACGTATGCGTTGGCCATGGTGGTGGAGGTTCGGGCGAACTCACCGAGTTCGGGCGAGACGTCGTTTGAGAGCGAGATGAACGATTCGGGCATCTCCCGTTGGAGGATCCGTCCGATGGCCTGCTCGTGCTCCGGGTTTCGATAGGCGTGCAGGAGGCAGACGGCGACGGCTTCGACGCCTTCCCGGTCGATCCGGCGAGCCAGCCTCCTGACCTCTTCGATGTCGAGCCCCTGGTCGACGGAACCGTCGGCCAGGGTTCGTTCGTTCACCTCCCACCGAAGCCGGCGGGGAACCAGCGGCTCGGGCATCTCGAGGAAGAGGTCGTAGAGGTCGTAGCGAAGCTCGCGACGGATGGTCATCACGTCCCGGAACCCACGAGTGGTGATGAGGGCCGTGGTGGCGCCCTTGCGTTCGATCAG
>JBIOUU010000075.1:0-6384 GCA_044867345.1 Actinomycetota bacterium
CCGCAGGCCAGCACGTCCCCGAACCGCCGGCGGGCTCGGAGGATCGCCGCCGAGAAGGCGGCCAGCATCACCAGGGCGGCGATGCCGGCGGTCCGGTGCATCCCCAGCACCACCAGGCCGACGATCGCCACCTCGGCAACGGGAACGCCGACCAGCGACGTCCGCTCCACCCATCGCGCAAACCCGTAGGCGGCCAGGACCCGCCGCCAGGAGGCCGGGCGAGCGAGCTTTGCCCCCGCCGACCAGGCGAACGCGGCACCCAGCACCGCCGGGGCCAGGGCGGCGACGGGTATGCCGCTCGTCGGGAGCATCGCCGCCGCGGCCAGTGCCACCGCGATCAGGACCGCGAGATGGGCCGATCGCCACGCCGCCGAGGAAGCGCTACGCGCCAGCCTGGCTACCAGCGCCGAGCCCTCCTCGGGCCGTCGCGCCCGGGCGGCCACCAGCACAGACAGCCCCCGGGCCAGCCCGAACGGGGCGACCAAGGCCGCCCCCACGACCGGCCTCCCGGAAGCGGCAGCAGCCACCGCCACCACCACGAGCGTCCCGTGCGTCAGGTAGGTGAGGAACCCGACGCCGAGCCCGGCGCCGTACAGGAAGGCCGCCACGGGAACGGAGAAGAACGTCCGCCACCACTGCGGGACCTGCCGGCGGAACTGCGGCACCGGCACCGACACGAGGCTCGCCTCTCGCAACAGGTACAGCACGGCCACGAGCGCGACGAGGAGCGCCCCGCCTCCTTCCCACGGCGCGCCGAGCAGCGAGCCCGCCGCGCCGAGGACTGCGCCGAACGCCGCCGCGGACGCCATCGCGCCCACCGCGTGGATCGCGACGCTTCCGGCCCACCTTCCGGCGCGTCCCCCGTGGACCACGGGGGTGATGGTCTCCACCATCGACAGCCCTCAGGGACCGAAGAGCGTGGAGACGCCGGCGACGATCGATGCGACGACCACGGCGATCGTCGCGGGGCCACTCAACATGCCACGTTGAGTTCCCGGTACGCGATGCAGAAGACCCGAAGGGCGTCCGGGCAGTAGCCACGGACCGAAGCGTCGCCGTTGATCCGGATCGTGGATGACGAGCAGCAGTCCTGGATGTGGCGGACCCGCCCGGCGCAGCATCGGCTCCAGCCACCGCCGTACCGGGGATCCTTCACCCCCGGATACTCGTCGGGGACTCGGGTCTGGCAGATCTTTCGTCGTCGCTGGCGACGGTCCGTGTAGATGCGGCCGTCGTCGTCCACCGGATAGCCGTGCACCGGATGCACCGGGTAGCCGAACGCGTCCACCCGGGTGAGCGGGTAGAACGGATGCGGACACGACCCGGTCGTGTACAGGTGGCCGCAGATGTGGTGCGCCTCCGCCCGCTCGGGCGCGAGCGCGACGGCGACGAAGGATCCGCCAGCCAGGGCGACCACGGCCCGTCCCACCTTGCCCAGGAACGAGCGCCTGCTCGTCCGTCGGGCCAGCTCGACGGGAACGCGGGCGAGCTCCGGGCGCATCAGCCCGCCCGGGCCTCCTCGAGCTCAGCGGTCATCCGGCGGGCGGCCGTGTCGACCAGCCCCTCCAGCTGTTCCAGGTCGTTCACCGTGCCCTTCGCCCTCACGACCCCGGACGGGTCGAGGATCACGACGAACGGAACGCCCGGGACGGCCCAGGCTCGCTTGGCCTCCGGATCGGACACGACCTGCGGGACCAGCCCGGCCGCCGCCGCCGCTGCGGGGACCGATGGGCGCATCTGCTCGCAGACCGGACAGGTCGAGGACTCGAACACGACCAGGCGGCCATCCCCCGGTCCTCCCAGGACGACGGCCGAGCCGTCCGCCGCCCTGGCGCGAAGGAGGGGCGGCGTCTGGCCGAGCGGCGGACCCTCGTCGTCGATCTCGAGGGCCCCGAGCGGGCCGAGCCGAAGGTGCAGCACGCCGACCTGGCGGGCCAGGGCCACGACCACGACGCAGAGGGCGATGAGCAGGAGCCACTGGACGGCGAAGGCTGCCATCCACCACCCCGGCACGAGCGCTAGTCCTCCCCCTGCGCGGGGACGGGCTCCACCTCGGTCATGTCCTCGATGGGGAGCTTCTCCGGAGCCATCCAGGTGGGCTCCCCCTTCTTGTCCATGAACTGGATGACCGGCGTGCCCTCCGCCGTGAGTCCCATGATGGCCCTGAGCTCGCCGTCCTTGTTCAACAGGCGCAGGATGGGCGAGCCCTCGGCTGCGAGGCCCAGCCTGGCCCGCACCTTTCCGTCCTCGTCCTGGAGGGAGATGGTGGGGGATCCCTGCTGGGCCAGGCTGTAGACGAAGCCGAGCTGCCCGTCCTTGTTCCGCAGCGCAAGCGTCGGCGAGCCCTCGGTCGACAGCCCGAACTTCGCCCGGACCTTCCCGTTCTGGTCCACCATGGCCATGCTCGCCGAGCCGTCGGAGAACAGGCCGAAGGTTGCACGGACCTTGCCCTCATCGTCGGCGATGGCCAGGCCGGCGGACCCGTCGAGCTGAACCCCGAACCGGGCCCGCAGCCGCTCGTCCGGGCCGTAGAACGCGACGAACGGGGAATCGTCGTTCGTCACCCCCAGTCGGGCCCGCACCCGCCCTTGCGAATCCTCGACCTCGATCTCGCCCGTGCGCACGACGCGCTTCTTCATGGCTTTGCCCCTCGCTGCCAGCCGCCGATGCCCGCCGCTAGCATGGCGCGACCGGCGAGCTCTCGCAAAGTACCCGCCTACCGGCAGGGGTCAAGCACACCAAGGCGACGCCCGGGACGGAGGCCGGAGAAGCGAGAAGCCGCCAGAACCCGAAGGTCCCAGCGGCCTCTCGTTTCGCACTGTATGGGGGGCCGGGCTCCCCGGTCAAGGCGGAGCCCGCCTTCTTGTCACTCTTTCTCCAGGACCTCCGTCCGCACCGTGCGCTGGGCAAGCCGGTCGGGTACGGGGTCCACCCCGATCCCCGGTCCCCCGGGGACCGCCATCGTGCCGTCCAGGTCCATGCGGAACGGTTCGGTGATGTCCTCGTGAAAGTACCGCTCGCTCGCGCTGGTGTCGCCGGGGAGCACGAAGCCGGGGAGGGCGGAGAGCGCCAGGTTGGTGGCCCTGCCGATCCCCGTCTCGAGCATCCCCCCGCACCACACGGGGACCGTTCGGGTGACGCAGACGTCGTGGATCCTCCTCGCCTCACGCAATCCGCCAACCCTGCCCTGCTTGACGTTCACGATGCGGCACGAGCCGAGCTCGAGCGCGGCCTCGGCATGGGCGGCCGATCGGATCGACTCGTCGAGGCAGATGTCCGTCCGGATCTCGCGCTGGAGCTTCGAGTGCTCAACCAGGTCGTCGTGATGGAGCGGCTGCTCCACCATCAACAGGTCGAAGCGATCGAGCGCCCGGAAGGTCGCGACGTCGTCGAGCGAATAGGCCGCGTTCGCATCGACCGAGAGAATCGTGTCCGGGTACGCCTCCCGTACAGCGTCCACGCGCTCGACGTCGCGGCCCGGCTCGATCTTCAGCTTGATGCGGCGATATCCCTCGGCAAGGTACCCGGCCACCTGCTCCAGCAGCTGTTCGGTGGTCGGCGGGATGCCCACGGACACCCCGCACGCCACGCGACCCTTGTCGGCGCCGAGGTACGCCGCGAGGGACACGCCGCGGGCGCGGAGCTCCGCGTCCAGGACCGCGTTCGACAGCGTGGCCTTGGCCATCGGGTTCCCCCGGACGAAGGCGAAGACGCCCTCGAGGTCCTCGGCCCGGACCTGGCCGGCTTCGAACAGCGCCGGAGCCAGGAAGTCCCGGAGGAGGAGCCAGGCTCCCCCGTTGAACTCCTCGGAGAAGCCGGGGCCGGGCCCGGCGACGCACTCACCCCACCCCTCGGCGTCATCGGTCTCCACCCTGGCCAGGATGCATTCCTTCTCCGTCTCCTCGCCGAAGCTCGTTCGGAACGGACGAACCAGAGGAAGCGTGATCAGGCGGAGCTCGATGGCCCGAACGACCGTCATGCCGATCCGCCGGCCGCGGCTGCGGGAACCGTGAGGATGTACCTCGGGCCATCGGGGTCGCGGGTGAGGCCCACTACGACCATTCCGAGCTCGAAGCACCGATCGAGGACCTCGCCCACTGCGTCTCGCCACTCCGAGGCGAGCGCGGGATCCCGCTCCTTGAGACCCAGATAGTCCGGCGGGATGCTGACCCGCACGCTCCCGTCCGGAGCGAGCGCCGGCTCCTCCCCCCGCTCCGGCTTTGGCAGCTCCGGCGGCCCGCTCGCGCGGAGCGCATCCACGCGCGGCGCTGTTGAGATCGCAGCCGGACCGATCACACGATCCAGGTCCCACCTCACGACGAGCCGGTCGCTCCGGTCGCCGCGATTGAGGACATCGCTCATCGCCCCGTAGAAGTCCCGATGGAACCGGTCGCACACCACCCCGAGCTTGTTCAGGTTGAAGTGGGCGTTTCGGGCTTGGAGTGGATCGAACGTCCATCGGACCATGCCGTAGCCCGCCTCCAGGGCTTGGGCCCGTTGCGCGAGCTTCAATGCGTAGCCCACGCCACTGGACCGCGAACCGGGGAGTACCGCCAGCATGTGCGAGTGGACGTGGGGCCCGTCTGCGTCCAGCGCCATCCACCCGAGCACGTACCCGACGAGCTCGTCGCCTCGGAAGGCTCCGTACGGGACGTTCCCGCTGTCGGCTAACGCCCGGATCATCTCCCGAGGAACCAGCTGGTGCTCTCCCCACGTCGCGATCATGACGCCGAGGATCCTGTCGGCATCCTCGAGCGTGGTGAGGGGCCTGAGTTCGATGCCGGCTGCGCTGGCGGCGTCCTCCGCCAGCTTCCACGCCGAGTTCCCCGCCATGGCGCGGGCGAGTCTACCCCGCAGCGATCACGGCCAGGAAAGGCGAAGGGCCCGCGCCGCTCGGCACGGGCCCTTCGCCCACGTCAGTGTGTCCGAGACCTAGCCGCCCTCGGGAGGAGGGAGCTCTTGCCATTCGTCCTCGCCGAAGTCCTGTCCCCGGCGGCGCTTGAAGAACGTCACGACCCCGGCCACGATCGCCCCGATGAACGCGAGGCGGAGGAGCTTTCCGAAGAATCCGCGCTTCTTCTTCTGGTCGGATCCGGTGTCCTCACCCATCAGGCTTCCTCTCCTTTCAACAGTGGGCCTGGTTGGACTTGAACCAACGACCTCATCCTTATCAGGGATGCGCTCTAACCGTGCTGAGCTACAGGCCCCGAAGGAACCGCCAGATGACCTCATACCCCGACGCTGGGCAAGCCTACGCATGGCTCGAACGGGCTGTCAATGTTCCGCCTGACCTGCGCGTTCGCGTTCCGAGCGCTGTTCGTGATCGTCAGCGCCGCTCGGCCAGCGTGACCTCGATCCCGCCGATCACGTCGGAGATGAGGTTGTACAGGAATGCGATGAACAGGTTGATCAGTGACCAGATGAGCACCATGGCCAGGCCGAGCACCGTGAGCCGGGCGAAGATCCAGCCGCCGTTGATCGAGAAGGTCTTGTCGGCGAACAGGTTGCGGGCGAACTCCGTGACGTGCTCGAGGGCCCCAACCGCTCCCAGGATCCCGTAGAGCATGGCCAGCGCCAGCAAGATCACGGTCATCACGCAGAGGTAGAAGAGCAACGAGAACTTGAACACCGACCACGGCCCGACCTTCCGGAGCACCACCCGGGTCTGGCGGGCCCTCCTCCGCGGCGCCCGCCTGATCTCCGGAGGGATGGCGGCGGCGACTTCGGCAGCGGGCACGGTTGCTGCCGCGGCTGCGGGCGTGGGCTCGGTTGCCAAGCCAGGTTCGTCCAACGGGCTCCTCGGGTTCCTCGCCTTTCTACGCGGCCGGAACCCCCTCGGCAACAACCCTTGACCGGCCCAGGCGGTCGAGAGGTTCCCGGGCGGTCCGAACAGGACCCGGCAGTTCACGGGAGCGAGCACGGCCAGAGCCCCCACCGCCACGACCCAGTCGCCGGGGCCCCCGTGTTCCTGGACCAGAAGGGCTCCCGCGCCGATCCCGCCGCCGGCTGCCGCCTCCACGGCCACGGCCAGGCGCGGGGGCAACCGCTCCCACAGGACGAAGGCTCCGTAGAGCCCGGCCCCGGTGGCCACAGCGATCAGCGTGAGGCCTGCCACCGCGTTCACGGATGCGATTATGGAGCCCTTGCTGGGGGCTGACGTGGACCAGGCACGAACCGGCCGGACGGACCTGCAGCTGATCCTGGCCATCCAGGCGCTTCGGGCGTTCCTGTACGGGTTCGGGAGCGTGATCCTGGGGAGCGCCCTGGCGAGCGGAGGGTTGTCGGACTTCGAGGTCGGCGTGGTCTTCACGGCGATGCTCGCGGGCATGGCCGTGAGCTCGATCGCCGTGGGGCTCGCCGGCGACCGGATCGGTCGCCGGCGAG
>JBIOUU010000076.1:0-2544 GCA_044867345.1 Actinomycetota bacterium
GCTCCCGCTCCGCCGAGACGTATGCGAACACCCCGAGGACGACCATGATCGGGAGCCAAATGGCCGCCAGAAGGCGGAGATTCAAGCGCATGCACAGAGTATACCCGGGACCGCGGTCCGGGGACCCACCGGCTGGTCATGCGCCCGGGGCCGCACTATAATCCCCCCACCTTGCGGTGCCGGCGGCGTCCGAGGAGCGCTCGATGAAGAGCAAGGACCTGCTCGTCGCGCTCTTTGCGCTCGGGGTCGTGCTCCTGTCCTGGCCCTTCCTGACCGTGGTCAACGGGCCGGTGGCCGTGCTCGGGATCCCCCTCCTCGTCCTCTATCTCTTCGTCGTGTGGGCCGGCATCATCGCGGTCCTCTTCTGGCTGACCGGCGGGCGGGACGCGGGCTGGTGAGGACAGGTCGGTCCGAGACGCCGTCGCCATGAGCTGGCTAGGCTACGGCCCGGTCCTCTCGATCGTCGTCGGGTACCTGCTGTTCCTGTTCGGGGTCGCCTACTGGGCCGAGCGGAGCGGCCGCCTCCGGCATCCACGGATCCAGATGCTGACCTACGTCCTCACCGCGTCGGTCTACTGCACGGCGTGGACGTTCTACGGCAGCGTCGGGTTGGCGGCGAACCAGGGTCTCGACTTCCTCACGATCTATCTCGGTCCGGCCCTGGTCGCGCTCCTCTGGCCGGTGCTGCTCCGACGCCTCGTGCGGGTTGCGAAGGAGCAGCGGATCACGTCGATCTCCGACTTCATCTCCAGCCGGTACGGAAAGTCGGCGCCGCTCGGGGCCCTGGTCGCCGGCCTCGTCGTGATCGGGCTGATCCCGTACATCGCGCTCCAGCTCCAGGCGGTCTCCCAGTCGTTCAAGCTGATCCTCGACCGGGAGACGCTCTTCGAGCTCTTCGACCCGACGCTGCTGGTTGCCGTCGTGTTGGGGCTCTTCGGGATTCTGTTCGGCGCGCGCAACCCCGACTTCACGCAGGCGCAGCGGGGCCTGCTCTCGGCCGTCGCGGTCGAGTCGGTGGTGAAGCTCCTCGCGTTCCTGACGGCGGGCGCATGGGTCACCTGGGGCCTGTTCGGCGGGTTCCGCGACATCTTCGGCCCGGCGCTTGCCGACCCCGAGATTCGCCGTCTCCTCACGCTCGGCGACCCCCCGACGGCATCGTTCACACGCTGGGCGGCGATGCTGGTCATCTCGATGATGGCCGTGATGTTCCTGCCGCGTCAGTTCCACGTGCTGGTTGTCCAGAACCAGGACGAGCGCCACGTCGCCGCGGCGTCCTGGATGTTTCCCCTCTACCTCTTCCTGATCAACGTGTTCGTCCTGCCGATCGCGGTTGCGGGCTTGCTCCTGATCCCGCGGGGCCAGGCGGACCACTTCGTCCTACTCCTCCCTCTGTCCGCGGGAAACCAGGTCCTGTCGATCCTCGTGTTCCTCGGGGGCTTCTCGGCGGCCACCGCAATGATCGTCGTGGACTCCCTCGCGCTGTCGAAGATGTTGACCAACGACATTGTCGTGCCGATCCTGCTCCGTAACCGGAGCCGGGATATCTACCGCGCGAGCCTCCGGTCGATGCGTTTCTGCATCCTCCTGGTGGTGTTCCTCGGATACGGCTGGGCATCGCTGGCGGCCGGACGGTTCCTCCTGGTCGAGATGGGCCTGCTCTCGTTCGTCGCAGTCACCCAGTGCGCGCCCGCGATCCTGCTCGGCCTGGCGTGGCCGCGCGCCAATCGCCGCGGGGCCTTCGCCGGCATCTCGGCCGGGTTTGGCCTGTGGTTCTACACCCTGATCGTGCCGGTCCTGGTGAAGGAGGGGGTGCTAGGACCGGCGATCCTGGAGGCGGGCCCCTTCGGGCAGGGGTGGCTCCGCCCGACCCAGCTCTTCGGTCTGGCCGGGCTCGACTCCGTGAGCCACGGGCTCTTCTGGTCGTTGCTCGCGAACCTGACCGCGTACGCGCTGGTGTCGCTGGCGACGCGCCAAGATGCGGAGGAGCGGCTCCAGGCGGCCGCGTTCACCGGCCGCTTCCCTGGCGCCCCGACCATGCCGGTGGGGACGATCCTCACGCCTCGGGAGATCGAGCGTATCGTCCACCACTACGTGGGTGGCCCGGAGGCGGCGGTCATCGCCGGTGAGATCCTCGGTACCAAGCCGCCCGACGAACTCACGGCCCCCGAGCTCCTCGAGCTCCGGATCCGGCTCGAGAAGCGACTGGCCGCCTCGCTCGGCGCGGCGGCGGCGCGCTTCATCGTGGAGGACCGCTATACGCTGTCCAAGGGCGAGGCGGAGCGCTTGGTCGAGTCCTTCCAGGAGCTGCGGCACTCGCTCCGGACGACCGAGGAGGAGGCGCGACGCATCGAGCGCTTGCTGGCGAGCGTGGTCCGAAGCGTCGACGACTGCATCGTCACGACGGACATTCGCGGCCGCCTGGTGACAGTGAACCCGGCCGGAGAGCGCCTCTTCGGGGCGTCCCAGGCCGAGCTGGCCGGAGCGCCATGGTGGGACCTTCTCGCGGCTGGACCCGGTGAGTCCGGGGGACGAGCCGGGGGGGCG
>JBIOUU010000077.1:0-5924 GCA_044867345.1 Actinomycetota bacterium
TGTGGCGCTGTCGCGCCTCACCGGCACCGGGATGGGCGAGGGCCGAGGCGCCGCGGCCGCGGCCATGGACTCGGGGAAGGCCCTGGAGGCGTTCCGGCTCATGGTGGAGGCGCAAGGTGGCGACCCACGGGTCGTCGACGACCCCTGGGGCGTCCTTCCGGTGGCCCCGGTACGGCGGCCCATCGAGGCCGATCGCGCCGGCCACCTCGCCGCGGTGGATGCGGAGGCCCTGGGCCGAGCCGGCACCGACCTGGGAGCGGGACGGAAGAAGAAGGGAGACTCGATCGACCCGGCGGTCGGTATCGTGTTCCGGCCCAAGATCGGGGACCGGCTGGAGATGGGGGAGGAGATCGGGACGATCCATGCCCGAGACGAGGCCGCCGTCCGCGAGTGCATCCCTCGCGTGCTGTCGGCGCTCACCATGAGCTCGACCCCGGTAGAGCCTCCACCTCTGGTCCACGGTTGGTTCGGCGGCTGACGGGGGGAGGTCGGGAGCCCCGTGGACAGCCTGAAGTTCGCGCTCTACCTGCTGGTGGCCCTCGTTCCCAGCCTGGTGCTCCACGAGTACGGGCACGCGCTCGCTGCCGACCGCCTGGGCGATCCCAGCCCCCGGCGGTGGGGTCGGCTCACGCTCGACCCCCGGCCCCTGATCGACCCGTTCGGCTCGATCATCCTTCCCGGGCTGATCCTGATCCTGGTGGCCTCGGGCCAGGGCCTGCTGCCGATCTTCGCCTACGCGAGGCCGATGCCACTCGATCCCACATACCTTCGCAACCCCAAGCGAGACTCGCTGATCGTGGTGCTTGCCGGCCCTTGCGCCAACCTGGCCCTCGCCGCAATCGCTGGGATCGCGCTCCGCGTTGGGGTCTCGGGGGAGGCTGGCACGTTCGTCTATGCCTGGCTCGTGGTGAACGTCTTCATGTTCGTGTTTCAGCTGATGCCGGTGCCGGGCCTGGACGGTGCGAAGTTGCTCGCCCGGGTCCTACCACCGAAGCCCCGCGAGGTCTACGTGAACCTGGACCAGTACCTCGTGCTGTTCATGCTTGTGATCTTCTTCCTACTGGCCGCGCCGCTGCTTTCGATCGTGCGTGCCCTGGCGAGCTCCGTATGCACCCTGCTCACCGGGGCCAAGGTCTGCTGACTCCTCCCTGGTAGCCGCGTAACCGCGCGCTATCATCGCGGGCATCGAGACGCACGGTCACTCCACGAGCACGCCGGATACCCAGCGAAGGGCCAGGGTCCTGACGGGCTACCGGCCGACCGGCCCCCTCCATGTCGGGCACTGGTTCGGCAACATCCTCAACATGCGCAAGCTCCAGGACGAGCACGACGCGTTCTTCTTCGTCGCGGACTGGCACATGCTCACGACCGACTACGACCGGACCGAGCTGTTGCCGGAGCGGATCCGTGGCCTCGTGCTCGACTGGCTGGCCGCGGGGATCGATCCGGCCAGGGCCACGGTCTACCGCCAGTCCGACGTGCCGGAGGTCGCCGAGCTGGCCCTACTGCTCGGCATGATCACGCCGCTCGGATGGCTGGAGCGGGTGCCCACGTACAAGGAGCGCCTCCGGGACCTGGCCGAGCGCGACATCGCGAACTACGGGCTCCTCGGATACCCGCTGCTTCAGACCGTGGACATAACGATCGTGAAGGGTGAGCTGGTGCCGGTGGGGGAGGACCAGGTGTCGCACCTGGAGATCTCCAGGGAGATCGTCCGCCGGTTCAACCGGCTGTACGGACCCGTGCTGGTCGAACCCCAGCCGCTCCTGTCCGAGTCGCCGCTGATCCCCGGTTCCGACGGCCGAAAGATGTCGAAGTCGCTGGACAACTTCATCGGCGTTTCGGACGAACCGGACGAGATCACGGCGAAGGTGCGGACCTTCATCACCGACCCGAAGAAGATCCGGTTGGGCGATCCCGGACGGCCCGAGATCTGCCCCATCTTCACGCTGCAGCGACTGTTCTCGCCGCCGGACCACGTTGCCTGGATCGACGCGAACTGTCGCTCCGGCGCCCTGGGCTGCGTCGAGGACAAGATGGATCTGGCCGACCGGATCGTCGAGTACTACGGCCCGTTCCGGGAGCGGCGCGCGGAGCTCCAGCGGACGCCGGAGATCGTGGACGAGGTCCTGGCCGAGGGCGCCGCGAAGGTCCGGCCGGTGGTGGAGGACACGATGAAGGCCGTCCGACGGGCGATGAACCTGGCATGAGCGACGAGCGGGCCGATGCGGGCGGCAGGTTCACCGTCGAGCTGCCGGTGTTCGCGGGGCCGTTCCGGCTCCTGGCTGATCTGATCCTGGAGCAGAAGGTCGACGTGTGCGACGTCTCCGTCGGACGCGTCACCGACCTGTACCTCTCGTACTCGAAGCAGGCGGACAACTGGACCCTGGAGGAGGCGACGTGGTTCCTGGCGGTCTGCGCCGTCCTGCTGGAGCTGAAGGTGGGCAGGCTCATGCCGCGGCCGGAGGTCCTGGACGAGGAGGACATGCTCGGGACGTCCCCCGACCTCGCGTACGCGCGGAGCCTGGAGCTGGCCGCCATCCGCCAGGTGGCCGGCGACCTGGCCCGGCGCATGGAGGAGGAAGCACTCCACCACACGCGCGACGCCGGCCCGTCGCCGGAGTTCGCCCACCTGTTCCCCGACGTGCTCGAGCGGGTCTCGGCCCAGGACCTGGCCCGGTTGGCCGCGACGTTGCTGCGGCCGCCGCCGTCCCTGGACCTGTACCACGTCACCCCAATCCGGTACTCGATGGAGGACGCGGTCAGTGCGGTGACCGATGCCCTGGGACGGCTGGGGCGAGCCAGCTTCCGTGACCTGGTGGCCGACTGCGAGGAGCGGATCCACGTCGTGGTGAGATTCCTCGCCCTGCTCGAGCTGTTCCGGGAGGGCAAGGTCGGCCTGGCGCAGGCGGAGACGTTCGGCGAGATCGACGTCGAGTGGCGGGGGCCCGAGCGATGAGCGATCGGCCCGACGCGACGCGGGCGCTCGAGGCGCTGCTGTTCATCTCCGACGAGCCGGTCTCCTCGACCGTGCTCGGCCAGTCGCTGGAGATGGATCGGCGTGAGGTCGACCGGCTGTGCGAGGAGCTCGCCCGCGCATATGAGGAGAGGGGCTCGGGCATCGTGCTCCGAAGCGTGGCGGGCGGGTGGCGTCTGACCACCCATCCCGACACCGCGCCGTTCGTCGAGCAATACGTGCTCTCGTCCCGGCACGCCCGCCTGACCAAGGCGTCGCTCGAGACCTTGGCCATCGTGGCGTACAAGCAGCCGGTGACCCGGCACCAGATCGCCGGGATCCGGGGGGTCAACTCCGAGGGGGTCCTTCGAGCCCTGGTGGACCGGGGGCTGGTGGCCGAGGTGGGGCGAGAGGAAGGACCGGGCCGACCCATGGTGTACGGGACGACCCCCGACTTCCTGGAGCGCCTGGGACTTCCCTCGCTCTCCGCACTCCCCCCGCTCGCCCCGTTGCTCAGCAGGGCCGCGGGGGATGAGCCCGGGGCTGAGCCTGGAGGCGAGTAGCTCCTCCGCCCATGCCCGAGGAGCGATTGCAGCGGACCCTGGCCCGGGCGGGGTTCGGCTCGCGCCGGGCCTCCGAGGACCTGATCCGCGAGGGCCGGGTGAGCGTGAATGGACGGGTCGCCGTCCTCGGCGATCGGGTGGACCCCTCGCGAGACGTGGTCGAGGTGGACGGTCGCCGGGCGAGCGTCGACCCCGGCCTTCGCTACCAGGCGCTGCACAAGCCGGCTGGGGTGACCACGACCTTGCGGGACCCCCACGCCGAGACGGACCTGGGGGAGTACCTGCCGAAGGATGTGCGGGTGTTCCCGGTTGGACGGCTGGACCGAGAGACTGAGGGTCTTCTGTTGCTCACGAACGATGGCGAGCTGGCGAACCGGCTCCTGCATCCCCGGCACGGTGTGGAGAAGGAGTACCTGGCCGAGGTGGACGGCGCCCCAACGAAGCAGCAGATCGGGCGACTGCGCCGAGGCGTGGAGCTCGACGACGGCCCGGCCAAGGCCGTAGCGGCACGCTCGGTCGCTCGATCGGGGGGGAGGGGCGCCGTCCGGCTGGTCATGGCCGAGGGCCGCAAGCGGGAGGTGCGCAGGATGCTCGCCGCCGTGGGGCTGCCGGTTCGCCGGCTGATCCGTCTGCGGGTCGGCCCGGTGGGTCTCGGCCGGCTTCGCTCGGGCGAACGCCGAGACCTCACCCCCTCGGAGGTGCGGGACCTGTACCGCGCGGCCGGACTGTAGGTAGCGGCATCCGCGCCGAGGCGCCGGTCACCCGAGTCCCTGTAGCCTGAGGCTCGAGCGACCCATGGCAGATCCGAAGGTCCGTGCGGCCCGGGGGGCCATCCGCGTGGCGGAGGACGCCTCGGGTTCGGTGCTGTCCGCTACGGAGCGGCTGCTGTCGGCGATGCTCGAGCGGAACGGGGTGGCCGGCGGCGACATCGTGAGCGTCTTCTTCACCGCCACCGACGACCTCCGGTCGGCGTTCCCCGCGGAGGCGGCTCGAAAGATGGGACTGGGCCACGTGCCGCTCCTCTGCGCTCGGGAGATCCCCGTCGAGGGCGCGATGCCGAGGGTGGTCCGGGTCCTCATGCACTTCTACACCGATCGTCCGCCGGACCGGGTGGCGCATACGTACCTCGATGGGGCGGAGTCACTGCGTGATGACCTCGGGTGAGCGAGTGGCCGTTGTCGGGACGGGCCTCGTCGGCACCTCCATCGCCATGGCCGCTCGAGCCGCGGGGGAGGAGGTCCGGGGGTTCGATGCCGATCCGGGCGTCCTCGCTCGGGCCGCGGAGCGCTCGGGGCTGCTGCCGGGAGGCTCGCTGGCAGAGGCCGTGGCGGAAGCCTCGCTCGTCTTCCTGTGCACCCCGGTGCCGAGCATCGCGGGCCTGGCTGGGGAGGCGCTGGCCGCGTCCCCGGACGCGGTGGTCACCGATGTGGCAAGCGTGAAGTCTCAGGTGTTGGTCGAGGTCGAGGGGACCGTCCAGCCTGGGGACAGGCGGCGATTCGTGGGTGGCCACCCAATGGGAGGCTCGGAGCGCTCGGGGCCCGACTGGGCCTCGCCCTCGGTCCTGGACGGGATCGTGTGGGTCCTGACTCCCTCGCCGGCCACGGAGGAGGCCGCGACGGCACGGGTCTCGGCGTGGGTGGAGAAGGTCGGGGCCAGGCCAGTGGTGATGGACCCGTTTCGCCACGACCGGCTCGTGGCCATGGTCAGCCATCTGCCGCAGGTGGCCTCGACCGCGCTGATGAGCCTGGCCGCCACGGAGGAGGCGGGCGAGCCGGACATCCTGCTGCTGGCCGCGGGAGGGTTCCGGGACCTCACCCGCCTGGCCGCGTCCAGTCCGCATCTTTGGAGCGACATCCTCCTGGCAAACCGGGCGCAGATCGCCGAGGCCATCGACCTGTACGCCAAGCGGCTTTCGGAGATCCGCGACATGGTCCTTGCCGGATCGGGCCGCGACGTCGAGCAAGCGTTCGCCGAGGCGAAGGAGGCGCGTCTGACCCTCGCCGCCAAGCCCACGGTGAGGACGGGGGTGTCCGTGCTCCAGGTGGCCGTCCCCGACCGGCCGGGAGCGCTGGCCGACCTCACCGCGTGCCTCGGGGCGGCGGGCGTGAACATCGAGGACCTCCAGATCGTGCACTCCCCGGAAGGAGGACGAGGCACCGTCCACCTGACCGTGGCGTCCGCCGCTGCCGACGACGCGGCCCGGGCCCTCGAGGGGCAGGGGTTCGAGCCGCTCCGGCTGGCCTAGGGGTCCACGTGCGCGTCCTGGTCGAGCCGGGTAGGACGGTGGAGGGCGAGGCCTCGGTCCCCGGAGACAAGTCCATCGCCCACCGGTGGCTGATCCTCTCCGCGACGGCTAGGGGTACGTCGAGGCTGGTGGGGCTTCCCGCGGCCCTCGACGTGAGGTC
>JBIOUU010000078.1:0-9466 GCA_044867345.1 Actinomycetota bacterium
CCTCTCGTACGAGCCGCACGCCCTCGTCCCGAAGCTCCTTCGGGTAGGAGAACGGGTTCGGCATCGAACACCTCCTTCCCTGGCTGCTGGCCAGTCTCGGGGTGTCCGTGAAACCGGGTCAAGCCCAAGGGTGACCGCGGCCGTACGTCCGCCGCGGAGGTTCAGAACACGAACGGACACCACGGCGCGGGGTCCCAACCGAACATGGCATCGGCTCGGGCCAGGGCGCCCGGCCGCTCCTCCTGGACCCGTCCGGCTCGATGCAGCTGCCGGAAGCTCACGCCGCCCAGGTATACGGCGCCGAGCTCGTTCACGCTCATCACGAGATCGGGTTCGGCGTCCGTCGTGACACACGACGCGCCATCCGGCCCGCCTTCCACCACGTAGCGGCCCTCGTTCCACGGACAGAACAGGTCCCGGACCTCGATCGTGGCCCGACCATCGGCCGCGTACCTCCGCGCCTCGAGCGACTTCGGAACGTCCACCGGCCGCACCCAGAGCGCGTCCTTGATCCTGAGCCGTAGACGGTCGGGTTCCTGGAGCACGAGGAGGAGTGGATCGTCGATCGGCCGGTTCCACGCCGTGATCCGTTCGATGAGATCGACGTCGAACAGGTAGCGCCACATGTCCGCGTGCGCCTGGGGCGAGGACGCCTGGACCTCCTCCACGGCCAGCCCGTTGCGATGGTCGCCGTACTTGCCGTGTTCGACGCGATACACGGCGTACGCGTCCAGGCCGTCGGCACCCTCATGCACCGCGTAGAACCACTTCCGATCCTCGCCCCAGTGGGTCTCGGCGAACCGGTACTCGAACCACGTGGGACCGAGCTCGATCCAACCCGGCCGGTCCCGCCGGACCCGGTCGTACAGCGGCCGCATGGCCGCCAGCGCGTCATCGCGATCCAGCAGCCGGGTCCGACCCGAGGGACGGTACCCGCGGACGAAGGCCGTGCGCTCGCGCTCGACGTCCATCGAGCAGTGGAAGGAGCCGAGCCCGTAGCCGAACCGGCCGTAGATGCCGCCCTCGGACGCGTACAGGATGGCCAGCGGCTCGTCGTTCGCCCGGACGTCGTCGAGCTGCCGCCGCATGAGCGCCGAGTTGATGCCCTGCCGCCTATGGGTCGGCTTCACCGCGACGCCGGTCACCCCCGCGGCACGGACCGAACCGCCCGGCACGGTCATCGTGAACGAGGCCGCGGACGCGCCGCCGACGATCTCGGAGCCGTCGAGGGCAGCGAGGCACCGGTCGATCTCGGCCACCATCCGTTCGCGCTCGATGTCCTCCGGCCGCGTGTGGCCACCGAACCCCGCGTTGAGCGCGTCGATGTAGGCCTCGAACTCCTGGGGCGCGATGGTCCGGATCTCGACGTCCACGGTCCCCCGAGCTTAGTCGCCCGGGAGCCCCTCGAACACGTCGAACAGGACGGGATCCCCCGGCGCCCGCTCGGGCCACGCCATGAAGAACGCCTCGCTGCCGAGCACCTCGGGCCACAGCTCGTAGGGCACGTCCTCGAGCTCTCCCTGCGTCTTGTGTTGACGGAGGGCCTCCAGCTTGCGCTGATACACAGGCGAGCAGTCCACCATCACCGCGATGATCTCGTCAGGGACCCCCCGCGGCACGAACGGCTGGGTGGGATCGAGCGCCTCCAACCCTCGCTCGCGAAGGAGCGCGTTGAACCGGTCCAGGTTCGACTGCGGGATCGCCACGTACAGCAGCCGGGAGAAGCCCTCGGCCGTGGAACGCTCCCTGGCTCGATGGAAGGCGACGGTGGCGGCCTCGCCGATCGTGATGTGGTCCTCGTGGCCAGTGACCCCCTCGGGGCCGAACGTCACCACGACGTCGGGACGGCCTTCCGCGAGGAGCTCGGCGATGCGTTCCACCAGCTCGTCGCGGGGAACGGCGCGGAGGCCTCCATCAGGGTAGCGAAGGAAGTGCAGCGCAGGCTTCACGCCGAGCTCGGTCCACGCGGCCCGGTCCTCGTGTTCTCGTACCTTCCCGAGGTTCCGCCGCGTTGCCAGGCTGGGGTCGAAGATCCGCCCCGCGTCCCCGCTGGTCGCCAGCAGCGCCGTGACTTCGATGCCTTCATCGGCATGCAGGGCAACGGTTCCCCCCACGCCGTACGTGTCGTCGTCGGGGTGGGCAAAGACGGCGGCCAGGCGCCGGGTCACTTCGCCGGCAGGTCGAGGAGCGGCTCCAGGCCCACGGTCAGGCCCGGCCTGGTCGACACCGCGCGGATGGCCATCAGCACGCCCGGCATGAACGAGCTGCGGTCGGTCGAGTCGTGACGGATGGTCAGGGTCTGGCCCTGCCCGCCCAGGATGACCTCCTGATGAGCCACCAGGCCGGGGAGACGAACCGAGTGGACGCGGACGCCGTCGACCTCGCCGCCCCGAACGCCCCCGATCGATTCCGCCGAGGGGCCGCGCCACTCGCCACCACGTTCCTCGACCAGCCGCCGCGCGGTGGACAGCGCGGTCCCCGACGGGGCATCGGCCTTGCCCTCGTGATGGAGCTCGATGATCTCCGCGGCAGGGAAGAACCGGGCCGCCTGGGCGGCGAAGCGCTGCATCAGCACCGCGCCGAGCGCGAAGTTGGGCGCGACGATCACGTTCGGCTCGCCGCCCTCGTCCTCGATGAGCTTGCGGATCTCCTCCAGCTCGTCCTCTACCAAGCCGGTGGTGCCCACCACCAGGTTGATGCCGTGCTCGATGCACCACCGAACGTCGTCCATCACGACCTCCGGGTGGGTGAAGTCGACGGCAACCTCCACCTCCGCCTCGAGCAGGCGGTCCAGCTCGTCGGAGATGGGGACGTCCAGCTTTGGTTGGCCGATCAGCGACCCGATGGACTGGCCTACCTTCGACCGGTCGATCGCGGCGACCAGTGCGAGGTCGGGCTCGCCGGCTACGGTTCGGCAGACCATCTGGCCCATGCGCCCCGCGGCGCCGATGACGCCGACCCGGATCACGCCAGCGGTTCCTTCCCGCCCTTGAACGGACCGAGCATCGCAAGGGCCAGCGGCTGCGACAGGACCCGCTTGGCCACCCGGCGGGTGTCGTCGAGCGCCACGGCCTCGATCCGCTGAAGGATCTGGTTCACGGTCAGGATCTCGCCGTGCGAGATCTCGGACTTGCCGAGGCGCGACATGCGGCCGCTCGGTTCCTCAAGCGACAGGACGAGCGATCCCTTCATGTGGCCCTTGGCCCGCTCGAACTCCTCCTCGGAGAGCGCGCCGTCGGCCACGTCCGCGAGCTCCTCCCGCAGGATGTCCAGCACCTCCTTGGCCCTGGCCGGCGTCGTTCCCGCGTACGCGGCGAACAGGCCGGCCTCCGCATACTGCGAGTGGTAGCTGTACACCGAGTAGGCCAGGCCCCGCTTCTCCCGGATCTCCTGGAACAGCCGCGAGGACATCCCTCCGCCGATCGCCGCGTTCACGATGCCGAACGCGAACCGTTCCGGGTCGTTGCGGGCCAGTCCGTTCGTTCCCAGGCAGATGTGGGCCTGCTCGGTCTTCCGCCGCTTCACCAGGGTCTGCCCCGAGGGCGCGGGCGGGTTACCCGCCAGACGCCGGTTCCACGAGCTCGGGCCCTCGGAGCGGATGGGGCCGATCGGCATGCCGGAGCCGAGCAGGTCGAGGAGCGAGTCGTGCTGCACGTTCCCGGCGGCCACGACCACCAGGCTCCCCGGCACGTAGTGGCGCTTGTAGAACCGCCGAACCTGGACGCGGGTTGCGGCGGTGATGCTCTCCACAGTCCCCAGGATGGGCCGGCCGAGCGGGTGGTCGGGCCACAGCGTCTGGTTCAGCAGGTCGTGGATGAGGTCGTCCGGGGTGTCCTCGTGCATATGGATCTCTTCCAAGATCACCTGGCGCTCGGCCTCGAAGTCCGGCGTGCGGATCACCGAGTTCTGGAGCATGTCGGACAACTGATCGACGGCCATGGGGAGGTCGCGGTCCCGCACCCGCGAGTAGAAGCACGTGTACTCCTTGGCGGTGAACGCGTTCACGTCGCCGCCCACCGCGTCGAAGGCCTCGGCGATGTCGCGAGCGGTTCGGGTCTTCGTCCCCTTGAACAGCAGGTGCTCCAGGAAATGGGACGAGCCGCTGATGGGCGGCGGCTCGTCCCGCGATCCCGCCAGCACCCAGAACCCAAGGGCCACCGACCGGACGCCGGGCATGCGTTCGGTCACGACTCGCAGGCCCGACTCGAACTCGGTCCGGCGGATGGGCATGGGCCAGAGCCTAGTGCGAGGGCCGGTCCCGGCGCTCGCGGTCCCTGGGCCGCCGCTCGCGGTCGTGGTCGCGACCGCGACCGCCCCGCGAGTCGCCGTCCCGCCGCTCCCGGCGGGGCTGCTCCTCCAGTTCCATGCCCTCGGGGATCGCCCACTCCTCCCCCACCGGCTTCAGGCTGACCTTGCCCATCTGGTCGATCTCCTGGATCTCGACCTCCAGGGTGTCGCCCTCCTTCACCGCTTCCTCCACGGAGGACAGGCGCTTGCCCCTCCCGAGCTTGGAGATGTGCACCAGCCCGTCGCGGCCGGGCACGAGGTTCACGAACGCGCCGAAGGTCGTGGTCTTCACCACCTTGCCGGTGAACCGCTCCCCGACCGAGAGCGGCCTGGGGTTGACGATCTCGTCGATCATCTTCGCCGCCTGGTCCGCCCCGGCGCCTTCGCGTGAGCCGATGAACACGGTGCCGTCGTCCTGGATGTCGATGTCGGCACCGGTCACCGCGATGATCTCGTTGATCCGCTTGCCCTTGGGCCCGATGACCTCGCCGATCTTGTCCACCGGGATCTGGATGGTGAGGATCCGAGGGGCCTTGGCGTTCACCTCGCTCCGGGGTTCGGAGATCGTGCGGAGCATCGTGTCCAGGATGAACAGACGGGCTTCCCTGGCCTGCTTGAGGGCCTGGGTCAGGGCCTCGGCGGGCAGGCCGGTGACTTTCATGTCGAGCTGGATCGCGGTGATCCAGTCCTTGGTCCCGGCCACCTTGAAGTCCATGTCGCCGAGCGCATCCTCCGCCCCCAGGATGTCGGTGAGCGTGACGTACCGGTCGAACTCGGCGATCAGGCCCATGGCGATGCCGGCCACCGGCGCCTTGATCGGCACGCCGGCGTCCATCAACGAGAGCGTCGAGGCGCACACGCTGGCCATCGACGTCGAGCCGTTCGACGAGAGGACGTCGGACACCAGGCGGATGGCGTAGGGGAACTCCTCCTCCGGCGGCACCACCGGCACGAGCGCCCGCTCCGCGAGCGCGCCGTGGCCGATCTCCCGCCGCCGGGGCGAGCCGATCCGGCCGACCTCGCCGGTGGAGAACGGCGGGAAGTTGTAGTGATGGATGTAGCGCTTGGACTCCTCGGGATCGAGCGTGTCGATCATCTGGGTCATCCGCAGCATCCCGAGCGTCGTCACGTTCAGGACCTGGGTCTCGCCCCGCTGGAACAACGAGGACCCGTGGGCCCGGGGGACCAGGCCCACCTCGGAGGACAGGGTCCGGATCTCGTCGGCCTTGCGGCCGTCGAGGCGAACGCCGTCATCCAGGATCCGGCGTCGCATGACCCGTTTCTGGAGCTCCTTGAACGCCGGAGAGATCTCGGCGGCTTGGAGGGCGAATCCCTCCTCGCCCCATTTCAGCAGGAGGTGAGCCTTGAGCTCTGCCTTGATCTGGTCGATCGCCTCGTCCCTGGCCCGCTTCTCCGGCACCAGCGCGGCCTCGATCCGGCCCTCGGCGAAGTCCGCCACGACCTGGTAGGTCTCCTCGGAGAACAGGACCTTCGGCTCGAACGGCTTCGGGGTGGTCTTCGCCTCCGCGAGGACGTCGAGCTGGAAGTCGATCATCTCGCCGATGGCTCGCTTGGCGGCCTCCAGCCCCTCGGCCACGCTCTCCTCGGTCGGGGCTACCGCGGCGCCGCCTCCGGCGAGCAGGCTCCACGTGTTGTCGGGGGCCTCGCCCTCGATCATCAGCAGGTCGATGCCGCCGGACTGGTTCCGCCGACCGGCCACCACCACGTCGAACGTGGCCATGTCCAGGTCCTGGTACGTCGGGTTGATGCGCCACTCTCCACCGATCAGGCCCAGCCGGACGGCGCCTACCGGGCCGTCGAAGGGGAGCCCGGCGATCATCGTCGACAGGCTGGCCCCGTTGATCCCTGGGACGTCGTAGGGGTTGGCCAGGTCCGCCGAGAGCACCGTGACCACGACCTGGACCTCGTCGTTGTACCCATCCTTGAACGTGGGGCGAAGCGGCCGGTCGATCAGCCTGGCGGTGAGGATGGCGGTCTCCGAGGGCCTGCCCTCCCGGCGGAAGAATCCGCCCGGGATCTTTCCCGCCGCGTACATCCGCTCCTCGACGTCCACGGTGAGGGGGAAGAAATCGATGCCCTCGCGGGGTGCCGAGGTGGTGGTGGTGGCGAGGATCTGTGTCTCGCCGTAGGTGACGACGACGGATCCCTCCGCTTGCATCGCGAGCTTGCCGGACTCGAAGGTCATGTCCTGCGAGCCCACGGTCTTCGTACGCTTGATGACGGCCACTGGCCTTCCTCCTTGGGATGCATCCTGCGCGGCTTCTCCGCGAGGACCGACGGGTGGTATCGGGAGGCGGGGAGGTTCGGCCAGTTGTCAGTGGTGAGCCTCCGGGGGTCCGGGGACTCGCTACTGATAACCGACCCCCTCCTACGCCGATCTCATCTGCTCGTGCGCATCACTCCTTCGGAACGGGCGGCCTCGGCCGCCGCCTCGTTGGCTATCGCCTCAGTCCCAGGCGGGCGATGAGCGTGCGGTACCGCTCGATGTCCTTGCGCCGAAGGTATTCGAGCAGCCGGCGGCGCCGCCCGACCATCTGGAGCAGGCCGCGCCGGGAGTGGTGGTCCTCCTTGTGGGTCTTCAGGTGTTCCGTGAGCTCGTTGATGCGTGTGGACAGCACCGCGATCTGGACCTCGGCCGAGCCGGTGTCGTTCTGGGCACGCCGATATTCGGCGATGATCTTCGATCGGGATTCCGTCGTCAGTGCCATGAGCAGGGAAAAGGCTACCAGACCCCGTCAGCGGAGCACCGGGTGGCCGTCGGAGATGACGTAGGCCGGCAGCAGCCGGGCCGTGAACCGGCCCTTCGGGGTGACTCGGACCTCCGCGATGCCGGTCGTCGAGCCCTCCTCCGATAGGTGGGGCCAGACGAAGTTCCCCAGGCTGTAGAAGATCGGCCGGCCCCGGTACGTGTCGAGGGGCTGCAGGCGATGCGAGTGGCCCCCGAAGATGACGTCGGCCCCGGCGTCGATCATCCGGTGGGCCTCCTCCACCTGGTACGCGCGGGGCTGCGTGTCGAGCTCCACCCCCCAGTGGATCATCACCACGACGATGTCGGCCCGCTCGCCGGCCTTCCGGACTGCCTGAAGGGCCAGCCTGAAGTCGTGTCCGGCGGCCGTGCCCGGCCGGTCCGGGCCGGCCACCATGTACGTGGGGTCCAGTACCTCGTCGATCCCCACGACGGCCACCCTCCAGCCTCTGAGGTCGAAGGTGGCGGCCCGCAGGGCTCGCTCCTGGTCGGCCCCCGCGCCCACGGGTGCGATGCCGGCCCGGCGGATCTGCCGCAAGGAGTCGAGCAGGCCCTCCGGACCCTGGTCGTACGCGTGGTTGTTCGCCTGGTTCGCCACCTCGACGCCGAATCGCCGGGCCACCGGGAGCGAGGCGGGATCGCATCGGAACACGAACTGCTTGGACTGCGGGTCGACGATGTCGGTCGCCGGACACTCGAGGTTGATCACCGTGAGGTCGTCCCGCTGGAAAAGGCCAGACAATCCGGACCACGCCCACCCGTAGCCCTGGGTCCGAAAGGCCGGGATGTAGCTCGGGTCCAGGCTCACGTCGCCCGCTGCCATGATCAGCAGCTTGCCCCGCTTGAGCTTCTCCTCCTTCGCCGGGACAAGGGCGGAGGAACCGGTCGCGCCGCCCCCCTCAGGCGCCTTGGGCAAGGCGACGTTGGCATCGGGCTCGCTCGGCGAGCGGCCGGCCAGTGCTGCCACGGTGACCGCGGCCGCCGCCATGATGAGCAGCGCCGCCACCATGGCACCGAAGCCGACCGGACCTGGATGACGGTGGCGGCCCCTCATGCCGTCCGTGCCTCCGGCGCCGGCACGAGCCGGCGGGCGCGGCGGACGTCCTCGCCCATCGCGCGGGCGAGCGCTTCGGGCGAGTCGAACCGCTCCTCGTCGCGGAGCCTGGCCCAGAACTCGACCGTGAGGGCCCGGCCGTGGAGCTCGCCGGCGAAGTCGAGCAGGTAGGCCTCGACGTGAACCGGTTCCCGGCCGAACGTCGGATTGGTGCCCACGCTGATGGCCGCTACGAAGTGGCGCTCCTCGATCGACGCGCGTCCCGCGTAGATGCCGGTCTTGGGCAACAGGACTCGGGGATCGGTCTCGAGGTTCGCCGTGGGGAAGCCGAGGTCCACCCCTCGACCCGCACCGGTGACGACGGTCCCCTCAACGGCGTACCGGCGACCGAGCGCCTTCGTCGGCCATTCCAGATCGCCCTCCGCGAGCGCCTCGCGGATCGAGGACGAGGAGACGGGACGGCCATCGAGCTCGAGGATGGGAAGCTCCTCGGCGGTGAACCCATGGGCCGGCCCGAGCGTGCGGAGGGTCTCCACCGTCCCCCGGGCCTGGTGTCCGAACGTGAAGTTCGCCCCCACGACCACGTGCTCCGCGCGCAGGCCGTCCGCCAGCACCCGGCGGACGAACTCTTCTGCCGGGACGAGGGAGAAGGCTCGGTCGAACCGGAGGACAAGGACGACGTCCACTCCGGCGGCCTCGATGAGCCGGGCCTTGCGATCCGGCGTCGTGAGGAGCTTCGGCTCCCTCCCCGGGGTCAGGGTCTCCCGTGGGTGCCGGTCGAACGTGACGACGACGGAACGGAGAGCGCGCTCCCGGGCGAGCTCGACGGTTCGGCTGAAGACCGCCTGATGGCCCAAGTGCACGCCGTCGAAGAAGCCGACGGTAACGACCGTGCCGCCAGCGCCGAGCGGAAGCGACTCCGATCCCATCCGCAGCTCCACGCGCGGCAGCCTATCGAACAATCCTCCCCGGCCCCGGAACTCGCGGGTTTCGAATAGCCTGGGCCGATCCCACGCCGGAAGGAGGACGTCCTGCTTCGGTGGCGAACCGCGATGCTCCTCCCCTTCCTGCTGCTCGCGGCCTGCGGGTCAGCGCCTACTCCCAGGACGACCGCCCTCGACGACGGAGCGATCACCGTCGCGTCGTTCAACTTCCCTGAGAGCGTGCTGCTCGCGGAGCTCTACGCTCAGGCCCTCCGCTCGGCCGGCTTCCGCGTCGAGCTGGCGCTCGACCTGGGCGCGCGAGAGCTCGTCGAGCCGGCGCTCCAGAAGGGACTGGTCGAGCTCGTCCCGGAGTACGCGGGCAGTGCGCTCGAGTTCGTTGCCGGGAATGGATCGGCATCGGCCGACGGGAGCGGG
>JBIOUU010000079.1:0-12356 GCA_044867345.1 Actinomycetota bacterium
GTTCCTGCCGGCCGACGCGGCCATGCCGCGCCGGCCCGATTGACGTCTCGACCTGCGTCAGGTACCGACGGACGACCTCGTCCGTGGAACGACGATCGGACCGGGAGATCGTCGCCAACTCGGTAGGTCGAGTGGGCAACCCCCTCGCGGCTGATTGCGCGGAGCCGTGGATGGTGTTCCCATCCGCGTCATCGCGTGCCCGAGGGGCGCCGTTGGGATAGAGGGGAGCGCCGTTGGCACGCCGACTGCGATGGCGTTCCCTTGCGACATCGCTCGCGCTCGCCTCGGCCCTCGCTTCTCCCTTGCCGGCTCATGCGCAGACACCCGGGCCTGAGTCGATAGCGTCGACGGATCCCGCTAACGATCCCTTCGCGAAACCCGCGCCGCCCGAACCACCGACCGCCGAGGAGCGCCTCCCGGTCATCGATCTGTCGGACCTCCCCGGGGTGTGGCCCGAGGACATCGTGCCGGCGATCCCCGGTGCGAGGGATCCGCTCACGCCAGAGGAGGCCATCGCCGGGGCCGAGCTGCTTCCAAAGTCCGGGAGCGAGACCGCCGATGTCTACGCGCTCGCCGACGGGGGTGGGGAGCACCTGGCCCTGGTCGAACCCCAAGCTCACAACGAAGAGAACGCCGACGGCGAGTGGGTCGAGGTGGACACTGCGCTCCAGCCCTCGGCCTCGGGATGGACCTGGATCGATCCGAGTGGGAACGCCTACACGTTCCCGCTCGTGCTCACCGGTCTGACGCCGGTCACGGTGCAGACCGCCACCGGCTCGATGGGTGTGTCTCCCGCGCTCGAGGTCCTCCCCTTGGCCGAGGCATCGCCCACGCCAAGCCCGCTCCCAGCCACCGAGCCGACACCCACATCGAGCCCCCTTCCCGTCTCCGAGCCGACACCCACGCCAAGCCCCCTTCCCGTCTCCGAGCCGACACCCACGCCGAGCCCACTCCCCTCCGGATCACCGGGTGTCGTCGACGGGTCCACGGTCACCTATCCGCTCGCCATCGATGGCCACGACATCACGTACACGGTGTCACCGACGGGCGTCCAGGAACAGATCGTGATCGACGAGGCCCCCGACGAGGCGACCTTCCGGTTCACCATCGAAGCGGACGGCCTGACGCTCAACCCGAACGACTTCGGGGGCCTGGACGTGATCGATGAGGGTGGGAGCTGGGTCGGCTACATCCCCGCCCCCGTCGCATACGACTCGTCGACCGACATCGCCTCCGCCACGGCCACGTACGAGATGGAGGACCTCGGAGGCGGGACGATCGAGCTGGCGCTGGCGTTCGATCCGTCCTTCTTCGCGGACGCTACCTACCCCGTGATCGTCGATCCGATATGGAACCTGCAGCTCTCCCCCTCCCGGGACGCCTACGTGGACAGCGCGCACGCCTCCACCAGCTACGAGTCGAACATCTACTTGAAGGTCGACTCGGGCAAGCGCACCTACGTGCGCTTCCTCATGAGCTCCCTCACCCAGGCCGACCGGCTCGTCTACGACGCGACCCTGTTCCTGTACCCGACGGCCTCCGGAGGGGTCACCAACGGGATCGCAGCCAAACGGGCGTTGGGCCCACTCCCCGCGGCCGGCACCCTGAACTGGAACAACCAGCCGTCGATCGGGTCGGCTCCCTTCGACACGACCTTCGCCGCGAACAACGGCCAGTGGTGGACCTGGCAGCTGAAGCAGCTCTTCCAGCACATCATCGACCCGACGAGCACGTGGAACGCCAACTGGGACAACGACGGGATCGCCCTCACCGCATCCAACCCCAAGACGTTCTACGCGACCGAGGCGGCCGGCACTGCCGACCCCTTCATGTACCTGACTTACAACGACCTCCCGAACAACCCCACCCTGGACACGCCGGCGGCGAACTACGTCACGGAGAGCGAGTCACCGACGCTCAAGGTCACCCAGATCCCGGGGGACCCCAACGGGGACGAGGTCCTCGTGTCGTTCCAGATCTCCGATGACGGGACGAACTGGACCGGCAGCCACCTCGTCTTCTCCTCCCCCTACGACGATGTCCGGTCCTTCACGGTCCCCGCCGGGGTGCTCGTGGATGGCCAGGACTACTGGTGGCGCGCCGTCTCGTGGGACATCTGCGACCCGCCGCTCGGGTTCTGCACCCTCACCGACGGCGCCGGCACCCAGCACACCCAGAATGCCTCCGGCTCGCGGAAGATCACGGTGTCGCTGAGGCACCTCGGCGACGACCCCCGCTACGCGATGTGGTCCCACGACGTGGGCTCGGGGATGACGCTCAAGGTGAACGAGGCGAACGGCAACCTCTTCCTCGACGTCCCCATCGACTCCTACGCCACACCGATCGGGCCGCTCGACGTGGGACTCACCTACAACCATCAGGCGACTGCGAACTACGGGCTCGGCCCCGGGTGGGACGTCGCGATCGGACCCCGGTCCGGACACGAAGGCCTGCCGGTCGCCCTCTACAAGCTGGACACGACGGCCGACGCCGACCTCAAGATCCGGTTCCGGGGTGGCGGCGTGCTCTACTTCCCCCACGTCGACAAGAACATCTATGGAGGCACCTCCGGCACCTCCGCGAACTCCGGGTGGGTCCGCAAGGGCCCGGCGAACTGGACCTACGTGGACGGCGAGGGCGGCCGGTACACGTTCTCCCTGGGAGCCGAGAACGCGGAGGGAGCGCACCTCACGAAGGCGAAGCCGTCGGTCTCGCAGGACTCGGCCCCTGACAAATCGATCGACTACACCTACAACGGATCGGGTCAGCTCACGACCGTCACCGAGGCCCTCGGGCGCAAGATCGTGCTCACCTGGGGAGCGGGCAAGCTCACCCAGATCGCCGCCACCGGCGGCACCAACGCGACAAGCTTCGGGGGACTGAACCGCGCCGGGTTCACCGGAGGCTCGGATCTTTGAGTGTCGCAGGTTCGTTGGAGTCCTCCCTGCTCCAGTAGGCGGCCTCGAACTCGGCCGGGGGAACGTAGTCGATCGGCTCCAGCAGCCGACGATGGTTGAACCAGTCGATCCATTCGAGCGTGGAGAGCTCGACGTCGTCCATCCCTTTCCAGGGACCTTGCCGGCGGATCAGCTCGGTCTTGTAGAGCCCGATGATCGTCTCCGCGAGGGCGTTGTCGTAACTGTCGCCCTTGGAGCCGACCGAGTTCACGGCGCCCGCCTCGCCGAGGCGCTCGGTGTAGCGGATTGCGAGGTATTGACCGCCCCTGTCGCTGTGATGGATCAACCCGACCAGCTCGCGACGAGCCCAGATCCCCATCTCGAGCGCGTCCAGCGCCAGGTCCGCCCGAAGCGACCGAGACGCCTGCCACCCGACGATCGCCCGGCTGTAGGCATCGATGATGAACGCCACGTAGACGAAGCCCGACCAGGTCCTCACGTAGGTGATGTCGGCCACCCAGAGCTGGTTCGGCCTGGTCGCGGAGAAGTCCCGGTTCACGAGGTCCGCCGGCGGGGTGGCCCGCTCGTCTGGGGTCGTCGTGCGCTTGAACTTGCCACGGCGAGCCCCGTGCAGCCCGAGCTCGCGCATCAGGCGCTGGACCGTGCAGCGGGCCACGACGATCCCCTCGCGGTTCAGCTGGTGCCACACCTTGCGTGCGCCGTAGACGCCGAAGTTGGCGGCGTGCACGCGGGTGATCTCGCGCTTCAGCTCTTCATCTCGGATCGATCGGTGAGACGGCGGTCTCGCCTTCGCGTCGTAGTAGGTGGACGGGGCGATCGGCAGGTGCCCGCAGATCGGCTCGACCCCGAACCGGTCCTTGTTCCGGTCGATGTAGGCGATCATCTCGTGGGTCGGCGGTCGAGCTCCGCCGCGAAGAAAGCCGAGGCGCTCTTGAGGATCTCATTGGCTCGCCTGAGCTCGTGGTTCTCGCGCTCCAGGGCCTTCAGACGGTCGCGCTCATCGGTCGTGAGCCCTGGACGTAGGCCGTCGTCGGTCTCGGCCTGGCGGACCCAGCGGCGAAGCGTCTCTCGGGTCATGCCGAACTTGTCGGCGATCGAGCAGATCGCCGCCCACTGCGAGGGGTGGTCGTCCTGGTGGTCGAAGACCATCCTCACGGCGCGCTCGCGCACCTCAGAGGGATACGTTCCGGGTCGTCTCATGGCTCCAACCTCTCACGGTCTGGAGCCTCCAAGAAACCCGGCGCGGTTCAGACAGACCTGGACCCTCGGCTACGACGCGTCGTCGAGGCTTGAGTCAATCACCACGGTCGTGAGCATCCCGGGGAGCAGCAACCGGACCGAAAGCGTCGGCTTCGGCTACGGGGCGAGCAAGCTCACCGAGGTCCGCGACGGCGTCACGAACCCCGGTCCGGCGGACGGATGGGACATCACCTACCTCGTCGACCCGACGGGACTCGCGCGCGTGGAGTCCATCACCGCGCCGTTCGGCGGCTTCCCCTCGTCGACCCCCACGCCCTGGTTGTTCAACTACCACGGCGCCTACAAGGGGACGACAGCTGCCGGCGCGTGCATCACCGATCCCCGCGGGTCGGGCACCGAATGCGACAACGAGCTCGCGACCGACCCGGCGTTCCAGACCCAGGTGGAGTTCTCCTGGGCGGGTCTGCCGATCGAGGTGATCTCGCCCGAGGACGACGAGGGTGTCCGCCACACGAGTACGTACGTCTTCGACAACCACCTGAACCTGCTCTGCGAGCGGACGCCCGTGGCCAACGCCTGGGGAGGGAAGCACTGCACGTCGGCGGTCGACGGCCAGGGTGCCTACACCGACCTCGACCCCGACGGGTTCTCGACCCGCTACACGTACTTCTCCCAGGCCCCGTACCGGCTGAAGACCGTGAAGCAACCCGCGGCTACCTCCGGTGCGCCCCGGCTCCAGGAGTCCTACATCTACGACGACAGCTCCTCGTTCACGGGGCTCTGGGCCGAGATCTACTCGGTCGAGAACCTCGCGGACCTGCCGAGCGACGAGTACCTGTGGCAGGACTTCGACCAGGATTGGGGGAGCGGGAGCCCACAGGGCGCCGGCGGCAACGACACGTTCTCGGTCAGGCTCACCGGGTACCTGGACGTGACCGACTGGAACGGACAGACGAAGACCGCGAAGTTCCGCGTCTGGTCCAACGACGGGGTGTCGCTCTCGGTCGGCGGCAAGAACCTGCTGGATTGTTTCGGGACCCCCCAGTCGGCCACGAGCTACAACTGCGGCACGAACAACGACGCGAAGAAGAAGATCGCGCCGCCGTCGACGAACCTGGTGCCGTTCGAGATCGAGTACTCCGAGCTCACCGGGGGCGCCCAACTCACGCTGAAGTGGGACGGCGGGGACGGGGGGACGTTCATCGCCCCGAACGCGACCCGCTTCCAGCCGAACCTCGGGCTCGTGACGACCAAGACCTACCAGAAGGTCGACGGCAACACGACCGATCTGTGGGAAGAGACGTGGACCTACCCGACTGACGACTTCAAGGCTCGACGCCTCCCCGCCGTCCTCGCGCGGAGGGACCTCCCCTCCGGTTCGCCGGAGTACAAGACCTACACCACCTACAACTCCTACGGCCAGCCCTTGTCGATCACCGAGAACTACCAGAGCAGCGAGGCCGCCACGACCACGAACGTCTGGAAGAACGGCACCCCGAACTGGGATACGACCGGGAATGTCTCCTGCCTCCAGAAGACCACCGACCCGACGGGAGCTGTCACGGACATCGAGTGCAGCCGGGCAGGGGACACGACGAAGCAGAGCGTCGTCGTCAGAGCGGCGGCGACGCAGCCGGCCCAGACGAGGACCACGACCTACGCATACGACTCGCTGGGCCGGCCGGTCACCGTCACGGGCCCGTCGGGAGAGGACACGATCACCTCGTACGACCTCGCGGGGCGGGTCATCCAGACCAAGTCCGAGATCACCGGCGGCGTGTTCGCCCAGACCGACCTCGTCTACGACGATGCCGGCCACGTGATGACCGAGACGCTCCCCGATCCCGATCGGACCGGTCCGCTGCCGCGCCCCCAGATCACCCACGACTGGAACTGGGCCGACCTCGAGAACTGGCACACCGACGTGCGGAACACCCTGTGGGAGACGCTCTACGATCAGATCTCGCGACCCACCTACCGGATCTCTCCCTCGGGGGCGGTCACCACGACCACCTACCAGCTCGGCACATCCCTGAACCGGATCGTCGTCGACGCGGCGTCGCAGGCGACCGTGACGACCGACTTCGACGTGCTGGGCCGGAGGACCGCCGAGGCGCTCGAGAGCTATCAGCCCACCACGACGACGTACGACGTCACGAACCAGCCGCTGAGGGTGACCGACCCGGCCGGGATCGAGACGAAGACGGACTTCAACGACCTCGGGGAGCTCACCACCCGGACCGAGTTCTCCCAGGCCCAGACGTCCGACCAGGCCGTCACGATCTACGGCTACGATCCTGCCGGCAGGCTCTCCCAGGTGGACGGGCCGAGGTCGACGCTCGACGACAGGATCACCTACGGCTACGACTTCGTCGGCAGGCTCACGAGCTCGACCTACGAAGGGGTGACGCTCCCGTCCTCCACGACGAAGGTCTCGGTGACTGCCACGTACGACGACGCGGGGGAGCGCGTCCGGGTCGACCAACCGTTGAAGACCGGAACGACGATGACACGGGACTGGACCTACGACGTCTCCGGGCTCCTCGCGACCTCCGCGGACGCGAGGGGCACCACGACGTACGCGCACAACCTGGCGGGATGGCCGACCCAGGTCACCGATTCCCGGCCGCAAACCGTGTACCTGGGCTACGACGACCTCGGCCGGACCGTCTGCCACCACACCGCCACGTGCACCCAGTCGACCGCCGGCGCGGAGACCTACGCCTACGACGCCGCCGGGAACCTGACCCAGGCGAAGAACCCCGCGGTCACCTTCGACTTCACCTACGACGACGACGGCAGGCCGTGGAATACCTTCCGCAACGGCTCGGGGACCCCGGAGACGACGTTCACCTACCAGGCCTCGACGGGCCGGCTCACCTCGGTCGCCGACGCCGCCGGCACCACGGCCTTCACCTACAACGCGGCCGATCAGGTCGCGACCGTGGACGACCCGTTCGTGACCGGGACCGCCGTCTCGACCTACGCCTACGACCCGACCAGTGGGCGCCTGGTGACCCGCACCGACGCCCAGGCGAACCTGCGGTGGGAGCGCACCTACGAGGCCGCGACGGGGCGGATCGACACCCAGCTGATCAAGGACAACACGACTGGAGCGACCATCGCCTCGTTCGACCTCGGCTACGACGAGGCCGGCGACGTCACCTCCAAGGCCTCCACCGTGTTCGCCAACCTGGCCAACGGGACCTGATCCTACACCTACGACGGGGCGGCGCGGCTGACCCGAGCCACCGGCCCGAACGCCACGGGAGCCTCCACCACCTACGACTACGCCTACGATGGGGCCGGCAACCGGATCCTCTCGAAGGAGACCACCGGGTCGGTCGTGAAGGACCTCACCACCACCTACGACACCGCCGGCCTGCCGACGTCCGCCTCCGACGCCGCGACCGGGGAGAGCCTCACCTACACCCACGATGCGGTCGGGAACCTGAAGCAGATCGACAGCTCGATCGCTTCCAACGACTGGACGTTCACCTACGACCCGTACTCCCGGCTCACCTGCGCCGTCCAGGGGTCCACCTGCGCCTCGGGGGCCGGCAGGGTCCTGTTCACCCTCGACGCGCTCGACCGCGCCCTCTCCCGGGCGAAGGACGCCGCCACGACGTCGTTCACCTACCGGGGCAGCGTAGAGACGGTGGTCCAGAGCTCCGGGTCGAGCACCACCACGTACGCCTACACGGCGGGCGGCGACCCGATGGCGGAGAAGACCGGCACGATCGCATCGTTCTACCTCCGCGACCTGCACGGCGACGTGGTGGGCCTCGCCTCCACCGTTGCGGCCAACCAGGGCACGTCCTCGTTCGATCCGTGGGGGAGGAGCCTCATCTCCACCGGCCAGACCTCCTTCCTCGGCTACCAGGGCGACATGACCGACCCCGATACGAAACAGGTCGACATGGGCACCCGGTGGTACGCGGCTGGGCTGGGGCGGTTCAGCTCCCGGGACGTGCTCCTCGGCGAGCTCGAGTCGCCCATGACCCTGAACCAGCACGTCTATGCGGGGATGAATCCGATCACGATGTGGGACCCGACCGGGATGGGCGCCTGCACGATGCCCGGTGAATGCGTGACCACCACGACGTCAGGAGGAACGCAGGCAGTCGGCGGCAACCCTGGAGCAGCCGATCACCCATACCACGAGGAAGCGTCTTCGGTCACGACGACTCCCCGGCGACCTGCCCCTGAACCACGTCGATCGAGTGGCGGGACAAGGGCATTCGTTGATGTGGCCAGCGCAGCACTCAATGGAATCGCGGTCGCTGACAGATGGCGGCTCAACGAGGCTCGAGACATATTCCGAGCTGCTGGCCAAGGCTTCCTTCGGGGTCCAGCTGTGGAATCGTGGATTGCTCGTTCCGATATCCTTCGCAGAAGCGCCTTGTCCCGCGCAGGTCGACTCGGAGTTGGTGCCGGGAGTGCGGCGTTCGCGGCTGCCGGGGCATGGTTAAGGTATGACGAGCTGAGGGCGGAAGGTTATTCAGAAGGAGAAGCCGTTGCTGGCTCGGTGCTCAGTGTGGGAGTTGGTGTGACAACAACCGTAGTCGTCGGTGCCATCTGTTCTACGGGGATTGGGTGCCTCATCCTCGGTGCCGGAGCCGGCCTGCTTACGACTGGCGTGGCAGACGCCATCTTCGAGTCGGCGTTCGGCGGGCGCGCTTGCGGTCCAAGAGGCTTCAAGGCTCCTGTCCCCCAACCCCCACCCTGCTGATGGACGAGGCTCGGCAGCAGCGATGGCTGTCCGGCGTCATATTGGTTGTTGGAGTGGTGGCCATCGGTCTTGAGTTCAGGAGCATTCCCGCCTCAGACCGCGGACTTGGCCTAGCGCTCATTGCCCTGGGACTCGTTGTCGGCTTCGGAATCATGTTTGCGCGGGACCGACACCTGCGACGGACGGGCAAGCGTCCGCTCGACAGACCCTCCTCCGCAGCCATCTTCGCCCTCGCTCTCTTCGTTGTTGGACTCACAGGCCTAGTCAGACTAATGCCGCCCGTTCTTAGGGTTCTAGCTCTTGGAATCGTGGTCGGGCTGATTCTCGGGTTCTTCGTCTACATCGGCCAGGACGTGAACCGACTTCGTCCCACAGCGTCGTCCGAGAACAGTGACAACGTCTAGAGTGACTTGCCGCATGATTGGGCTGAACGCCCGGAAGCTGTCACACTTTCGCGCCGATAGCGGACTCATCTCGCCCCGATAGGCTTTCGCGACCGGGTCCTAGGTCCGGTTCGTTTCGCCCAGGAGGGTCTTCAGCGTCGACATGGCGTTCATCGCCGGTGGGAAACCGGCGATCGTGGCGGTCTGGAGGATGATCTCGCGGAGCTCCCCGGCCGTGAGCCCGGCCTTCAACGACGCGCGCAGGTGTTGCGGGATCTGGGACGAGCGGCCGAGCGCGACGAGCGCCGCCACCGCGGCGATCTCGCGGTCGCGGAGCGCGAGGCCGGGCCGCGTGTAGACGTCCCCGTACGCGAACTCCACGATCGCGCGGCCGACGTCCCCGAGCCCCTCGACCGCGGCGAGCGCCTTGTCGTCGTGGACCTCGAGGAAACGCTCGCGACCCCGTTCGTACCTGTCGTCGGTCACCGCACCCCCTATGGCTCGACCCGGAGGCCCTCGAGCCCCCGGATGATGTAGTTCGGCTTGAACCGCGGCTCCTCCACGAGCTCCAGGTCGGGGAATCGCTCCAGCAGCGTCCGGAACGAGGTCTGCAGCTCGATCCGACCGAGCGGCGCGCCCAGGCAGAAGTGGATCCCGGCGCCGAAGGTCAGGTGCGGGTTGGGCTTCCGCTCCAGCCGCAGCTTGTCAGGCTCGTCGAACACCGTCGGGTCACGGTTGGCGGAATCGAACAGCAGCCCGAGCTCCGCGCCCTTCGGGATCCGGACGCCGTGCAGCGTGAACGGCTCCAGCACCCAGCGCTCGAACATCGGCAGCGGCGTCTGGTAGCGGAGCAGCTCTTCGATCGCGGTGGGCAGCAGCGAGTGGTCGGCCCGGAGCTCCTTCAGGCGGTCGGGATGGCGGAACAGGGTCCACCACCCGAGCAGCGTCGAGTTCACCGTGGCCTCGTGGCCGGCGTTCAGCAGCAGGACGCACGTCCCGACCAGCTCGTCCTCGGTGAGCTGCTCCCCCTCCTCGATCACGTGGACGAGGGCGGAGATCAGGTCCTCGCCGGGATGCGACCGGCGCTCCCGGGCCAGGCCGCGGAGGTAGTCGGAGAACTCGACGCTCGCGCGGACCGCGTCCTCCTGGGACGGGATCGGCGGGTTCAGCTCGTACATCTTGCAGATGTCGGCCGACCACGGCCGGAGCAGGTGCCGGTCGGGGCCGGGCACGCCGAGCATCTCGGCGATCACCGTGACCGGCAGCGGCTCCGCGAGCGTCGGCAGCATGTCGAACTCGCCGGCGCCGGTCACCTCGTCGACGAGCCCGTCGAAGATCGACTGCACGCGCGGCCGGAGCGCCTCGACGAACCTGGGGGTGAACGCCTTCGCGACGAGCTTCCGCACGCGGGTGTGGTCCGGCGGCTCCATGTCCAGGATCCCGGCGTTGATCAGGTCCCAGAACGGCCCGTGCCAGTCCGGGGGGGACGGCCGTCCCATCTCGTGGTGCGTGGCCACGTGCAGGTAGGTCCGACCGAAGCGACGGTCCCGGAGAAGCGCGTCGACGTCCCCGTACCGGGAGACGAGCCAGTGGTCGGTGGCCTCGTCGTAGTGGACGGGCGCCGTGTCCCGCAACGTCGCGTAGTCCGCGTACGGGTCCGCGATGAACCCGATCTCGGTCGGCGCGAAGCCCATGGCGTGGACGATATCGAGGATGCGATCGACGGGTCCGGCCGGTAGCCTGCCGCCGGGAAGGAGGACCGGGGATGCCGACCGCACCCGTCGAGGTCGGAGGGGGCGCCCTGCAGGTCTACGCGAGCGCCGGCGCGGAGGCGCGCGCCCGGACGATCGCGCAGATCCTCGAGCACGCGCACGGGTGGCTGTCCGAGGTCCTCGGGTTCCGGCCCCGGGTCACGCTGCACGTCCTCGGCCCCGAGGACTGGGCGGCGACCGCGACCGTCCCCACCTACGGGATGCCGCACACCCACGGCGGGGACTCGATCGTGATCGCGGGCGATCCATCGAGGCTGTTCGACGAGATCCGCGACGTCGTCCTGCGAGAGGCGTCGGCGGGTCCCCGGGCGCAGCTGTTCCAGGTGTACGGCGACCCCCCGGACCTGTCCTCGTTCACCGACCTGCTGAGCGTGCACGAGCTGGCCCACCTCTTCCACGAGCAGGTCCCCTTCGACTTCCCGGAGCTCTGGATCCGGGAGCTCTTCTGCAACGTGGCCCTCCAGGGCTACGTGATCGAGGCGCTGCCGGCCGCGCAGCGGGTCCTGGAGACCCTGCCGCGCGCCTGTCGCGAGGTCCGGGCGGAGCGGATGCCGGTCCACGAGCTGGGCCGGATGGACGAAGCCTTCGGCGCCGGCGGGGGGCTCAACTACGGATGGTTCCAGCTCCAGCTCCATCACGCGGCGATCGGCCTGTGGGAGGCCGGGGGGCATGAGTTGCTGGAGACGATGTACGAACGGTTCCGGGACGCGCCCGTGGCTCGGACCGTCGATCTCCGCAGCATCCATCCCGCGCTGGAGCGGGTCCCGTCGGAGTGGCCAGCCTGAGCGGCGCGCGTGCGGGAGTACCCGGCTCCCCCGCGCTTCAAACATCGTTCGTGTGGGTTCCCCCGGGAGGCGGGTATGACGAGAGTGACAGGAGGTGGAATCTGATGGCGACCACGAAACAGGTACGGGCAGCCAAGCGGAACATCAAGAGCGCCCAGCGGGCCGCCAGGAGCAGGCGCACGATCGCGCACCTCCCGAAGGCGACCCGGCAGGACCTCGGCCGGCAGGCCGCCGCCGCCAGGCGGCGCGGGGGCAGCGCCGGCCGCGCCCTCGAGGACCGGACCCGGGAGCAGCTCTACGAGCAGGCGAAGAAGGAAGGCATCCCGGGCAGGTCCCGGATGGGCAAGTGGGACCTGATCAAGGCGCTCCGCCGGTCCCACTAGACGGATAGACCCGCAACGGCCGCCCGGGCTCGACTCAGAAGTTCTGTCGCGTCGAACCCGGGCGGTCTGCCTGCCCGCCTTCCTCGTCGAGGTCGGCCATCGTCTCGGCTCCACCCTCGAGCGGCTCCAGCTCCGCCTCGGCCTTGTCCTCGTCCGGGACCTCGGTCCCCGACGGCGAGCTCG
>JBIOUU010000080.1:0-24227 GCA_044867345.1 Actinomycetota bacterium
TCCCAGGCTTCCTGACGGAGTTCGAGCAGTTCCAGCTGCTGATCTACGGCGCGGTGCTCATCGCGATCATGCTGTACCGCCCGGAGGGCCTGATCCCCAACGTGCGCCGCACCCGGGAGCTCCACGAGGAGGAGATCCTCCAGGACGCGTGGGCCGAGGGCATCCCGGAGGCCCGGCCGTCCACTATCTCCTGGGAGGAGACCCCCACGTGAGCCCGCTGCTCGATGTCGGCGGGGTCACCAAGCGGTTCGGCGGACTGGCCGCGTTGGACGGGTTGGACCTCCAGGTGGAACCCGGCGAGATCGTCAGCGTGATCGGGCCGAACGGGGCGGGCAAGACCACGCTCTTCAACACGATCACCGGCCTGTACGGCCCCGACGGCGGCGACGTGCGGTTCGAGGGGCAGAGCATCGTGAGGCTGAAGCCCTCGCAGATCACCCGACTCGGCATCTCCCGGACGTTCCAGACCGTCCACCTGTTCTCGAACATGACGGTGCTGGAGAACGCCATGGTCGGCCAGCACTGCCGAGGCCGGGCCGGGCTGTTCGCCAGCGTGCTCCGCCTCCCCGGGCAGCGGAAAGAGGAGCAGCGGGTTCGGGAGCGGGCGGCCGAAGCTCTCTCGTTCTTCGGGACCCGGCTGTCGGGCTACCGACAGGACCAGCTGGCGTTGGTGCTCTCCTACGCGAACCGGCGACGGTTGGAGATCTCCCGGGCTCTGGCCACCGAGCCCAAGCTCCTTCTCTTGGACGAGCCCACCGCCGGGATGAACCCCAAGGAGACCCTGGAGCTCACGGATCAGATCTGGCGCCTGCGGAAGGACCGCGGGCTCACCATCCTGGTGATCGAACACGATATGCGCGTGGTCAAGGGCGTGTCCGATCGCGTGGTTGCGCTGGACTACGGAAAGAAGATCGCGGAAGGCACGTACGACGAGGTCGCCCACAACGAACGGGTCATCGAGGCCTACCTCGGCAGGAAGGCAGCGGCCGGGTGAGTAACGGCGTGGGCGAGCAGGAGAGGCCGACAGCGGATACCCGGGGCGACGGGCAGAGCACGGGTGGGGGCCGCCGGGCCATCCTGGAGATGCGAGACGTGAGCACCCACTACGGGCTGATCTCCGTGCTTCGTCACGTGAACGTCGAGATCTTCCCGGGCGAGATCGCCTGCCTGCTCGGAGGCAACGCGAGCGGCAAGACCACCACGCTGAAGACCATCCTGGGCTACGTGAAGCCGAGCGAAGGCGAGGTCCTCCTCGACGACGAGGTGGTGAGCGGCCTGGACACCACCGAGGTGGTCCGCCGGGGGATCTCGATGGTCCCGGAGAACCGGCGGCTGTTCGCCAACATGACCGTCAAGGAGAACCTGGAGCTCGGTGCCTACCAACGGCGCGATCGCAAGGCCATCGCGCAGGACATGGAGGAGATCCTCCAAACCTTCCCCCGGCTCCGCGAGCGCCTGTCGCAGAAGGCCGGGACCCTCTCGGGTGGAGAGCAGCAGATGGTGGCGATGGGCCGGGCCCTGATGGCCAAGCCGAAGGTGTTGCTGATGGACGAGCCGTCCATGGGCCTGGCGCCGGTCCTGGTCGATCAGGTGTTCAAGATCATCAAGGACATCAACGAACTGGGAACGACGATCTTCGTCGTGGAGCAGAACGCGAACATGGCGCTGTCGATCGCCGACCGCGGCTATGTGTTGCAGACGGGCCAGGTCGTGCTGGCCGACACCGCCCAGAGCCTGCTGAACAACCCCCTGATGCGGGAGGCCTACCTGGGGGAGTTGTGAGCGGGTTCCCCTTCATCGACGCCGATCGGCTCTGGAGACTACTTCCCATGAAGGTTGCGGTCGATGCCCTCGAGGCTGCGATCGGATCGGAAGCGCTCCCGGCTGCACCGCTCCGGACGCACCTGGAGACGGGGGCGGGCTCGCTCGTGTCGATGCCGGCCACCGGGCCCCAGGGGACGGGGGTCAAGCTCCTCACCGTCACCTCGGGGAACGCCGAGCTGGGACTCCCGCTCATCCAGGGCCTGTACGTGCTGTTCTCGGTCCAGACCCAGGAGCCCGAGGCATCTATCGACGGGGCCGCCCTCACGGCCCTTCGCACCGGTGCGGTCTCCGGCCTGGCCACGCGGTACCTCGCGCGCCAGGATGCCGTCCGTCTCGTGATCTTCGGGGCGGGGACGCAAGCGCGCGCGCATCTGAAAGCCATGCTCGCCGTTCGACCCGTCGACCGGGTCACGTTCGTATCGAGGACGGAGGGCAGGGCGGAGGCGCTGGCCGGCTCGGCGCGGGAGATGGGCGTGACCGCGGATGTCGCGGGGCCCGACGCCGTCGGAGCTGCCGACATCGTGTGCACATGCACGACGAGCCCCGTCCCGGTATTCGATGGATCGCTCCTCTCCCCGGGTGCCCATGTCAACGCCGTGGGTGCCTACACACCCCAGACCCGCGAGCTCGACGAGCACGCGATCCGGCGCGCCCAGGTGGTGGTCGAGACCAGGGAGGTGGCCCTGGCGGAGGCCGGAGACGTGCTGATCCCCATCGCCGCGGGATCCATCGGGCCGGACCATGTGGTCGCCGATCTCTCGGAGGTCGTGCGCGGCGCCGAAGTTCGTCGAAGCCCCGAAGACGTCACGGTGTTCAAGTCCGTCGGCGTGGCGTTCGAGGACCTCGTGGTGGCCCGTGCCGCCGTGGACCGGCTGGGCTCATGACCGAGACCGCCGACGTGGTGGTGGTGGGCGGGGGTGTCGTCGGGGCCAGTGCCGCCTACCACGTGGCCGCCGCCGGCGCCGGCAGCGTCCTGATGCTGGAGCGGGAGGAAGCACTGGGACTGGGCTCCACCGGCGCGTGCGCCGGCGGCTTCCGCCATCAGTTCTCGAGCGAGGTCAACATCCGGCTCTCGCTGGCGAGCGTCCCGATGATCCTGTCGTTCCAGGAGACGCACGGCATCCCCCTCGACGTTCACCAGGACGGCTATCTGTTCCTCGTCCGGAACGAGGCGTCGTGGCGGTCGTTCGTGGCCGCGACCGAGCTGCAACACGGGCTCGGCGTCGACGCCCGGCTGCTCGGGCCGGAGGAGGTGGGAGCGCTCGCTCCGGGCCTCAGCCTGGACGGGATCGTCGGCGCGACCTTCTGCCCGGACGACGGGATCGCCGATCCCTCGGGGCTGACGGCAGGGTACGCCACGATCGCGCGAGGGGCAGGCGCGGAGCTGCGGACCGGCGTCGAGGTGCGTGCCATCCTTACCGACGGCGCGCGGGTCATCGGGGTCGAGACCAGCGGGGGACCGGTCTCGACCGACGTCGTCGTGAACGCGGCGGGGCCGTGGGCCGGCGTTCTGGCGAAGACGTGCGGGATCGAGCTACCGCTTGAGCCGGTCCCCCGCAACGTCGTGGTCACGGGGCCGTTCCCGGGAGCGCCCAACCGCAAGACGCTGGTCGTCGACGCCGAAACCAGCTTCTACTTCCATCGCGAGGGGCCGGGCGTCCTGATGGGGATGGGCAGCCCGAACGAACGAGCGTCGTTCGACACGACGGTCGACGAGGCGCTGGTGGCGAACGAGCTGGTCCCAACAGCGGTCCGGGTCTTCCCGCCGCTCGAGCGAGCGGGGATCGCCCGCATGTGGGCGGGCCTGTACGAGATGACCCCCGACCGCCACCCGATCATGGGCCCGGTACCGGATCCCGCGGGGCTGTACCTGGCCTGTGGGTTCAGCGGGCACGGGTTCCAACACGCGCCGATCGTGGGGAAACTCCTCGCCGAGATGATCGTGGAGGGCGAGGCGAGATCGGTGGATGTCTCTGGGCTCTCACTCGAACGATTCGCCCGAGGCGACCTCGTCCGCGAGGGGCACGTGGTCTGATGGTGCCGGGAGAGGGATTCGAACCCTCACGGGCTTTCGCCCACGGGTTTTTGAAACCCGCGCGTAAACCAGTTCCGCCATCCCGGCGCAATGACCATTCTAATGGGGCGAGAGTCAGGTCTTAGGCCCGATGAAGGAATCCAGGGCAGAGACATGCTTCCGCCTGGCGATTGAGATGGTGTCGGATTTCGAGTTGCGATAGTGGATTCCTAGGTTGTCGCACGCAGCTCGGAAGATGTCCAGGATGTCGCCCGAGCGGTTGGTGAAGAAGTATCTGGGATAGGCGTACTTGCCTCCCCAGACACGGTTCGTCACACGGCAGCCGTCGGAGTGAATCAGTCCCCGAAGCAGCATCTGCGGGTAGGCCGCCGCGATCGACTCTTGCCATTGTTCGAGCAGGATGGATCGCGCGTGTTTGCGGCCTGGACCATTCTGCGGGAACAGACAGGGCCAATGCTGCCAGTATGCGGAGACCTCCACACAGCCGCCAATCGCGGACCGTGGCTCGCGGGATACCGGTTAGCTCGCCGATCCGTGCATCGCCGAGTCCCTCCCGGATCAGGGCGGAGACGTGATCGAACTGATGCCCAGGGCGCACCTCGTACTCCAGTCTGGAGCCTTCGGGCAGAGCCTAATCGGGGGTAATGACACGGCGATCGCAGCATCACCGGCCCGGGAGGGCACGTCCTACACTCGAAGATCGACCATGCGCAGACTCGTAACCGTGCCGGCTTCTACCAAACGGGGAGCGGGACCGTTCGTCGCAGGGTTGTTGGTGATCGTTCTCGGAAGCTGCACGAGCAGCGAGTCAACCCGTCTGGCAGCTTCTAATTCCATACCTCGGCCCGTGGTGCAGCCGAAGGTCGCGTTCCTCGAGGACCTGTCATCGGATGAGGGGGCAGCGCGCTCGGCGCCGGCATTCCAGGGGGCGAAGCTCGCGTTCGACACGGCCGCGCTCGAAGACGCCCTCCCCGTCTCGGTCGAGTTGATCGGTGTGGACACCGACGGGAATGCCGCGACGGCCGAGACCGCGGCTCGGGAGATCGTGGCGGACCCGGCCTTCGTGGGGGTCATCGCGGCCCCCTCCCTTACCGAGCGGGAGCAGTCGGCAGCCGGGAACGTTCTCGACACCGCGGGCGTGCCCACGCTCACGCTGTCGCCCCTCGGCCCGAACCTGTCGAAGCGGGGATGGACGGCCTGGCGACGAACCGTGGCGGACGTGACGATCGAAGGACGCGTCATCGCGGCGTTCGTCGACTCGGTCCCCTCGCCGCGACGAGGCGCCTGCGTGCTCGGAGATGGGAGCCAGGGGTCGCGGGCCCTCCTCGGAGCCGTCGTCGCTTCCACCACCTCCGAGGTTGTGCTCCGCTGGCACACCGCAGCGGACGATCCGAGCTTGCTCCGTGTCGCCGGTGCCGTGTCGAGAGCCCGATGCGGCGTCGTCGTATGGGGCGGGTCCTCGACGGTGGGCGCGCTCGTTCGGCGAGCCCTCCACGAAGCGGGCGGCCGAAGGATCGCCTTCGTCGGCGGGGACGCCATCAAGGAGCCGGCGTACCTGTCGGTGACCGGCCGGACCGGCCTGGGGACCGTGGCCGCGTGTCCCTGCGCGGACCTGTCCACCTCCACCGACCTCGCGTCCCAGCGGTTCATCCAGGACTATCAGGCCGAATTCGGGCTACCCCCCGGGGCCTTCGCCGTCGAGGCCTGGGACGCGGCTGGGATGTTCGTGCGAGCCCTCCGGGCGGGGGGAACGTCCAGTGCGGATGTGCGGGCCGCCCTGTGGGAGATGGACAAGTACCGGGGCCTCGCAGGCACCTACGTGTTCCAGCCCGACGGCGAGCTGACCCCAAGGTCGTCGCGAGTCCGTCTGGTCCGGGACGAGGGTGGCCGGTGGATCCCCCTCCCCTCCCAGGCCACCACGCACGCCGGCTGAGGCATGGCGCCCCTTTCGTGAGTGGCGGGACGAGCAGAACGATGGCCTCATCCACCATAATGAGCCGTCTGACCCGGGCGGGATCCGGGAACGCGCCTCTTGCGAGCAAGGAGGGGGACCTTGAAGAGTCGCCTGATCGGGATCGTGGCCGCATTGGCCGTCTTCGGGCTGATCATGGCCGCATGCGCGAAGGAAGAGACGCCCGCCGGGGGCGAGACCTCGGCTGGGCCCGCGTTCGAGAGCGAGCTCATCACGTCCGGCGTCCTCACCGTCGGTTCCTGTCTCGACTACAAGCCCTTCGAGTGGGTCGCGCAGGGGGATCAGAAAGGGTTTGACGTCGATCTGACCGACGAGATCGCCCGGCGGCTCGGGCTCCAGGTGGACTGGATCACCGCGAACTTCAACACGATCTTCACCGCAGTGGCCGGGCACAAGTTCGATATGGTCGCTGCCGCGGTGACCGCCACCGGGAAGACCGGTCAGGAGCGAGCCCAGACGGTCAACTTCTCAAGTTTCTATTACAACTCCCGACAGTCCATGGCCGTGAACCCCGATGCGCGACCGGACCTCACCTCGACGGACCAACTCGGTAAAGGTGACTCGGTCGGCGTGCAGAAGGGCACGACGGGGAAAGCCTGGGCGGAGGAGAACCTGCAGCCCAAAGGCGTGCAGATCAGGACCTACACGGCAGCGCCGGACGCCTTCCGGGACCTCCAAGCAGGAAGGATCGACGCGGTGATCAACGACGAGCCGGCGTCGGCCGTCATCGTGACAGACTTCCCGCCGACCAAGGTGGTCCAGGCCATCGACACGAACGAGAAGTACGCCCTCGCGTTCGCGAAGGACACGCCGAATCTCCTGGCCGCCGTCAACCAGGCGCTGCTGGACATCATCAACGACGGGACGTACGAGAAGATCTACGGCAAGTACTTCCCGGGCGCACCGGTGCCGGAAGAGTTCCAGCCGTCGACGTAAGGGAGCAGAAGGCATCGTCAGGGCCCGCGTCCACCAGGACGCGGGCCCTTGCATTCGTACCTGAAGGAGAGGACCGATGGCAGAGACGGTACGAAGGAGCACGGCAGGTCCCGAGGCTGTGGCGCCGGGGACTGGACCGCCCGACGTCCGGGGAACATCCTCGCCTTGGGCGTTGAGCATCTTCGGTGCCGGTATCGCGGCTCTGGTCCTCGTGATCGGAGGAGTCGCCCTCGTCCAGGTCACGTACGCCCTGGAGGGCGGGAGGGTCACCTCGGGGTGCCGGGCGGTCGGACTTGTTCCGTTCACGCCTCAGACGCCGACGTCCCCAGCGACGGGGATAAGAGGCGCCGAGGGTGTGTGCAACATCGTCGAGGCGATTCGGGCCACGCCGACCACGTTGCTCCTGTGGCTCGGGGTGATCGTCGGCGTCGCTGCTCTCGCGGCGGGCTTCGGTACGTACAAGCGTATGGAAACGCGTCGCCGACGCGAGCTTTGCATCACGGGCGCCGTGCTCGGCATCCAGGCTGTGGTCATCGGCGCCTTCCTCCTGTGGTTCCGGGAGGGGCGGGTGGATCGATTCGCCTCGCAGTTCCTGAACTTCGAACGGCTTCAAGGCTACTGGGTGGGTTTCATCGGCGCGGCGAAGAACACCCTTCTCCTTGCCTTCGGTGGCGAGATCGGCGGGATAGTTGCGGGGCTCGTCTTGGCGATGCTGGCCATCTCGTCTCGCCGGGCCGTTCGTGCCCCAGCCCGGGCGTACATCAACTTCTTTCGGGGAACCCCCCTGCTTTGGCAGCTGTCGTTCTTCTACTTCGGCATCGTGCTCGGTCTCAACCTGCCATTGGGTGTGTTCGCGGCGGCGATCATCGTATTCATCCTGAATACGGGGGCGTATGCGGCCGAGGTATTTCGCGCCGGAATCCAATCGATCGAGCGAGGACAGATGGAGGCCGCCCGATCGCTCGGGATGACCTACCTTCAGGCGATGCGGTTCGCGATCGTCCCGCAGGCTGTCCGCCGGGTCATCCCGCCTCTGATGAATGAATTCGTCATCCTCATCAAGGATACGGCGCTCGTGCTCGTTCTGGGCTTGGCAAGGGACCAGCTCGAGATCTTCAACTACGCCCAAGAAGGCTACAGCTCGACGTTCAACGCCACGTTCTTCGTGGTGGCGGCGATCGCATACCTTGCGGTTACACTGCCGCTGATCCGACTCGTCAACATCGCCGAGCGGCGACTCCGCGGTGGCCTGCTGGGCCTCAACATCGGGCAGCAGGGGCTATGAACAACGATAGCTCACTGGTACGTCTCGAGAACGTTCACAAGTGGTTCGGAGGCCTCCACGTCCTGAAGGGGATCGACCTATCTCTCGCACCTCAAGAAGTTCTCGTGATCATCGGACCATCGGGTTCGGGGAAGTCGACCCTCCTTCGGTGCGTGAATCTCCTGGAGCTGCCCACGCAGGGCCGTGTGTGGTTCGACGGCGGGGATATCACCGACGTCCGCACGGACGTCGACGAGGTTCGGACCCACATCGGGATCGTGTTCCAGGCCTACAACCTCTTCCCCCACAAGACTGCGTTGCAGAACATCACCGTCGCTTTGGAGAGGGTCCTGAGGCTCGGCCACAATGAAGCTCGGGACCGCGCGTTGCAGCAGCTGACCAGGGTTGGCATGGCGCAGAAGGCCGACGCATACCCGGGGCAGCTCTCCGGGGGACAACAGCAACGTGTGGCCATCGCTCGGGCTCTGGCTATGCAGCCTAAGGTGATGCTCTTCGATGAGGTCACGTCTGCCCTCGACCCCGAGCTCGTGGGCGAGGTGCTCGAGGTCATGTTGCGATTGGCCGGCGAGGGGATGACGATGATGGTGGTCACCCACGAGATGGGTTTCGCGCGAGAAGTTGGCACCCGCATGCTCTTCATGGATGACGGGGTGATCGTCGAAGAGGGTGAGCCCCGGGAGCTCTTCTACCACCCTCAGACCGAGCGGCTCCGCCAGTTCCTGGCCAAGGTCTTGTGAGGCCCCGATGAACTCGGTCCGGGGGCGGGGGATCCTGGCCGTTGCCGCGCTCGTCGTGGTGGTCCTTTCGCCGATTGTGTGGAGGCAGTCTGCTCGCCCCGCCTACGTGGTCACGGCCATCGACTATCACTTCCACGACGCGCACCCCACGACCCCCATCGGCCCGGGCCGGGATCTCGTGGTGCAGAACGACGGGCGGAACGTCCACAACGTCACGATCCCCGGGACGACCTACTCGCAGGATGTGGCGCCCGGCCACCGGCTGGTGATCCGCGACATCGCGGGGTTCCTGGGGGGACCGGGGGAGTATCCGTTCCACTGCCGGTTCCACCAGTCCTTGGGGATGACCGGGGTGATCGTCATCGCACGATGAGCGCCGCGTTCGTTCGGTGGATCAAGAGGAGCAGCGAAGAGAAAGACGGGCCGAGGAACCTTTGGAGCCGCTCACGCCTTCCCCATACGCGAGCGTTGTCTACTCGGTTCCTCGACCCGTCAAATACCGGCCCCAAGCGACCCGGACTCCCGGTTGACCGGCCGCCGCCCGGGGAAAGTCATCCTCAGGAACTCGCGCCCCCTCGGAAATCTCTCTCCCGGAGGCGCTGCCGGCCTCCCGATCCCAGCGGCCGCTCGGGACCGGAGCGAAATCTAGCGAGGCGTCCTTGACCTGTCAACGCGAAACGCTTACTTGCACTGCAACGGATTCGAAACAACCACGCAGGTAGCGAGGCGGTTCGTTCCGCGGAAGAAAGAGTGACAACGATCGACGATTCGTCGTCACACCGATCGATGCGGCTCAGGCTCCCGCCGCGATCAGGACGAGCTCGGTGCCGAGTCCCAACACGAATCCGGCGAACACGCCCCACAACGTGATCTCCCAGGACAACCGACGACCCGCGCCGAACAGTTCCCCGACCACGTAGAGGATCGCGCCGGCGGCGAGCGCGAGGAACGCTACGAACACCAGGTCCGAGTGGAACATGGTCCCCACGACCGTCCCCAGGAACGTCGGCCCACCTCCGACAACGCCGGCCAGGAGCAGCCAGCCCCACGAAGCGCGCTCTCCGGCGGCTGCCAGCGGCCCCACGATCCCGAACCCCTCGGTCCCGTTGTGCAGGGCGAAACCGATCACCAGCAAGAGGGCCAGCGACACCTCGCCCGCCGTCGCGGCCTGTCCGATGGCCAGCCCCTCCGAGAAGTTGTGCAGCCCGATGCCGATTGCGATCGACATGCCCACCCGAAGTGCCTCGCTCCGGACGTCGGCCTCGGCCAACGCCATGGCCCCGGGCCCGACGCTCGCGCCGGGACGCCGTCGCCAGGCCCGCCCGACATGGAGGAGGCCGAGGAGCCCCACCCCGAATCCGGCCCCGTACAGGAGCCCGACGGCCACGAGGTGGGCCCACGCGCCCTGGCGGACGGCATCCTCCAAGGGTTCGGTGGCGTGCTCGAGGATGTCGAACAGCAGGAAGATCAGGATGCCCGCCGAGACCCCATTGAGGAATGTCTTCAGCGCTTTGCTCTGGTGCCGCACTCGCCCCATCGGGAGTCCGACGAAGATCGTGAACCCGGCCACCGCCCCCAGGATGACCGTCTGCAGCGTGCTCACGCCCTCGAGATCTCCTCGCTCCTCGGCCCGATGAACCGGGCGAATCCTACTGGTCAAGTCGGATTCTATCTAGTCTGATTTGGGTGCCGAAGGATGCACCACGACGGGCGCGGGGACCGTCGGAGGCCGCGTCTACAATCCCCTCGGTGGCCACCGGCGTGAGCGATCCCTCCAAGCGACTCTTCCTCCTGGATGGGCACAGCCTGTCGTATCGGGCGTTCTTCGCCCTGCCGCAATCCTTGGCCACCACTACCGGGCAGGTGACGAACGCCGTCTACGGCTTCACCTCGATGCTCATCAAGCTCCTGGCGGAGGAGCGTCCCGACCTGATCGCCGTGGCCTTCGACATCGGGGCGCCGACGGTCCGGCTGGAGAAGTACGCCGAGTACAAGGCCGGCCGGCCCGAGGCTCCCGACGAGTTCCGCCAGCAGCTCGGTCTGATCGTCGAGGTCCTGGAGACCCTCCGGGTGCCGGTGATCGGCGTGGAGCGGCACGAGGCGGACGACGTCATCGCCACCCTTGCGGTCCGGGCGGCGGAGGCGGGGATCGAGGTCGTCATCGTCACCGCCGACCGCGACTTCTTCCAACTGGTCCGGCCCGGGATCAAGGTCATGTTCAACCGCCGGGGCATCTCCGACATCGCCCTGTACGACGAGCAGGCGGTCCGGGACCGCTTCGGCCTGTCGCCGGAGCAGTACCTGGACTACGTGGCCCTCAAGGGCGACACATCGGACAACATCCCCGGCGTCCCGGGCGTGGGGGAGAAGACCGCGGCGAAGCTGGTCCAGGACTTCGGCTCGGTGGAGGAGCTCCTGGCTCGTTCCTCGGAGCTGAAGGGCAAGCTCCGGACCTCGATCGAGGAGGCCGGGGATCAGCTCCGGCTGAACAAGGACCTGGCCCGGCTCAATACCGACCTCGAACTCGACCTCAGCCCGGACGAAAGCGTGATGGGCGAGTGGGACATGGACGCGGTGCACCGCCTGTTCACTTCGCTCGAGTTCCGCACACTGCTCGAACGGCTCGAGGACGTGGGCCGCGGCCCCAAGCCCGCGGCCGACCTGGCGGAGCTCGATCTGCGAGAGGCCTCGGCAGACGAGGTCGGCTCCCTCATCGCGACCCCGGGGCCCAAGGCCGTTCGCCTGGATCTCGAAGGACGGTCGATCCGGGGGATCGCCGCGTCGCTCGGCGGCGGACAGGCCGCCTACGCGGCCCTGGAGACGCTCGACCCGGTCGGCGGCGGCCTGTCGGACGCGTCGGCGCTGAAGTGGGCGCACGATGCCAAGGACACCGAGGCGGCCGTCATCGCCTTAGGTCGCACGCTCGCCGGCATGGCGTTCGACACCATGCTCGCGGCGTATCTGCTCGATCCGGCGGGCACCAACTTCGCGCTGGGCACCCTGGCCCAGCAGTACCTGGGATCGGACGTCTTGGCCGGGGTACAAGGGAAAGTCGATGGCGAGCTGTTCGGACAGTCCTGGCGGGTTGTCGCGGCGGAGGCCGCTGCAGTGGCCCTGCTGGCCCCGGCCCTTGCGGAGCGGATCGATCGCGCCGGGCTGCGCCGGCTGCTCGACGAAGTGGAGATGCCACTCTCCTCGATCCTCGCCCGGATGCAGGCCAGAGGCGTGGCCCTCGACGTCGACTATCTGAACGCCATGGCGAAGGACGTCCGGGACCGGATGGCCACATTGCAGGCAGAGATCTACCGGCTGGCGGGCGAGGAGTTCAACCTCAACTCGCCGCCCCAGCTCCGAGCCATCCTGTACGACAAGCTCGGTCTGTCGCCGGGCAAGCGCACCCCGAAGGGTCAGCTCTCCACCGACGCCTCGGTCCTGGAGAAGCTTCGCGACCAGCACCCCATCGTGGACGCGCTCCTTTCATGGAGGGAGCTCGACAAGCTGAACTCGACGTACCTGGAGGCCCTGCCCCGCCAGGTGGATCCGGCCGACGGTCGGGTGCACACCACGTTCAACCAGACCGGCGCGACCACCGGAAGGCTCTCCTCCTCGAACCCCAACCTCCAGAACATCCCGGTCCGGGGGGAGCTGGGGAGGCAGATCCGCAGGGCATTCATCCCCGGCTCGGAGGACCAGCTCCTTCTGGTTGCCGACTACTCGCAGATCGAGCTCCGGATCCTGGCCCACCTGTCCGGCGACGAGGGCTTGCGGTCGGCGTTCGCCGAGGGACGCGACATCCACGCCGCGACGGCGGCCCGCGTGTTCGGGCTCCCCGAGGACAAGGTGGACGCCTCGCTCCGCAACCGAGCCAAGATGGTGAACTACGGGCTGGCCTACGGGATGAACGCCTTCGGCCTGGCCCAGCGCCTGGACATCGCCCCCGACGAGGCCCAGGAGATCCTGGACGCCTACTTCGAGACCTTCCCACAGATCCGCGACTACCTCGACCGGCAGGTGGCCAGGGCGGCCGCGGAGGGCTTCACCGAGACCATGTTGGGCCGGCGCCGATACATCCCCGAGCTCCAGGCGTCCAACCCTCGCGTGCGCGACCTGGGCCGGCGCATGGCCCTGAACGCGCCGATCCAAGGGAGCGCGGCCGACGTGTTCAAGCTCGGGATGATCAAGGTGGACCGGGCCATCCGGGCCTCGACCCTCCGGATCCACATGCTGCTCACCGTCCACGACGAGCTGGTCTTCGAGGTCGCGGCAGCAGAGGTGGAGGAGGTCGCGGCGCTGGTGAAGAAGGAGATGGAACAGGCCCACGAGCTGTCCGTGCCTCTCCGGGCGGACATCGGGTGGGGCCGGAACTGGGCGGAGGCGGCGCCGGCCGGCCACTGACGCCGTGCCGGTCGGCCGATGACGGTCCGCCCGTTGACGGGCGTTTGCCCAGGTAGCTACCATTCCCGGGCCGCGAGGCGTGTCCGCATCACCGCAATCCACCCCGCCGCATGTGGGCGCGTCGCGCGCCGAAGGAGGAGATGGTTCACATCGAGACGAGCGAAGCCAAGGCCGCGCCCGAGCGCGACCTGACACCCGAGGAGCTGGTCGACGCGGTCGAGGCCAGCCTCCGCGACTTCAAAGACGGCGACATCGTTGAGGGGACGGTCGTGAAGATCGACCGGGACGAGGTCCTCCTCGACATCGGTTACAAGTCCGAAGGGGTCATCCCGGCCAAGGAGCTCTCGATCCGCCACGACATCGACCCGAACGAGGTCGTGCATGTGGGAGACAAGATCGAGGCGCTGGTCCTCCAGAAGGAGGACAAGGAGGGCCGCCTCATCCTGTCGAAGAAGCGCGCACAGTACGAACGGGCGTGGGGCCGGATCGAGGAGGTCATGCAGTCCGGCGGCACCATCAAAGGCCCCGTCATCGAGGTGGTGAAGGGCGGCCTGATCGTGGACATCGGGCTCCGCGGCTTCCTCCCGGCCTCCCTTGTCGACCTTCGTCGGGTCCGGGACCTGCATCCGTATGTGGGCCAGGAGATCGAAGCCAAGATCATCGAGCTCGACCGGAACCGCAACAACGTTGTGCTTTCGCGCCGGGCATTCCTCGAGGAATCCCAGAGCGAGGGACGCAAGAAGTTCCTGGAGTCCCTCCAGAAGGGCGAGCGGCGCAAGGGCACCGTGTCCTCCATCGTGAACTTCGGGGCGTTCGTGGACCTTGGCGGGGTGGACGGCCTGGTGCACGTCTCCGAGCTGTCGTGGAAGCACGTGGATCACCCGAGCGAGGTGGTCCAGGTGGGCCAGGAGGTCGAGGTCGAAATCCTGGACGTGGACCTGGAACGGGAGCGCGTGTCGCTGTCGCTGAAGGCCACCCAGGAAGACCCGTGGAAGGAGTTCGAGCGCAAGTACCAGGCCGGCGAGATCATCGAGGGCCAGGTCACCAAGCTCGTTCCCTTCGGGGCCTTCGTCCGGGTCGCCCCCGGCATCGAGGGGCTCGTACACATCTCCGAGCTCTCGGACCAGCACGTCGATTCCCCCGAGTCCGTCCTCTCCGTCGGTGACCAGGTCCGGGTGAAGGTCATCGAGGTCGACGTGGCTCGCCGCCGCATCAGCCTGTCGATGCGCCAGGTGACCGGGGCCCTGCCCGCCGTGGCGGAGAAGGAGATCGAGGCGGAAGAGGAGGAGGTCCGCCCCGAGGGCGCACCGTCCAACGAGGCCGAGGCCGCGGTGGTGAGCGAGGAGACGGTCGCGGAGGCTGCCGCGGAACCGTCCCCGGCCGCGGAGGCCACCGAGGCCGAGGTGGCCGAAGCCCCGAGCGAGGGCCCCGCCGATGCGCCCGAGGTGCCGGGGGAGGCTGCGCCGGGGGAGGCTGCGCCGGCTGAGGAAACGGCGGCGGCCGACGAGGACGTCTCCCTCGAGTCCATCCTGGAGGACCTTCGCCGGCGCGAGGGCCGCGCCGAGTAAGACCTCCGATGCTGCTCGTCGGCCTCACCGGCGGGATCGGCTCCGGCAAGTCCACGGTGGCACGGATGCTCGAGAAGGACGGCGCCGTCGTCTTCGACGCCGACGTCCTGGCCCGCCAGGCGGTGGCGCCCGGCACCCCCGGGTTCGAGAAGGTCGTCGAGCGGTTCGGCCCCAACGTGCTTGCCCCCGGCGGCGGGCTGGACCGAGAGGCGCTGGCCAGCATCGTCTTCTCCGACCCGGCAGCCCGTCGCGATCTCGAGGGCATCGTTCACCCGGAGGTGCGGCGGATGTTCGCCGAAGGGTGTGAGGAATACCGGGATTCGGATCGGGTGGTGGTGTTCAGCGCCCCCCTGCTCGTCGAGACCGGGATGCACACGGCCTTCGACCTCCTCATCGTGGTGTCGGCACCCGTGGCCACCCAGATCGAGCGGCTGATGCGAGATCGGGGCATGGCGGAACGAGACGTCCAGGCTCGGATCGACGCGCAGCTGCCGCTCGAGGCCAAGGCGGAGGTGGCCGACGTCCTGGTGGACAACGAGGGGACGCTCGAGGACCTCGAGGGCCAGGTCGAGCGGGTGTGGCGGAATCTTGTGGCCCGGGCGGGATCCGGCGCGAGCTGAGCCGGGGCCGGTCGCTATCATCGGACCGGTGAGGTTCGAGGCGGTCTTCTTCGACGCCGGGGAAACGTTGGTCCACCCCCATCCCACGTTCGCGGACCTGTTCTCGCGGATCCTGAGGCGGGAGGGCTTCGACGTTGGCCCCGAGATCATCAAGGACCGGATCCACGTCGTGTTCGACCGGTTCCGGGAGGCGGCCAGGACCAAGGAACTGTGGACGACCACCCCCGAGAAGTCCCGCCGCTTCTGGCACGACGTCTACGCCATCTTCTTCCGAGAGACCGGGATCCCCGACTCGGACGGGCTGATCGATGCCGTGTATCGCGAGTTCACCGATCTGGCCAACTACTCGCTCTTCGATGACGTCGTCCCGGTGTTGGGCAAGCTCCGCGACGCCGGCTTGAAGCTGGGCGTGGTGTCGAACTTCGAGGAATGGCTGGAGCGCCTGCTCGACCAGCTCGGCGTGAGCGAGTTCTTCGACGTGCGGGTGATCTCCGGCGTCGAAGGCCTGGAGAAGCCGGACCCACGGATCTTCGAGCTGGCGATGGACCGGGCCGACGTGACCCCCGAGCGCTCGGTCTACGTAGGGGACAACCCCGAGTTCGACGTCGACCCGGCCGCCGCGGCCGGCATGTTCCCCGTCCTGCTCGACCGGCGAGAGCGGTTCTCCGACGCCGGGACGACCCGTATCACGACGCTCGATGACCTCCCCGCGATCTTGGGGATGTGATGGACGCCGAACGCACCTACACGGTCGAGGAGGCCGAGGCCTCGCTCCCGGAGCTCCGGGTCGTGCTGGAGCGCGTGCGAACGAACCGGCAGGTCATCCTCCGAGCCGCCGAGCGGATCCGTGGCCAGGTGGCCGCCGATGGAGGCGGCACCGAAGGCACGGACTACTGGAAGGCCACGGCGTCGCTGAAGGCCGACATCGAGGCCCTGGCGGGCCGGGACATCCTGCTGCGCGACCCCGAGACCGGCCTGGTCGACTTCCCCGGCCGGCGCGACGGCCGTCGGATCTACCTGTGCTGGCGGCTGGGGGAGGACCACGTGACGCACTGGCACGACCTCGAATCGGGCTTCGCCGGGAGGAAGCCCCTGTGAGCGAGGAGCGCCGCCGGAGGCCCACGGTCGTAGTGATGGGCGCGACCGCTGAGGAGCCACCGCCGGGGGTCGAAGCGGCGGCGGCGATGGCCGATCTGTCCTACGCGGCGACCGCGCCGGCGCTGGCCGAGGCCATCGCCGGCGCGGACGCCCTCTTCGCCTGGCGCTCCGTTCGCGAGCTGCTCCCCAAGGTGTGGCCCAAGGCGGCGCGCCTTCGGTGGATCCAGTCGGCCTCCGACGGCGTTGACTGGCTGCTGTTCCCGGACCTGGTCCAGAGCGACGTGGTGGTGACGAACGCACGCGGCATTTTCGACCAGGCCATCGCGGAGTACGTCCTCGGTCTGATGCTGGCCTTCGCCAAGGGCCTCCTCGGCGTGATCGAGGTCCAGCGCCGGCGGGAGTGGCGGCACCGACCGACCGAGCTGGCAGCGGGGAAGCGGCTGCTGGTCGCCGGGGTGGGACCGATCGGCCGGGCGATCGGCCGCGCCGGGAAGGACCTTCGGATGCAGGTCCGCGGGGTGGGGCGCCGGGCGAGACCTGGGGACGACGTCTTCGAGTCGATCGCCGGGACGGACGGCCTTTCCGACGCGGCCGCCTGGGCCGACTACGTGGTGGATGCGCTTCCCGCCACCCCTGCCACCCGTCACATCTTCGATGCCGCTGTGTTCGCGTCGATGCGACCGAGCGCCAGGTTCATCAACGTGGGCCGAGGCGCCACGGTCGATGAGGAGGCGTTGATCGAGGCGCTTCGGCAGCGGCGGATCGGCGGCGCCGCCCTCGACGTCTTCGAGCAGGAGCCGCTTCCACCGGACAGCCCGTTCTGGGAGCTGCCCAACACGATCGTGTCGCCCCATGTGTCGGGCGACTTCGAGGGATGGCTGGAGGCGGTGGTCCGGCTGTTCGTCGAGAACCTCCGGAGATTCGCCGCGGGCCAGCCGCTCATGAACGTGGTGGACAAGCGCGAAGGGTACGTGGTCGAGCCCTCGCCTTGATAGGCTCCGCCCATGGCGGAGCCCATCATCCAGGTCCGCGGCCTCCGGAAGTCGTACGAGGACGTCGAGGCCGTTCGGGGCATCGACCTGACGGTGGAGCGCGGAGAGGTCTTCGCGCTGCTCGGCCCGAACGGCGCGGGCAAGACAACCACCGTCGAGATCCTCGAGGGGTACCGCCACCGCACCGCAGGCGATGCCTCGGTGCTCGGGCGAGATCCGGCGAAGCTGGATCGGGGGACGAAGGCGCGGATCGGCATCGTCCTCCAGTCCACCGGCGTGGACCCGTTCCTCACGGTCCGGGAAACCATCGACATGTACCGCGGGTACTACCCACACCCCCGGCCCGTCGACGAGGTCATCGACGTCGTGGGCCTCTCGGAGAAGCGGGACAGCAGGGTGAACAAGCTGTCCGGGGGCCAGCAGCGCCGCCTCGACGTGGCCATCGCCCTAGCCGGGGACCCCGAGCTCCTGTTCCTGGACGAGCCGACAACGGGCTTCGATCCCAGTGCCCGGCGGAACGCCTGGCAGATCGTCCGCAACCTCATCTCGCTGGGGAAGACGGTGTTCCTGACCACCCACTACATGGACGAGGCCCAATACCTGGCGAAGCGCGTCGCCGTGATCGCCCAGGGCCTGATCGTGGCCGAGGGCCCGCCGGCGACCATCGGAGGCCGCGACACGGCCCAGACGGTGATCCGGCTCCGCGTGGAGGACGGGGAGGGGCTCCCATCGCTGGGCCAGGTCCCGCTCGGGGACGGCACGCTCGAGCTTCGGACCGAGCATCCGACGAAGGTGTTGCACGAGCTCACCGCGTGGGCCCTCGACCGTGGTGCTGAGCTCGAGGGGCTGGAGGTCTACCGTGCGACGCTCGAGGACATCTACCTCGAGCTGACCGGCGGGGAGGCGGGTGCGGAGTGAGCGACGTCGCCCTGGCCCTCCGCCAGATCCGGTACACGAACAAGGCCTTCTGGCGCAATCCCGGCTCGGCGTTCTTCACGTTCGCCTTCCCCTTGATGTTCCTGGTGATCTTCACCTCGCTCCTGGGCAGCGGGACAATCGAGGTCGCGCCGGGGGTCTTCATCAAGCAATCCACCTACTACGTCGCCGCCATGTCGGCCTTCGCCGTCATCACCGCCTCGTACACGAACATCGCCATCAGCGTGGTGTTCCAGCGCGACGCCGGGATCCTGAAGCGGACCAAGGGGACGCCGTTGCCGGGCTGGGCCTATATGGGTGGCAGGGTGCTCCACGTGCTGATCGTCGCCATCCTCCTCGTGATCATCACGTCCGCATTCGGCGTCGCCTTCTACGGCGCCGACGTGCCCGGGGGGGTCCTGCTCCTGAAGTTCGTCTCCGTGGTCGTTGTTGGTGCCATGAGCTTCGCGGCGCTGGGCCTGGCCACCACCGCGATCGTCCCCAACCCGGACGCAGCGCCACCGGTCGTGAACGCCATCATCCTGCCGCTCCTGTTCCTGTCCGGCATCTTCATCCCGTTCGGGGTGGACACCCCGGAGTGGATCAGGACGGTGGCCCGGATCTTTCCCGTGAAGCACTTCGCCGACGCCATGCGGGCCGGGTTCTACGGCGCGCCGTTCGAGTTCCTCTGGCGCGACGTCCTGATCGTGGCCATCTGGGGTCTGGCCGGGCTCATCCTGGCGGCCAGGTTCTTCACGTGGGAACCGAGGAAGTGAGGGGGTCGACGGTGCGGAAGCTTCTCGTTGGGTTGGCCGTTCTCGGGTTGCTCGCAGTAGCGTGTGCGTCCGAGAACCCGGTCCTGTCGACCGGCAGCCCCTCGGTGGGCGAGACCGCGGCGGACTGCGCGAAGGGCGTCACCACGTACGTGAGCCCTGGCACGCTCACCATCGGTACCGACAACCCGGCGTACCCACCGTACTTCCAGGGCGGGGCGGCCAAAGGATCCCAGTGGAAGTTGAACGACCCGGCGACGGGCAAGGGCTTCGAAAGCGCCGTCGCATACGCGGTCGCCGGCGCGATGGGCTTTTCCCCAGACGAGGTCCGGTGGGCGGTTGCGCCCTTCAACCAGACGTACGCCCCGGGGACCAAGAGCTGGGACTTCGCCATCGAACAGATCTCCTACTCCACCAAGAGGGCGAAGGCCGTCGACTTCAGCGACAGCTACTACGACGTGAACCAGGCCCTGGTCGGAGTGAAGGGCACGCCCATCGCGGGCGCGACGAGCCTGGCCGACCTGCAGGCTTACACGCTCGCCGCGCCCATCGGGACGACCAGCTACGACTACATCGTCAACGTGATCAAGCCGACCAAGGAGCCGGGCGCCTTCAACTCGCTCTCGGACACCGTGGCCGCCTTGAACGCCCACCAGGTCGACGGCATCGTGGTGGATCTACCCACGGCGCTGTTCATCGCCGATCCGTTCGTCCAGGAGGTGAAGAACAGCGTGGTGGTGGGCCAATTCCCCACCGTCGGCACGCCCGAGCACTTCGGGATGACCTTCGTGAAGGGCAATCCCCTCGTGGGCTGCGTGAATCAGGCGTTGGCCGAGCTGAAGTCCCAGGGGACGATCCAAGCCATCACGACGAAGTGGCTGTCGGAGAAGACCAACGTGGGTGTGGTTCCCGTCTTCAGCACCTCGTAGCAGGTCTCATGGGCGCTGGGGGAGGCGGCGCTCCGGAGCTGTACGAGCTCCCCGGTGAACCGGACCTCGACGGACGGGGTCCGGGCATCCTGACCGGGCTTCGGCGGGAAGGGGCCCGGGGCGTCCTGATCGCCGTGGTCAGCACCATCGTGGTGGCGGCGGCCATCGCGTTTGCCGTCTCGCGCTCCCCGAACTGGCCTCAGGTCAAGGAGGCCTTCTTCAATGGGGAGGAATTCCGAAGCTCGTTCCCCGACATCGCGGCCAAGTTCATCAGGAACGTCGAGTACTTCGTGGTGGCGGAGGTCTTCATCCTGGCCTTCGCCCTCCTGCTCGCCGTGATGCGAAGCCTGTCCGGGCCGGTCTTCTTTCCCATCCGGGCCTTGTCGATCGTCTACACGGACCTGTTCCGCGGGATCCCCACCATCCTGGTCGTCTATCTCCTGGGATTCGGCGTGCCCAGCCTGTCTCTCACCGGCGTCCCTAGCTCGGCCACCTTCTGGGCCGTCGTGGCGCTGATCCTGTCCTACTCGGCCTACGTCGCGGAGGTCTACCGTGCCGGGATCGAGTCGGTGCATCCCAGCCAGGCCGCGGCGGCCCGCTCGCTCGGCCTGTCGCGGTGGAAGACGCTCCGGTTCGTGGTCATCCCGCAGGCCGTGCGGCGGGTCGTCCCCCCGCTGCTGAACGACTTCGTCGGGCTCCAGAAGGACACGGCGCTGGTGGCCTTCGTGGTGGTCGTCCCCGAAGCGTTCAAGGAGGCGCAGATCATCCAGAACGCCGACTTCAACTTCACCCCCCTCCTGGCCGCGGCCCTGCTGTTCCTGCTGGTGACCATCCCCATGACCCGGCTGGTGGACTGGCTCGTGTCCCGGCAGCGACGCCGGCGGCAGGTGGCAACCGCGCTGTGAGCGGGCCGAGAGCCGACGGCGAGGCCCTCCGCCTGGATGCGATCCACAAGTCCTTCGGCAAGCTCGAGGTCCTGAAGGGGATCGACCTGTCCGTCGCGGACCACGAGGTGATCTGCCTGATCGGGTCCTCCGGGTCGGGGAAGTCCACGATGCTCCGGTGCATCAACCTCCTCGAGCCGGTGGACGCCGGGCGGATCACGGTCCGGGGCGAGGAGATCACGGCCCCGGGGGTCGACGTGAACCGCATCCGGCGGCACATCGGCATCGTGTTCCAGGCCTTCAACCTGTTCCCCCACATGACCGTGCTCCGGAACGTCACGCTGGCGCCCATGGAGGCGCTGGGACTGTCGAAAACGGAGGCGCAGGCCAGAGCGCTCGAGCTGCTGGAGCGGTTCGGCCTGGCTGACAAGCGGGACGAGTACCCGGATCGGCTGTCGGGCGGCCAGCAGCAACGGGTGGCCATCGTCCGGGCCCTGGCCATGAAGCCCGACATCATGCTGCTCGACGAGGTCACGAGCGCCCTCGACCCCGAGCTCGTGGCCGAGGTCCTGAACGTGATCCGGGAGCTGGCTTCGGCCGGCATGACCATGGTCATCGCCACCCACGAGATGGGGTTCGCCCGCGACATCGCCGGCCGGGTGTGCTTCCTGGACGCCGGGCGGATCCTGGAGGAGGGCTCGCCGGAGCACATCTTCTCGGCCCCCCGGGAGGAGCGGACCCGGCGGTTCCTCCAGAGCATCATCGACGCCGGCCGCATGTAAGCGCCCGAGCGGGCGTATCGGTGAAGACCCCTACAATCCACGCATGCCCCCGTTCAAGGTCCACGCGGAGTTCGAGCCTGCGGGCGACCAACCGGCCGCCGTCGAGGACCTGGCCCAGGGCGTCCTGGCCGGGGAGGACTACCTGACGCTGCTCGGGGCCACGGGGACGGGGAAGACCTTCACGATCGCCCAGGTGATCGAGCGGGTCCAGAAGCCGACCCTGGTGATCGCCCCGAACAAGTCCCTGGGGGCGCAGCTGGCCAACGAGTTCCGGGAGTTCTTCCCGGCGAACGCGGTCGAGTACTTCGTCAGCTACTACGACTACTACCAGCCCGAGGCCTACGTTCCCCAAACCGATACGTACATCGAGAAGGACTCCTCGATCAACGACGAGATCGACCGGCTCCGCCACTCGGCAACGAGCGCGCTGCTCACCCGGAAGGACGTCCTGATCGTGGCCTCGGTGTCGTGCATCTACGGCCTGGGCACGCCCGAGGAGTACATGGGCCAGGTCCTGCGGCTGCACAAGGGCGTGGCCATCGACCGGGACTTCGCCATCACGCGCCTGGTCAAGATCATGTACGAGCGGAACCAGGTGAACTTCGTGCGCGGGAAGTTCCGGGTCCAGGGGGACACGCTCGAGGTCTTCCCAGCCTACGAGGAGACCGCCATCCGCGTGGAGTTCTGGGGCGACGACGTGGAGCGGATCAGCCGGTTCGACCCGTTGACCGGGGAGATCCTGGGGGAGCTGTCCGAGGTGTGGATCTATCCGGCCACCCACTACGTGGCGTCGGACCAGCGGATGCAGCGGGCCATCGCCGGGATCGAGGCGGAGCTGAAGGAGCGGCTTGGCCAGCTGGAGTCGCAGGGCAAGCTGCTGGAGGCGGAGCGCCTGCGGATGCGGTCGAACTACGACCTGGAGATGCTGCGGGAGGTGGGGTTCTGCTCTGGGATCGAGAACTACTCGCGGCACATCGACGGCCGCCAGCCCGGCGAGGCCCCCTACACCTTGCTCGATTACTTCCCCCAGGACTGGCTGTGCGTCATCGACGAGTCGCACGTGACCGTGCCCCAGATCCACGGGATGTACGAGGGTGACAAGACCCGCAAAGAGACCCTTGTGGAGTTCGGGTTCCGGCTGCCGTCCGCCCTGGACAACCGCCCGCTCCGGTTCGAGGAGTTCGTCCAGAGGGTGGGGCAGACCGTGTTCATGTCGGCGACACCCAGTGCCTACGAGCTCCGCACGTCCAAGCGGGTCGTGCAGCAGATCGTCCGGCCGACCGGGCTGATCGACCCGAACGTCGAGATCCGGCCCACCCGGGGGCAGGTGGATGACCTCATCGAGGAGATCAGGAAGCGGGCCGAGGCGGGCCAGCGGGTCCTGGTGACCACCCTGACCAAGAAGATGGCCGAGGACCTCACCGACTACCTGATGGAGATGGGCATCAGGGTTCGGTACCTGCACTCGGAGATCGACACCCTGCACCGGATCGAGATCCTCCGCGACCTCCGCCTGGGGGAGTTCGACGTCCTGGTGGGGATCAACCTGCTCCGGGAGGGACTGGACCTCCCCGAGGTCTCGCTGGTGGCCATCCTCGACGCCGACAAGGAGGGATTCCTTCGGTCGGATACCTCGCTCATCCAGACCATCGGCCGGGCCGCCCGCAACGTGGACGGCACCGTCCTGATGTACGCGGACGAGGTCACCGACTCGATGAAGGCCGCCATCTCCGAGACCCAGCGGCGGCGCAAGATCCAGATGGCCTTCAACCGGGAGCACGGCATCGACCCCCAGTCGATCCGCAAGAAGGTATCGGACATCCTGCTGTCCATGGCGGTCGACGGGGGGAAGGCGCCGCTGCCCGAACGCGGTCGACGGCGCCGCGAGCGGGTGGAGATGCCCACCGAGGAGCTCGAGCGCCTCATCCAGAGCCTGGAGGAGGAGATGCACCAGGCGGCCAAGGAGCTTCGGTTCGAGTACGCGGCCCGCCTCAGGGACGAGGTCGTCGACCTCCGCAAAGAGCTGAAGGCCCTGCGCCAGGCGGGGGTCGGGACCTGAGCCCGACGCTCGCCGTCCGCGCCCCGCTCGCGTGGCTGGGGCCGGGCAAGGTCCTCGACAGGGTGAGCGTCGTCTGCGATGGCGGCCGGATCGACTGGGTGGGTTCGGCTCGGCTGGCCCCCGAGGCGGACGACGAGGTCGAGGTGGACGGGTTCCTCATGCCGGGGGCGGCCGATCGCCACGTCCACGTCGGCCTGGCGGACCCCGGCGCCGTGCTCCTGGGCGGGGTGACGGCGGTGCGGGATCTGGCGTGGCCGCCGGACGTCATCTTCCCGCTGGCCGATGCGTCCGAGCTTCCCGCGTTCAACGGGCCGCTGATCCGGGCGGCCGGCCCCATGCTCACCGCTCCAGGCGGCTATCCGACGAAGGATCGGTGGGCGCCATCGGGGACCGGGCTGGAGATCAGGGGCCCCGAGGAGGCGG
>JBIOUU010000081.1:0-2414 GCA_044867345.1 Actinomycetota bacterium
CCCCGGTGAGCGGGCCGACCTTGAAACGTGAACCGAACTCGGAGATCGGAAGCGAAACGTCCTCGTCGAACCGGAACAACCTCACGAGCCACTGTCTACACGGTCGCCATCCCTGAAACGATGTCTGCCCCCGAACGCCGGCTGGGCGGTGGCCGGGTCCGGCAAACTGACGGGGTGAGGTTCCTACTTGTGCACAGCCCGCTCGTTGGCCCGGCGACGTGGCGATGGGTTGCCGAGGCGCTTAGGTCGTGGGGTCATAGCGTCACCGTGCCCGACCTGACGGAGGCGGCAGCGACCGGCGCGCCGAACGCTCTCATCGGCGCGGCGATTCCTCCGAAAGCGACGGAGACGCTGGTCGTAGTGGGGCACAGCGGCGCCGGGTTCTTCCTGCCGTCGATCGGTGCCGGCCTTGAGGCGCCTGCGCGCGGCCTTGTTTTCGTCGATGCCGGCATACCACCAGGCGAAGGGGAAGCCACTGCGGGTGCCGACTTCCTCGATCGGCTTCGCTCCCTCGCCACGGATGGCGTTCTGCCGAACTGGTCGACTTGGTGGGGCGACGGCGTCATGGAGATGCTCGTTCCCGATGACGCTCGTCGAGCGGAGATCGAGGCGGAGATGCCAGAAATCCCGCTGGCCCTGTACGAGTCGCCAATCATCTTGCCCACCGGGTGGCGCAACACCCCCGGCGCCTTCATGCTGCTGAGCGAGCCCTACCACCAGGAGGCACAGAGGGCCAACTCGCTCGGTTGGCCAGTGATCGAGCGACTCGGTACCCACCTCGACATCGTGAATGACCCGGAATCGGTCGCCCGGGACATCGTCCGACTCGTCCGCTGAACCGATTCCCGGCACTGCCCCCCGGCTCGCGGTCTCGGCATCTCACGTCATGCCGACGTGGGCAGAGACGCTTCGGCCGCGGAAACGGCCTGCTCGAGCAGTACCGCGATAGTCGTCGGGCCCACGCCGCCGGGCACCGGCGTGATGAGCGAAGCCCGCTCGAGGGCCTCGTCGAAATGAACGTCGCCGACGTTGCCCGGGTTGTAGCCGGCGTCGATCACGACCGCGCCCTGCTTGAGCCAGTCGCCGCGAACGAAGCGTGGGATCCCGACCGCGGCAACGACGATGTTCGCGCTGCGAACGACCTCGGGCAGGTCCTTGGTTCGCGAGTGGCAGTAGGTGATGGTGGCATTGCGGGCGAGCAACAGCATCCCGACCGGCTTGCCGAGGATGGGGCTGCGGCCGATCACGACCGCGTGAGCGCCTTCGAGTTCGACGGCGTAGGCGTCCAGAAGCCGAAGGATCCCTCCTGGGGTCGCGGACGCGAACCCGGGGAGACCAAAGGCCATCGCCGCGAAGGAGGGCATGGTGACGCCGTCAACGTCCTTGGCGGGCGAGATCGCCTCGAACGCGGCCCGCTCGTCGACCTGGGCCGGAACCGGGTGCTGCAGCAGGATCCCGTGCACGCCGGGGTCCTGCGACAGTTCGCTCACGATGGCGACGACGTCGCCAGTGGATGCATCGGACGGCAGCTCGACGAGCCGCGACTCGATGCCGACGCGCTGAGACCGGTTGCGCTTCATCCTCACGTACGTGACCGACGCCGGGTCGTCGCCGACGAGCACCGCGGCCAAACACGGCCTGATGCCGGCCGCTCGCGCGAACGCTTCGGCGCGCACCGCAGTGGCGTCGAGGATGGCGTCAGCGACGGCGGTGCCATCGATCAAGCGGGGATCAGCGGGTTCGGGCTCCATCGCACTCCTTGGGTCGAGGTTCTCGCCCAGGCGCACGGCATGTCATCCGACCGATGCCCGTCAGGCCGCTCCCCCGTGGTGCTCCACGTCAGCGCCAGTCACGGCCTACCCCTCATCGTACCGAGACCTGCGCCCCATACCGCCGGCTCAGGGACTGGTGGGACTTCCACTCCCCCGGCCGCTGAGCGACCGGGGAAGCTCTTAGGCCTCAGCGCCGGGACCAGTGCTGGGGGTTGACCCGGGTCTCGGCCAGCTCGAAGGTGGCGGCGTAGCCTTCGAAGCCCTCCACGTTCTTGTTGATGGCATAGAGCGCCTGCGGGCGCAGAGGAACACCGCCAGCGCCTCCCGGTAGACGAGCCGGTCGATGTCGGTGGCGTACTCGGCCACCCGGCTGCCGTCCGTCGAGGTGGCGAACTTGCCGAGGAGGTCCTCGAATTCAGGCACCGGCGGGCCCGTCCTGAAGGCACCGGTCGAGTGGAAGAACTCGCGGTGCAGGACGGCGGGCGGAGCGTCGGCGAGCAGGTCGAACCACGGGAACACGAGCACGTCGAAGGGGAGCGGGAGCACCTTCTCGACCAGGGCGTGCTGGGCGGCGAGGACCTGGTCCTGGGGGATCACCGTGACGGCGACGTCGAGCCCGAGCGACTTCTCGTAGTCCTCGGC
>JBIOUU010000082.1:0-3684 GCA_044867345.1 Actinomycetota bacterium
CGCGGCCGAGCTCCTCGATCCGCCGGCGGATGTCCTCGCGTCCGAACAAGACGGTCGCGTCCTCCGACATCCGGCCGGATGGTAGCAGAGGGTCACCCGAACAAGGACGACAGCACGCTCGAGACGCCCTGCACGAGGGCGGAGCCCCCACGGCGCCACCAGGGGCCGGGCTCGGGCGGGGGTGGACCGGGCAAGGCGCTCACGACGAGCGGCACCCGTCCGAGCTGCAGGTTCGGTGCGGACACCTCCACGTAACCCACCCGCTCCCCCATCGCGGGGGGGAACGCGACGCCGGGGAGCACGGTGATCAACCGCCGGATCCGGGCGCCCACCGGGACGAGACCCGCAAGCCCGCCACCGGCCGAGACCTGCACGTCCCGCCCGCCGATGGGAACCGAGCCGAAGGCCTGTCCGCCGGCCACCAGCTCGCGCCGCTCGAAGGACGCGAAGCCGTAGTCGAGAACCGCCGCCGCGTCGGAGAAGGGCTCTCCCGGCTCCCCCAGGACCACCGCCACCAGGCGAAGCCCGTTCCGGGTCGCGGCGGCCACGACGCAGAATCCGGCCGGCGTGGTGAAGCCGGTCTTGACGCCGAGCGCGCCCGGATACAGCCACAGCAGGACGTTGCGGTTCTGGATCATCCGAGGCGGGCCCGAGGGCGAGGGGATGTGGTGGAATTTCGTACCGACGATTCTTGCGAACAGCGGGCTCTGGAACGCCGCCCTTGTCAGCGCGGCAAGGTCGCGGGCGCTCGAGTACCCCATATCGTCGAGCCCGTTCGGCGAGGCGAACCGCGTGTCGTCGAGGTGCAACCGGTGGGCCTCGACGTTCATCTCGTCGATGAACCCCTCCACCGAGCCGGCGACGTGTTCCGCGAGCGCGACGGCGGCATCGTTCGCCGACTGCAGGAGCAGGGCGTACAGCAGGTCCTCGATCGAGATCCGCTCCCCCGGGATGAGCCCGAGCTCCGAGGCGCCGGCCGACGGTGCGGGCGCCGCAGCCTCGGGACTCACCGTCACCACGTCCGAAGGGTCGGTGCGCTTGATGACGATGAGCCCCGTCATGATCTTCGTGATGCTGGCGATGGGACGGCGCTCCTCGGCCTCCGTTCCCCACAGGACCCTGCCGGTGTCCAGGTCGGCCAGGACAGCCGACCGCGCTGCCACGAGCGGCGGTTGGTCCGACGGGGGCGGCGTCCGGAGGGCGTCGGGGAACGGGGAGGGCGACGTCCCCCCGCCGGGGACGGGCACCGGCGTCGGCGGGGGGGTCCGGAGGGGCCGGGCCAAACCGGCGGCAGGAAGGAGGATGATCAGCGTCGCCAGCGCGACGAGCGCGATCGGTCCTGGCCGCCGGACCCGGCCGTCCTGCCTCACGACGGGAAGGTTACGGCGAGGTCAGGTGCTGCCGCAGATTGTTCCGAAGGAGGGCCTGCTTCAGCTTGCGAGACGCCCTCGACAGGTCGCCGAGCGAGCTCACGGCCGTCTTCCGGGCGTCTGGGTTCCGTTGGCGGAGCTGCGGCATGATGATCGACTCGAAGAAGCTCGCCTCACGCTCGGCGAAGTGCCGGTACATCGTGAGGTGCCGGGGTTCGACGCCGTACTTGAAGAAGTCCTTCACGATCGAGAGCACGACGTAGTCGTCGCCGTCGTAGTACCTAGCCGAGTCGGGGCCGTGCGATGACACCAGCCCGAAGGACTCGAGCTCCTTGATCCGCTCCTTGTCGATCCCGGTGGCCGTGGACATCTCCTCGATCGACATCTGGAGGCCCGTGGGCGGCTCCGCCAGCTCCTCCTTGAGCTCCTTCTCCGCCGCCTCCCGCTCGTCGAACGGCTCGCCTGGTCCGGCCTCCTCGCTCAGCAGCCGGTCCTTGATGACCTTGAGCGGCAGGTACTCGTCGCGCTGCATCCGCAGGATCTGCTTCAGGCGGTCCACGTCCTTCTCGTAGAACTTCCGATACCCCGAGGGCGTCCGCTCCGGCTCGATCAAGCCCTCGGACTCGAGGAAGCGGATCTTCGAGATCGTGATATCGGGGAACTCCGTCTTCACCGACACCAGGACCTCACCGATCGACTGGTAGGTGCGCGTGGCCATCCCCCCCTCACTCTCCCGATTGGAAGAAGACCAGCTTGAACTTCCCGATCTGGATCTCGTCGCCCGTGGCGAGCTTCGTCCCCTCCACCCGCTCACCGTTCACGTAGGTTCCGTTCAGGCTGCCCCGGTCGTGGATGCTGAACTCCGTACCTTCCCGGAGGATCTCAGCGTGCTTTCGGGAGACCGTGATGTCGTCGAGGAAGATGTCCCCGTCGGTGCTCCGGCCCGCGGTCGTGACGTCGTTCTCGATCAGGAAGGTCGAGCCCGCGTTCGGCCCTCGCTTCACCACGAGGAGTGCCTGTCCGGGGTGGAGTTCCTCTCCGGGGAAGGGGAACTCCTCACCGGCCTCATCCTCCACCTCGACCGGGGTGATCCCCACGGTCGTCTCGTCCTGGAGGGGAGCCCCGCAATTGGCGCAGAATCGGGCCCCGTCCTTGTTCGGATGTCCACATCGCGTGCAGTACAAGCTCGGTCGCCCCTTCGGTGAGACCTCCTGCTGAGGTTCGAGGTTGAGCCTTTCGGCCCAGCCTCGACCGAAGGTCGAAGTTATCGCAGCTGGGTTGAAGGGTCAACTGGGGAAGAAGGGTCCTATTCCGCCTCGGCCTGGCTGAGGAACATCTGGTAGGCGTCCGCGTCCATGAGGGAATCCAGCTCGGAGGGGTCCGCCACCTCCGCCACGACCAGCCACCCGTCCCCGTACGGAGATTCGTTGACCAGCTCGGGCCGCTCGTCCAGGAGCGGGTTGCGCTCCGTGATGGTCCCGGTCACCGGGCTGTACACGTCGGACACCGATTTCGTCGATTCCACCTCGCCGAACGGCTGCATCCCGGTGACCGCCGTCCCAGGCTCGGGGATGTCTACATAGACCACGTCACCCAGCGCGTCCTGGGCGTAGTCGGTGATCCCAACCCTCACCCTGCCGCCCCCCTCGTCGCGCACCCACTCATGCTCCGTCGTGTACCGCAGATCTCGAGGGAACTCCATGTGGTCCTCTCCCTGTGGCGTAGGTGCGTCGACCTGAACCTCAACCTATCATCTCGACGACGGGCGCCGACCTCACATCGAGCCCGACTCGAGGCCTCGCCGAACGTCCTCCGCATACAGCGCGGCGGCCACGTAGTACTCGACGATGGCCACCGCATACCCGCACCACCCGACGGCCCGGGCCGCGGCGGGCAACGGGTAGCCGAGGTTCCCCCACGCGACCAATCCGATCGCGGCCACTAAGCTGAACGTGGCTACCTTCCCGATGAAGCGAACCTCGATCCGTATCCTCCTCGTGAGCAGGAGCACCACGCCCGCGAGCAGGATGGGCACGTCTCGAACCAGGATCAGCAGCGCTGCCCACAGCGGGAAGGCGCCCCGCACCACGAGGGCCACGAGGCCCGCGGCGATGGCCAGGCGGTCGGCGGTCGGGTCCAGCACCTTGCCAACCTCGGTCACCTGGCCCGTGCGGCGAGCGACGAAACCGTCAAGCCAGTCCGTGCCCACTACCGCGCCGAACAACACGAGTCCGGTGAACGTGGTGTCCCGGTCCACGATGAGCCACACGAACGCCGGGATCAGCAGGATCCTCGCGGCGGACAGCGCGTTGGG
>JBIOUU010000083.1:0-9795 GCA_044867345.1 Actinomycetota bacterium
CTCACGAGTGTGGTCGTGATCGTCGGCGTGATCGTGCTCGGGCTGGTCGGGCTGTTCTACTTCTTCCAGGTCATGAACCTGTCCCGTGCCCGGGACGACCTCGCGGCCCAGGAGGGCGTGAACCGGCAGCTCCAGGCGCAGGTCAACGACCTCCAGCGGTTCCAGGATCTCCAGAACCAGCTCGAGGCGAAGCAGGAGCTGGTCAACTCGGTGTTCGTCGACGAGGTGTCCTGGTCGACCGTGCTCGTGGACATCTCCCAGGTCATCCCGTCGGAGGCCTATCTCACCGGCCTGACCGGCTCGCTCTCGCCAACCACGGCGACGCCGGCCACCGGAGGCGCACCCCTGATCGGCAACATCGCGTTCACCGGCGTTGTCAGGGAAACCGACCCGCTCGCCTCGTGGCTGACCAGGCTGGAGCAGGTGGATGGCTGGGTCAACGCCTGGATGACCTCCGCAACGGAGGACGCGCCCTTCTCGCGGATCTACACGTTCAACAGCGGGCTCGACCTGTCGCTCGACGCGGCGACCAGGCGAGGGAAGGGCCTCCCGTGAGCCGCCGGGGACCCATCATCGCCGGCGCCATCGTCGCCGTGGTCGCGGTCCTGGCCGTCTTCTTCCTGGTGCTCCCGAAGATGAGCGAGGTGACGAAGGCCAGAGACGAGCTCGCGACGGCGGAGGCCCAGGAGACGACCCTCCGCGCGCAGCTCGCCAGCCTGAAGGAGGCGCAGGCGAACGCCCCGCAGGTGAAGGCCCAGATCGCGAAGCTGAGCAACGAGGTGCCGCCGACGGCGGACCTCCCCGCGCTCATCCGGCTGCTGACCGCCGCGGCCGACGGCTCGGCCGTCGACTTCTTCACCGTGGCGCCGGGGACGCCCCAGCTCGATCCCACGGGGGCCTTCTCGAGGATCCAGACCTCGATCTCCGTGACCGGCGGCTACTTCGCCCTGGACCAGTTCCTGTTCCGGCTGGAGACCCTCCCACGGGCCGCCAAGGTGACCAGCGTCTCGATCACCCCTGGGGGGGCCGCGCCACTCGGCTCGACGGTGAATTCCCTCAGCATGCAGCTCGGCGTGGAGTTCTACACGACCGACACGAGCGCCGGGCCCGGCTCCGCGCCCGGGCCGACCGAGGCGGGAGGAGCCTAGGACCATGGCACTCTCCCCCCGTGACCGGCGCGCGTTGATCCTGTTCGGCGCGGTGGCGGGTGTCGCCCTGCTCGCCTTCCTCTACCTGAATGTGCTGCGAGGAGGTGGGGGGGAGGAGGAGGCGACGCCACCGACGGTCTCGACCGGCGGCCCGACGCCGCCTCCGACCGTCAGCCCCACCCCGACGCCCCGCGAGACGCTGCCGCCGGTGGTCCTGGCCGGGTCCCGAGACCCGTTCTCCATCCCACCGGCCTTGCAGACGGGAGCTCCGCCACCGAGCGGCAGCGTCAGCCCCCCTCCCACGGGGACGGGGACCGCCCCGCCTCCCACCGGGACCGGCACGCCGAGCCCCACCCCGACCACCCCGGGAGGTGGGCAGAGCACCACGGTGGGCGGCCACACGGTCGTGCTCCTCGACATCTTCCAGGGCGGCACCAAGGCCCAAGTCGAGGTGGACGGCACGGTGTTCACGGTCTCGGAGGGTGAGACCTTCGATGGGAACTTCAGGCTCGTCTCGATCAGCGGGAGCTGCGCTCGCTTCGTCTTCGGCGACGAGGGGTTCACGCTCTGCACGAGCCCGCAGAAATAGAGCTCCGGCGGTCCGCGCACGGGGGGAGCGGTCGCCGGTTCGAGGGCGGTCCCGGGAAACCGGGGCCGCCCTCCGCACTCACCTATCATGAGGTCCATGTTGCGGCTGCTCACGGCCGGTGAATCACACGGCAAGGCCCTCGTGGCCATCCTCGAGGGACTGCCCGCCGGCGTTCCGGTGGCACCGAAGGAGGTAGCCGGCGAGCTGGCCAGGCGTCGCCACGGCCACGGCCGAAGCGGCCGCCAGAAACTCGAAGGGGACCGGTTCGAGATCCTGTCCGGCGTCCGGCACGGGCGCACGCTCGGCAGCCCCATCGCCATCACGATCGAGAACGCGGAGTGGGAGGAGAAGTACCGGGACCTGATGGCCGTGGAGGGCGAGGCCGATCCCGGGGACAAGCTCACCCGTCCTCGTCCCGGCCACGCCGATCTCGCCGGCGTCATGAAGTACGGGTTCGACGACGTGCGAAACGTCCTGGAGCGCGCGAGCGCGAGGGAGACCGCGGCTCGGGTCGCGGCGGGCTGCCCGTGCAAGGCGTTCCTGGCCGAGGTGGGCATCCGCGTGCTGTCCCACGTCGTCCGGATCGGGGAGGTCGCGGTGGCGGACGGCGCTCCCTTGCCCGGGCCGGAGGACCTCGAGGAGGTGGATGCCTCGCCGGCCCGGTGCTTCGACCAGGAGGCCTCGGCCGCGATGGTGGAGGAGATCGACCGGGTCCGAAAGGCGAAGGACACCCTCGGCGGGGTCTTCGAGGTCATCGCGTATGGCTGCCCCCCCGGCCTGGGGTCCCACGTGCAGTCCGATCGAAAGCTCGACGCTCGATTGGCCCTCGCGCTCATGAGCATCCAGTCGGTGAAGGGCGTCGAGGTCGGCGACGGCTTCGCAACCGCCGCGCGTGTGGGTTCGGAGGCCCACGACGAGATCGTGGCGGGGGGCGCCGGCCTGTCCCGCAGCTCCATGCGGGCCGGGGGCATCGAGGGCGGCATGAGCACGGGCCAGCCCATCAGGGTCCGCGCGGCGATGAAGCCGTTCTCCACGGTGCCCCAGCCACTCTCCACCGTGGACCTCGCGACGGGGAAACCCGAGGTCGCCATCAAACAGCGAACGGACGTGTGCGCCGTGCCCGCGGGAGGGGTGGTCGGGGAAGCCGCGGCGGCGTTCGTCCTGACGCAGGCCGTCCTGGAGAAGTTCGGGGGGGATTCCCTCCCCGAGACCCGGCGCAATCTCGAGGGCTACGTCTCGACCCTGCCATGATCGTCTATCTCGTGGGCATGCCGGGATCCGGCAAGTCGACCGTCGGCCCCGAGCTGGCCGGCCGTCTCGGCATCCCGTTTGTGGAGCTCGACGGCGAGATCGAGCGGGCCGCGGGCACGTCGGTCCGGGACATCTTCGCGGAGCAGGGCGAGCCCCGTTTCCGCGAGCTCGAGGCGGCCGCCCTCACCGAGGCCGCCGCGCACGACCCCTCCGTGGTCTCGTGCGGAGGGGGCGTCGTCCTCGAGCCGGCCAACCGGGTCACGCTCCGGGCGACGGGCGAGGTGGTGTTCCTGTCCGTGCCCCTGGAGGTCCTGAAGGAACGGGTGTCGCCGTCGGCCGACCGTCCATTGATCCACGCGGAGGCCGACCTGGAACGGCTGTTCCGGGACCGCGAGCCGCTGTACCGCGAGTTCGCGGCCCACGTGGTGGAGGCGAGCGGCCCGCCCCATGAGGTCGCCGAGGCCATCGAGAAGGAGCTGACCCGGTGGTCCGTGTGAGCGTGGCCGTCGGGGGCTCGACCTATGACGTGGTCGTCGGGATGGGCGTCCTGGAGGAGACCTCGACCCGCCTGCCCGAGCTGGGGGGGGCGGAGAAGGCGTTCGTGGTGGCCGATCCCACGGTGGCGGGGGCCTATCTGGACACGCTGGCCGGCGGCCTCGACCCGTTGGGGCTGCGGGTCCTGCACCTCGGCGTGCCGGCCGGGGAGGAGGCCAAGTCGCTCCAGACGGTCGCGGCGCTTCACCGCCAGCTGGCCACGCAGGAGGCGCATCGCGACGACGTCGTGATCGCGCTCGGCGGTGGCTCGGTCGGCGACCTCGCGGGGTTCGTGGCCGCCACGTACATGCGCGGGGTGCGGTTCATCCAGGTCCCGACGACGCTGACGGCTCAGGTGGACGCGGCCATCGGAGGGAAGACCGGGGTCAACCTTCCCGAGGGGAAGAACCTGGTGGGCGCGTTCCACCAGCCGGTGGCGGTGCTGGCCGACGTGGCCACGCTCGCCTCGCTGCCGGACCGCGAGTTCCGTTCGGGCCTGGCAGAAGTGGCCAAGTACGGGCTGGCCCTGGAGCCCTCGCTCCTCGAGATCCTCGACGGTCGGCTCGACGGGGTCCTGGCCCGAGATCCGCTCGTCATGGAAGACGTGGTGGCGCGATGCGTCCGCACGAAGGCCGGGGTCGTGAGGAGCGACGAGCGCGACCGGGGAGCCCGGCTGGTCCTGAACTACGGGCACACGCTGGGCCACGCGCTGGAGCGCCTCGACGAGTTCTCCGGTCGATCTCACGGCGAGGCCGTGGCCGTGGGGATGACGTTCGCCGCACGTGTGGCCGAGGCGTTGGGGACGGCCCGTCCGGGTCTGTCGGCCCGGCATGCCCGGACCCTGAATCCCCTCGGCTTGGAGCCCGACGGGCGGCTCCCGGCCGGCGACCGGATCCTCGACGCCATGCGGATGGACAAGAAGTACCGCGGCGGCATCCGGTTCGTGCTCCTGGAGGACGTAGGACGTCCCATCGTCGCGGACGAGGTCCCCGAGGATGTCGTCGTGACGGTCCTAAAGGAGATGGGGGCGGCCGGATGACCCGACCCGACGACGGGCGGGCCGGACGATGAAGGTCCTGTTCCTGTTCGGGCCGAACCTGGGAACGCTCGGCAGCCGCGATCCGGATCGCTACGGGACGGCGACCCTTTCCGAGATCATGGACGAGGTGGGCAAGCACGCGACGTCGGCGGGACACGACGCCGAGTGGCGGCAGTCGGACCACGAGGGCGACCTCGTGGCCTGGTTGAACGCAGCGGCGGGGGAGGGGTTCGGCGCCGTGGTGGTGAACCCCGGCGCGCTCACGCACTACTCCTATGCCGTCCGAGACGCCGTGGAGGCCTGCGGCGCACCGGTCATCGAGGTTCACATGACCAACATCTACGCCCGGGAGGAGTTCCGCCGGCATTCGGTGATCTCGCCCGCGTGCCGGGCCACCATCTCCGGCGCGGGCGCCGGCGGCTATCACCTGGCACTCGAGGCGCTGCCGTGGATCACCGGCTGAGGCGAACGCGCCTTGCCTCTCGCCTGCCCGAGCTCGGAGCGGAGGGCTTCCTGATCACGCGGCTGCCGAACGTCCGGTACCTGACGGGATTCACCGGGTCCAACGGCCAACTGCTCCTCACCCCCGGCGACGCGGCGTTCTTGACCGACGGCCGCTACACGGAGCAGGCCCGCCACGAGGTCCCCGACCTGGAGCGGCTGACGTACCTGGACAGGTTCCTCGAGCCGGCGGTGCAGGCCGCCCGGCGCTTCGGCGTGAGGCGGCTTGGGTTCGAATCCGACGGGGTCACGTTCCGCTCCTACGAGGAGCTCCGGGCCTCGGCGGAGGGGATCGAGCTCGTCCCGGTGGGGGGCGAGGTCGAACGCCAGCGATGGGTGAAGGACCCGGATGAACTCGTGGCCCTGGAGCGAGCCCAGCGCGCGACCGACGACGCCTTCGATGCCGTCGTGGGGAGGCTGCGCGACGGGATGACCGAGCGCGAGCTGGCGTTCGAGCTCGAGGCCGAGATGCGCCGGACCGGGGCGCAGCGTCCGGCATTCGACACGATCGTGGCCTTCGGGGAGGACGCGGCCGAGCCACATCACGAACCGACCGACCGGCCGCTTTCCCCGGGCGACGTGGTGAAGATGGACTTCGGAGCCCTGGTGGATGGATACCACGCCGACATGACCCGGACCGTGGCGTTCGGCGAGCCGCCAGCGCGGCTCTGCGACGTCCACGACCTGGTGCGCACGGCCCAGCAGGCCGGCATCGAGGCCGTGCGAGTGGGGGCCACCGGAGCCGAGGTCGACGCCGCGGCCCGTTCGGTGATCGAGGAGGCCGGCCTGGGCGAGCACTTCACCCACGGGCTCGGCCACGGCGTGGGGCTCGAGATCCACGAGGGCCCTCGCCTCCGCCGGGGGAGCGACGACGCACTGCCGGCCGGCGCCGTGGTGACCGTGGAGCCGGGCGTCTACCTCCCGGGAGTGGGCGGGGTTCGCATCGAGGACATGGTCGAGGTGAGAAAGGACGGCGGCCGGGCGCTCCCGCGGGCCCGCAAGGACCTCTTCCCGGCGTGATGCGAGGGTCCGAATCGTAGACTGGGTCGGCCGGACCACCCGGACCACCGCGAGGAGCGACGTGAGCGTCTCCACCAACGACCTGAAGAACGGGATGACGCTGGATCTCGACGGCACCCTGTTCCAGGTGATCGAGTTCCAGCACGTGAAGCCGGGCAAGGGCGGAGCCTTCGTCCGAACGAAGCTCCGGAACGTGAGGACCGGCGCGGTGGTGGAGCGAACGTTCAACGCCGGCGTCAAGGTCGGCCTGGCCATCGTGGATCGACGGGAGATGCAGTTCCTGTATCGAGGCGGGGATGGCTTCGTGTTCATGGACACCGGGACCTACGAGCAGGTGAACGTCCCCGCCGCCATCGTGGGAGACATGGCTCGGTACCTCTCCGAGGGCTCGATGGCCACGGTGGCCCAGTACCAGGGCAGCCCCCTGGCCGTCGAGCTCCCCGCCTCGGCGGCGTTGAAGGTGACACAGACCCAAGGCGCGGTCCGGGGAGACACGCGGACCAACGTGATGAAGCCGGCCACGCTGGAGACGGGGCACGTGGTCCAGGTGCCGCTGTTCGTCGAGGAGGGCGAGCGGATCAAGGTCGACACCCGCACGGGGAATTACATCGAGCGGGTGAAGTGAGGCCGTGGCCTCGCGCAGGCAGGCCCGGCGCCGGGCCCTCGACATCCTGTACCAGGCCGACGTCACCGGCGCGGATCCCCACCTCGTCCTGGAGGACTGGGATCGGGCCGGCAAGTCGGTCGACCCGTTCGCCCGGGAGCTCGTGGAGGGTGTTGCGGCGCACCGCTCGGAGATCGACGAGCTCATCGGTCAGTATGCGGAGGAGTGGACGGTCGACCGGATGGCTTCCCTCGATCGCACGATCCTTCGGATCGCCTGCTTCGAGCTCCTCCATCGGCCGGACACGCCGGCCGGCGCGGCCATCGACGAGGCGGTGCAGGCGGCGAAGGAGCTCTCGACGGAGGACTCCAGCCGGTTCGTGAACGGCATCCTCGGCCGGATCGTGCGGGAGCGGACGGAGGCGCTCGACGCGCCTCCGTCCGACGCAGGCTAGCTCCGCCGGCCCCGGCCGGAGGGGCCGGTGGTTAGTGTTCCCGCCCCGGCTGGAACGTGGGGGACGGGGAGCCCAGCGCGGGGATCGACTCGGCGTCGGTCGGCGCCTGCGAGCGAGATTCGCTCACGCCGGCGCGCTCCACGACGTAGTACTGGAACGGCTGATCGGAGATCTCCGATTTCCACGTGATCGCCAGCAGGTCGTGGGAGGCGGGGTCGACGTACAGGCGCTCGATCAGCTCGCCGCCCCAGTTGCCGAAGACCACGACCTCCGCCTCTCGCCCGACGGGGTCGACCCCGCCCAGCTCGAGCCGCGCGCCCTGGAGGCCCGCCGCCACGTCGAGCAACGCGGCGCGCACCGTCGGGGTCACGTGCGGGTCCTCGAGCAGGTCCGTGATGGCCCGCCACATCTGCCCGTCCCTCGGCGCTCCGTCCGGCGGCGGGGTGACGAGCGGGGCCGGCGAGGCGCCGTCGGGGGCGCTCCGGTCCAGCAGGAACTGGGTCAGCTGCGCGGTCTCGGTGGGGAAGTTCGAGACATCGATCCCGTTCGGGTTGGGGAACTCGGTCGGACCGAAGGTGCCGGCGTGGATGCCGTAGTTGTGTACCCGATCCGTCTCGATCCGGCCTGATCCGTCGGGCTCCCACCAGAACGTGGCCGCCAGCTCCACGTCGGTGCCGCCGCAGTAGTGCTCCTGCCCAGCCGGACACTCTCCGACCAGGTGGACCCGCGTGTAGTAGTACTGGCCCGGCTGGGCCACCGGAAGCGGCGTGGTGGCCGGCGGCAGGTTCACGCTGGGCTGCCCTCGCTCCGCCGGGCCGGGGGCCCGATGCTCTCGGAGGCCGACGAACGCCGTCCCCGCGGCCACCACGGCGAGGGCCAGGCCGACGGCACCGGCCTCGACCCGGCGGATCCGCTGCCGCCGTTCGCGCCGGCGGTGCAGATCGATCAGCGTCATCCGAGGAGCCGGCGCCCGCATGCGGGCCCGTTCCAGTAGGTCACGGGGATCCATCGATGCCTCCGATCTCTTGGCGAAGGGTCGTCCGTCCCCGCGCGGCGAGCACGCGGACGGTCGAGGGCCGGACGCCGAGCGCGCGACCGGCCTCCTGGGAGGTGAGGCCGACCAGGTCGATCAGGACCAGCGCGGCTCGCTGCGCCGGCGTCAGCCGTCCGAGGGCCCGGACGATCGCGTCGCGATCGTCGATCGTTCGCATCTCGTCGTCCGGCGGCGAGGCCAGGCGGACGACCCGGCGGACGGCGAGCGCGACCCGGCGCCGGCGGTTGCGGAACAGGTTCATGCCGGTCCGGTAGAGGTATCCGACGGGGTCGTCGAGCTCCCGAACCCGGTCCCACCGCTCCCACACCTTGACGAAGGCGTCCTGCGTGAGTTCCTCAGCCTCGTGCCGGTCCCGGGCCACCAACCACAGGGCGCCGAACAACCCGATGCGGTGCTGGGCGAAGAAGCCCTCGAAATCGGGGCCCGGGGCGGTTGGAGGGGTGCGGGGCTCGGTCTGGAGTTGCACGGCCCTCTTCATACCTCGTCATGAACACGCCGAACGCCAAGCGCGTTTACGAGGGGGGGACGTGCCCACCGGCCCGGACCATGCCGACGACGCCTCCGGCCTCCAGCTCAGAGGGCGGCTGAAGGGGCGGCTACTGGGAGGGATCCTCGGTTCGAGCCTCCGGGGTGGCGTCCGCCTTGGGGGCGGAGGCGCCGGCCTCGTCCGTGTCGGTCGAACCCTCCTTGATGCCCTTCTTGAACTCGCTGGTGGAGCGGCCGAGCGAGCGCGCCAGCTCGGGGAGTTTCTTCGCGCCGAACAGCAGCACGATGACCCCGAGGACAACGAACCACTCAGGTCCAAAGCTCATGGATCCTCACCTTCCTTGCGGACGCCCCTAGTGTAGGGCCTCCCCGCGCGCTTTGCGTCCCCAGAGGCCCGGCTCAGCCAGAGAGGGGAGAGGGGGCGAAGGCCGAAGGGGATGATGAGCGGCTCCGGGCCGAGGTTCACCCTCGCCTCCCCTCGATGCTCGGTCCACGCGGTATCCTACGGGCCGAGCTTCCCCTTTAAGTCCGGTCCCGAGAGGCCGGGAAGGGAGGAACAGAGGATGCTGCTCCAGAGGTGCGCCCTGCCGCAGCCGCGGCCGGGCGCTTGTTCATGATGGCCCCCGCCCGCCTGCTGGACGAGGGCGAGATCCGGCGGGCGGTCACCAGGATCGCCCACGAGATCCTGGAGCGGAACAAGGGAGCCGACGGCCTGGCCCTGGTGGGGATCGCCGCCCGCGGCGACGACCTGGCCCGCCGCCTGGCCTCCGAGATCGCCAGGATCGAGGGGGCGAAGGTCCCCGTGGGGGTCCTCGACATCACCTTCTACCGGGACGACATCGGCATGCGAGCCGAAGCCCCAGAGGTCCACGAGACCAGGATCGGTTTCGACATCACCGGCAAGACGGTCGTGCTGGTCGACGACGTCCTGTTCACCGGCAGGACCATCCGCGCCGCGATGGACGCCCTGGTCGACTTCGGCAGGCCGACCTCGGTGGCGCTCGCGGTCCTGGTGGATCGGGGACATCGGGAATTGCCGATCCGGGCCGACTTCGTGGGGAAGAACGTGCCGACCAGGAAGGACGAGTCGGTCCGCGTCGCACTGCAGGAGGTGG
>JBIOUU010000084.1:0-10049 GCA_044867345.1 Actinomycetota bacterium
GGAGCGACGGCCCGTCCGCCGCCACGCCGACGACCTCGATGTCCTCGAAGGAGTCGAGCAGAGCGCGCACGCCCTCACGCACCAGGACGTTGTCCTCGCCCAACACGACCCGGATGCTCACGCTGCCCGCCCCCTCAACGCCTGTACGATTCCCGCATGGTACGCGTGGTCTTCGCGGAGGATAACTACCTGGTTCGCGAGGGGACGGCGGCGCTGCTCTCGGCCTCCGGAGAGGTGGAGCTCGTCTCGATGGCCTCCACCTACGACGAGCTCATGACCGCCGTCGACCGGGACCGTCCCGACGCGGTACTGACGGACATCCGCATGCCGCCGACGAACACGACCGAGGGGATCGACGCGGCGCGCAAGATCCGGGCCGACCACCCCGAGATCGGGGTCGTCGTGCTCTCGCAGTACGCGGAAGAAGAGTACGCGTACGAGCTGCTGAAGGACGGCGCGGCCGGCCTGGGCTACCTTTTGAAGGAGCGCGTCGCCGACCTCGACGAGCTGGTGCGGGCCTTGAACGAGGTTGCCCGGGGCGGCTCGGTCCTGGACCCCAAGGTGGTCGAGGCCCTCGTGGCGAGGAAGGACCGGGTCGCTCACTCGCCCCTGGCCCAGCTCACCGAGCGCGAGCGCGAGGTCCTGGGGCAGATGGCCCAGGGCAAGAACAACGCCGCCATCGCCAAGTCCCTGTTCCTCACGGAACGAGCCGTCGAGAAGCACATCAACTCCCTGTTCCACAAGCTGGGCCTCACGGAGGAGACCGAGGTACACCGTCGGGTCATGGCCGTCCTGGCGTTCCTGCGCGAAACGGAGCACGCCTGAAGCTGTCGTCGAGGCGCATCGCTATTGAGCCGCCCTGGTGTCCACGATGAACACGGAGCAGGGGGCGTGGCGCAGCACCAGGTTGGGGACGCTCTCCCGGACGCGCCATCGTGGCCCGGGGACGCCTTTGTTCCCGAGCACGATCGTGTCTACGCGCTCCTCCGCGGCCACCTCGCGGATGCGCTCGGCGGGATCGCCCAGTTCGCTCCAGCTCCGGACCCGGATCGTTGGGAAGCGCTCGGTCATCCGTGCCAGGTACCGCTGCGGATCGGCGGGCTTGCGCGGATCGGCCGCCTCGGTCGCCCGGTCGTCCGGGCGCACGTACAGGACCAGCAGCTCCGCCTCACGCTCTCCCGCAAGCTCGGCGGCGGCGCTGACCGCCATGTCCGCCGATGTTGTGGTATCGGTCCCGACGAGGATCTTCCGCATCACGGGAACCACCTCCAGTCGATGCTCCGAGCGTATGCCCCGGCCTCGCGAGGCACGAGCATGAGGCCACGAGAACCGGCAGGTTCAGGACGCGTGAGACGAGATGATGCCAGCACCCCCCGCGAGGTGGTGGAGCCGGCCTCGTCCGGGCGGAACCCACCCTTTCCCCCGGCCTTTCCCCGGCCCAGAATCAGGCCATGGCGGTGAGCACGACGCAGGCGGCCGGGCCGGCCGGCGTGCGGCGGCAGCGGGCGGCGTCCTGGGTGGCGTGGGCGGCGTGGGGGATCACGGCCGCGTCCCTGATCGGGACGATCGTCATCTCGATCGTGGCGAAGACAGACGAATCCGATCCCTTCAGCTACATCGTTGCCCCAGTCGCCGTGATGGGCTTCGCGAGCGTCGGGACGCTCATCGTCTCGCGGCGGCAGGGCAACCGGATCGGCTGGCTGCTGTGCTGGGTTGCATTCGCCTTCGCCCTCTCGGGGCTCGCGGGCGAGTACGCCCGGTACGCCCTGGACGAGGCCGTTCGGCCGCTCCCCGCCGCGACCCTCTCTGCCTGGGTGAACAGGGTGGGTGCCCCGGCCGTGCTCCTGCCGCTGCCACTCCTGTTCCTCCTGTTCCCGGACGGCCGGGTCCCATCCAAGAGATGGCGGCCGGTTCTCTGGGCGCTTCTCGCGGCCATCGTCGTGAACGTCGCGGCGTTCGGGCTCACGCCAGGGCCGCTCAGCAGCGGCTTCACCGAGATCCGGAGCCGGGTGGACAACCCGATCGGACTGCCGCTTGCCTGGAGGGTAACGGTAGAGGCCGTCACGACATGGGCGGGCCTCGTGGTGTTGCTCGGCGGCTTCGTTTCGGCCGTCGCATTGATCCTCCGGTTCCGCCGCTCCCGCGGCGACGAGCGCCAGCAGATCAAGTGGCTGGCCTATGTGGGAGCCGCCGCCCTGATCATCCCCCTGACCGGCCTGGCCATCGGCCTGGTCCGAGTCATCGCCGGGATCCACGCACCCGAGAACGACCCGATCGGCAATGCCCTGTTCATCTCCTTCTTCGTCATCCTGATGGTCGGCATCCCCACTGCCTGCGCCATCGCCGCGTTCAAGTACCGGCTCTACGAGCTCGACATCGTGGTGAAGAAGACGGTGATGTTCGGGCTCATCGCCCTCGCGATCACGGCGACCGGCCTGGCCGCGATCGCGCTCCTGCCGACGTTCGCGCTCGGGATCGGCTCGGGCATCTCGCTCCGATCGGTGCTCCTCGGCCTGGCGCTCGGCCTGCTGGTCTGGCCGTTCCGACGGTTCGCCGGCCGGATCGCCGACCGGGTCGTGTACGGCACGCGAGCCACCCCGTACGAGGTGCTGTCCGAGTTCTCCGACCGGATGGCCAGGACGTACTCCACGGACGACGTGCTGCCCCGGATGGCGGAGATCCTGGGGCAGGGCTGCGGCGCCGAGCGAGCCGCGGTCTGGCTCCGGGTGGGGACCGAGATCCGACTGGCCGCGTCGTGGCCGGATGAGGCCGACGGCGGGTCCTCGCGGATCCGCCTGATCGGTGACGATCTCCCGGATCTCGCCGGCGCCGACCACGCGTTCCCCGTGCGACACCAGGGTGAGCTGCTGGGGGCGTTGACGCTCGCGATGCCGGCGACCGATCCCATGAATCCGGCTCGGGCCAAGCTCGCGCACGATGTCGCGGCGCAAGGCGGGCTGGTGCTCCGGAACGTCCGGCTGATCGAGGAGCTGCGGGAGTCCAGGCAGCGACTGGTGACGGCGCAGGACGAGGAACGGCGCAAGATCGAGCGGAACATCCACGATGGTGCGCAGCAGCAGCTCGTCGCCCTCTCGGTCCAACTCAGGCTGGCCGAGTCGATGGTCGGCAAGGAACCGGAGAAGGAGCGGCAGCTGCTTCACCGCCTCCAGGCGGCCACCGCCGAAGCCCTGGAAGACCTCCGAGACCTCGCCCGTGGGATCTACCCGCCGCTCCTCGCCGACGAGGGCTTGGTCGTGGCCCTCGCGTCGCAGGCTCGCAAGTCGCCACTCCCCATCGACGTCGACGGTGACGGCGTCGGCCGGTATCCGCCCGAGGTGGAGGCGGCCGTGTACTTCTGCGCTCTCGAGGCCCTCCAGAACGTCGCGAAGTACGCCCGAGCACGTAACGCCGTGATCCACCTCGCACAGGAGGAAGACGGCCTGCGCTTCGAGATCAGCGACGATGGGAGCGGGTTCGACCCGGCTTCCACACCACGGGGTTCGGGCCTGCAGAACATGGCCGACCGCCTCGAGGCGATCGGGGGGCGACTGGAGGTCGACTCACGGCCGGCCCACGGGACGACCGTCCGCGGGTCGGTCCCCGCGCGGGCCCGGGAGATCGGGTCGTGAGCGCTCGGGCCCGCCGGTCGCCGTGGATCCTGTGGGCGGCAGCGATGCTCCTGCTCGTGGCCACCCTCACGCTGACGGCCGCCAACTGGCACTACGAGGAGGGCGGCGCGACGTTCGTCCCGCTGGCCGTGGCGATGCTGTTGGGCTACACGACGGTTGGAGCGCTGCTCGCTTCCCGAAACCCACGCAATTCGATCGGCTGGCTGATGATGGCCACAGCCATCCTGTTCGTGTCGCAGGGATTCACGAGCGAGTACGCCACGTACCACTACCTGACGAATCCGGGCGCCTTGCCCTTCGCCCTCGCGGCCGCATGGATCTCGAACTGGCTGATCGTTCCCTTCCTCGTCCCGCTCCTCCTGCTGTTGGTCCTGTTCCCGACGGGCCGAGCTTCCGCCGGTTGGCGCTTCCTCGCACCCGCCATCGTGATCGCGGATCTCATCGCCGCCTTGGCGGTGGCCCTGCAACCCGGGCGGCTGGACATCGGCCCAGGGACGCACGTCCCGAACCCGACCGGACTAGCCGGAGCCGGTGCCGTGCTCACTCCAGTCCTGTGGGTCGCCGGCTTTGGGATCCTGCTCGGAGGCATCGCTGCGATCGTCGCCCTGGTGGTCCGGTTCCGACGAGCGCGGGGTGAGGAGCGACAGCAGATCCGGTGGCTCGCCTACGTCGCCGGCATCGCGGGCGTCTTCTTCCTGACCACGCTCCTCACGGGCATCGGCATGAAGCCCAACCAGACCCGGGCCATCAACGACCTGTCCTTCATCCTGTTCTTCGCCACGATCGGCATCGGGATCCCCGTGGCGGCAGGCATCGCCATCCTCAAGTACCGCCTGTACGACCTGGACATCGTGGTGAAGAAGACCCTCGTCTTCGCCATCCTGGTCATCGGCATGACCGCGGTTGGGCTGGTGGCCATCGCCGTCATCGGCGGACTCCTGGTAGGGCCGGTGTCCGACCACCCGGTCGCCCTGCTCGCGGCGGGCGTCGCGGTGGGGCTGCTGTTCACGCCCCTTCGCCGTCTGGCGGCGGGAATCGCCGATCGTGTCGTCTACGGCGGCCGGGCCACCCCGTACGAGATCCTCACCGAGTTCTCGGAGCGGATGGCCGAGACGTATTCGGCGGACGACGTGCTGTCGCGAATGGCGGCGATCCTCGGCGAAGGGATCGGCGCCGGGCGGGCCACCGTGTGGCTGCTGGTCGGACGCGAGCTGCGCCCCACCGCGGTGTGGCCCCAAGGCGAGGCGCCACGGCCGAATAAGTCGATGTCCGGCGAGGAGTTGCCGTCCTTCGACGGCGAGCACGCGGTGGAGGTCCGGCACCAGGGCGAGCTGCTCGGCGCCCTCTCCGTCGAGATGCCGCCGAGCGATCCGATGAACCCGGCGACCGCGAAGCTCGTGCGAGACCTGGCCGCCCAGGCAGGCCTGGTATTGCGCAATGTCCGGTTGATCGAGGAACTCCGCTCGTCCCGCAAGCGGATCGTGACGGCGCAGGACGAGCGGGCCCGAGTCCTCGAACGCAACATCCACGACGGGGCGCAACAGCAGCTGGTCGCCCTGGCCGTGAAACTTCGCCTGGCCCAGACCATGGCCACGAAGGACCCCGCGAAGGCAGAGGCCATGCTTGCGGGGCTCCAGCTCGAAGCGGGCGAGGCACTGGAGAACCTGAGGGATCTGGCGCGAGGGATCTACCCACCGCTCCTCGCCGACAAGGGACTTCCCGAGGCCCTGGCCGCCCAGGCCCGCAAGTCACCGATCCCGGTGGAAGTCGAGACGGATCACGTGTCGCGCTATCCCCAGGAGATCGAGTCGACCGTCTACTTCTGCTGCCTGGAGGCCATGCAGAATGCCGTTCGGCACTCCGGCGCGTCGCACGTCAACCTGATCCTGGCCGCGACGGACGGGCGCCTGCGGTTCGAGGTTTCCGACGACGGCGCGGGCTTCGACCCTGCCGCGTCGGGTCGGGGAACCGGGCTTCAGGGGATGGCCGACCGGCTGGAGGCGATCGGGGGAACGCTCGAGGTTCGTTCGACGCCCGGGGCTGGCGCCAGCGTCGCCGGGACCGTCCCGATCAGCTCGCGGTAGCCGCGGCCCAGGCCGACTCCAGCCGGTCCGGGCCGAAGGCCGACTTGGGGATGTACGCGGCCGCGCCACACTCGGCAGCCCGGGGCGCGTACTCGTCCTCCTCGTAGGTGGACAGGAGGAGGATCACGGTCCGAGCGCTCGAGCCCTCGAGGATCTTGCGGGTGGCGTCCAGGCCGTTGATGCCGGGCAGGTTGACGTCCATCAGCACCAAGTCCGGCTCGAGCGACCCGGCCTTCTCGATCGAGTCCTCGCCGGTCTCGGACTCACCGACGACCTCGAAGCCGTCGGTGGCGTCGACCACCATCCTCGCGGCTTGGCGGAAGGGCTTCTGGTCATCCACGATGAGCACTCGAACGGTCATCCGCGCATCATCCTCCACCCGAACTGTCTCACCGCCACGCAGCGCCGACAGTGATGCCAGCACCACTTCGGGCGGGTGGCCGCGCTACGCGGTGGCCTCGGCGAGCTGAAGGAACGCCCGCTCCAACACCAGCCGTGGATTGAGGTTCAGCTCCTCGGCCAGGGCGGCCCTGGCCTCCTCGACGGCGGCCAGGCCCCGCGCCGAGGCCGCGAGGTCCTCCCGCTGCCCCGGTGTCTGCCCCCGGTCAGGCTGGAGGTCGAGGTTGATCGCGAGCTCCCCCCCGCCGCCCACGCCGGCGACGACCCGGTCCCGCAGCAGGGACGAGACCCCGAGCAGCACCCAGTCCACGTAGTCCCGCTCGGCCCGCTTCACCCGGCGCTTGTGCCGCTCCTCCAGCCGGCGGATCGCCCCCCGGTACGCCTCCTCCGGCCTTCCCCGCTCATCCAGGAACGGCGCGAGGTCCACCTCGAGCTGGTCCTTCAGGCCCTTGCGATAGGCCTCGGCCGCCTCGAGTACCACGTCGGCGGCATCGAGCGCACCCCGAGCCCCCGTCGCGGACAGGCGGATGGCCTCCGCTCCCACGTCGCGGAAGATGAGCCCATCGGGCCCGGTGGCAAGGCGCCGGGCCCGGCCGAGGTTGCCCCCGGCCAGCCGGGCGGCCAGGAGGGCACGGGAGGGATCGGCACCCTCCGACGCGAGCGTGTCGGCGACGAAACGCTCCGCCAGCGGCTGGAACGTCACGACGTGGCACCGCGAGAGCACGGTCTCCGGAAGCTCGTCCGGCCGGGCCGACAGCAACACGATGACGGAATCGGCGGGCGGCTCCTCCAACACCTTCAGGAGCGTGTCGGCGGCGGCCGGGTTCAGCCGGTCCGCCTCTTTGATCACGAAGACCTTCTTCCCCAGCTCCGGCGCCGTGCGGTACGCGGGGTGCCAGACCTCGGATCGGATCGTGTCAACGTGGATGTCCCGCCCCTCGGGCTCGACCAGGAACTCGTTGGGGTGGCGATCGTCGAGGGCCAGCCGGCAATCCCGGCACTCCCCGCACCCGCCCCGCGCACACAGCAGCGCCGCGGCGAAGGCCCGCACCGCCAACTGCTTCCCGCATCCCTCCGGCCCGGCCAATAGGTACGCGTGGTGCGGCCGTACGGCCGCCTGCCGCAGGAAGGCCATGGCCCCCTCCTGTCCTGGGACCCGGTCCAGGACGACCGGCTCAGGCACCGCCGCCATCCACGTCCTCCCGCTCCTTCAGCACCGGACCCAGCGCTTCCTTCACCCGCTCGTGGACGGTTTCGGGCGGAGCGTTCGAGTCGATCACCACGAACCGCTCGGGGTGCTCCTCGGCGATCTTCAGGTAGGCGTTCGATACCTTGGCATGGAAATCGCCGGACTCCATCTCGATCCGGTCGGGTTCCTCGAGCGAGCGGAGGAGCCCCGCTTCCGGCTCCAGGTGGAGCAGGATCACCAGGTCCGGAAACAGGCCCTGCGTGGCCCACACGTTCAGGGTCAGCACGTCCTGCTCGCCCAGGCCCCGTCCCCACCCCTGGTAGGCGACGGAGGAGTCGATGTACCGGTCGCAGATGACCACCTTGCCCTCGGCGAGGGCCGGTCGGATGACCGAGGCGACGTGTTGGGCCCGTGCGGCGGCGAACAGCAGCGCCTCGGTCCTGGGCTCGATATGTCCCGTCTCGTGGTCGAGGAGGAGGTGGCGGAGGCGCTCACCCACGTCGGTTCCGCCCGGCTCCCGCGTCACCAGTACCTCGTGACCCTGCGACTCCAGCCATTCCTTGGCCAGGCGGATCTGCGTTCCCTTGCCGGCGCCCTCCACGCCCTCGAACACCACGAAGATGCCCCTCCTCGGCGGCCGCTTCAGCTTCGGCACGAGTGCGAGGGGCTTCGGACGACTCACGCGGAAGCGCTTGAGCCCTCGCCGGGTGACGTCGGCCGCGATGATCACGCCGGCGCCCGCCACCCACAGGGCGATCCTCGTGCCGGCCAGGTCGATCCGCTGCGTCCCGACGAACACCTCGTGGTCGGGCCCGACCACGCCGGCCAGCGCCGGGAACGCCGCGAGCGAGAGGAACAGGCCGAACCGCGACAGGACCGTGAGGGAGCCGAACGTCCGCCCTCGATACTCGTCGGCGACGTTCTCCTGCAACAGCACGTAGCCCGAGACCCAGGCCGCCCCGCAGAAGCATCCCAGGACCACGGTGAAGATGGCCGCCAGCGTGATGTTCGGCATGGCCGCGAGCACCCACAGCGTGACGGCCGCCGCGATCAACGACCACACGAACAGTCGATCGCGCTCGGCGAACTCGACCACCTTGTTCACGGTCGCCATGCCGATGGCCATCCCGATGCCGAACGAGGTGACGAGCACCCCCCATCCGGTGGCCTGGGCCGAGAGCGTCTTCTGAGCGAAGACCGGTCCCACCGCCAGTACGGCGCCTACCGCGCTGAATGCCGAGACGATCCCGACCGTCATGGACGAGGCGAGCGGGTTCTCCCTGAGGAACCGGACCCCCTCGCCGATATCCGTCCAGACCTTCGACATGACGAACTTTCCCCTGGCCCGAGCGGGTGGCGCGGGGATGGAGATCCCGCTGATCATCAGGGCGGAGAACCCGAACGTGGCCGCGTCCAGCCACAGCGCGAGGTACTCGGGACGGAGGTTGAAGTAGGGGATCAGGCCGGAGGTGCCGGCGAGGAAGGCAAAGATCGCGCCCCCCAGGGGAAGCGTCCCGTACGTCGACACCAATCCGAGCGAGTTCGCGTTTGCCAGCTGGCGCCGTGGAACAAGGTTGGGGAGGCTCGCGTCTCGGGCCGGCGTCCACAGGAGGGACAGGCACTCGATCACGAACGAAACGGCGAAGATGGCCCACAGCTTGCCCAGGAACGGCATCGACGCGTACAGCGCCCCCCGGGAAAGGTCCGCCGTGATCATGATCCGCTTGCGGTCCACCCGGTCCACCAGCGCGCCGGCCACCGGTCCGAACAGGATGGACGGCAGCATCCTGGCCACCATCACGCCGGCAACCGCGTACGCGCCGACACTCCCGCCCAGTCTGGCGACGAGTGACGCCACGGCCACGAAGCCCACCCAGTCTCCGAGGGACGAGACCGTCTGCGCCGCTAGCAGGCGGGGGAACGGCGGCCGCGTCAGGAGATCCTTGAAGCTCGCCGATCGGGTGCCGCGAAGCTCCGCTACCTCGTCGGCGAGGCTCGACACCTACCCCTCCGCGACTGACTCGGCCACGGCCCCAACGATAGTGCCGCAGCTGGTGCACTTCGCGGTGCCGTCCTTCTGCTGCACCATGAGCGAGCCGCAGCTCGGGCAGGGGTCCGGGACCGGCCGCTGGCCCACCGTGAAGTCGCACTCGGGATAGCGGTTACAGCCGTAGAAGAGGCTCCCGCGCTTCCCACGCCGGGCTCGCTTCACCACCAGGTCGCCCTGCCCGCACTTGGGGCACTTCACGCCTGTCTTCTGCTCCTCGCGCTTGATGTACCTGCACTCGGGGTAGCCGGTGCATCCGATGAACGGCCCGAACCGTCCCCACTTCTTGGCCAGAGGCTTCCCACACTCAGGGCACGTCTCCTCCAGGACTTCGGGCTCCTTGCGCTCCTGCCCGTCGAGGTTGCGGATGTAGCTGCAGTCCGGCCAGTTGCTGCAACCGATGAACTTTCCGTACCGGCCCAGCTTGATCACGAGCTGTCCGGGCTTCCTGCCCTCCTGCGGGCACAATGGGCAGGTCTCGTCGAGCACCTCCTCGAACCGCTGGATCTCGCCCTCGTTCTTCTCCAGCAGCCGCTCGAACGGGCCGTAGAACTCATCGAGGACCTGGACCCACCGCAGCGTGCCCTCGGCGATCTCGTCGAGGTCCTCCTCCATCTTGGCCGTGAAGTTCACGTCCACGACGTCGGGGAAGAACTCCTTCAGCAGGTCGGTCACGACCTCGCCGACGTCCTCGGGGAAGA
>JBIOUU010000085.1:0-8069 GCA_044867345.1 Actinomycetota bacterium
GACCCGGACAGCGCCCGGGCGAGCTGCCCATAGGGCGGCATGTGGGCGGGCCGCGCCCCGCCCGCCGGTACGATGTCTCTGTGAGCGTCACCGACCAGGCCCCAACGGACGAGAGCCCCGTCGTCCACCAGGTCCTGGAGAAGGTCGAGGGCAACGTCCCTCCTGAGCGGGTGGAGGCGGTGCGCGAGTTCGCCCGCCGCTACACCCGCCGCCTGTCCACCGAGGACCTCTCTGGGGTCACCGCCGACGAGCTCGTCGGGCAGGTGTTGGGGGCGTTCCGGCTCGCCGATGGCCGACGATCGCATGAGGTCGCGGTCCGGGCCTTCAACCCGACGCTCGGCGAGGGCGGCTACCAGACGCTCGGCTCGGTCGTCGAGACCAATTCGGAGGACTCGCCGTTCCTGTTCGACTCGGTGAACGAGGAGCTGCGGGCCCGAGGTCTGTCGGTCCGCCGCGTCATCCACCCCGTCATGGGGATCAAGCGCGATGCCGAGGGACACATCGAGCGGGTCGTGCACGTTCGTGAGTCCTCCACCCCGGAATCGGTGATGCACTGGGAGGTCGACCATCGCCTGGAGCGCGGCGAGCTGGTCGAGCTCGAGGATGCCGTCCGGGGCGTCCTGGGCGACGTGCGACTGGCGGTCCGGGACTTCCGGACGATGCAGGACCGCCTGGGGCGGATGGTGGTCACGGCGAAGGCCGCTTCGGTGCTGTACAGCGAGGAAGAGGTCTCGGAGACCGTCGCGTTCCTGGAATGGCTGCTCCAGGACAACTTCGTCTTCCTCGGATACCGCGAGTACGAGATGATCGAAACGCCCGAAGGACGTGCGCTGCATGCCGTTCCAGAGTCGGGCCTAGGGATCCTTTCCAAACCGGGATGGTCCTCCTACGACACGCCGGTGCCGCTGACGCGGATCGAGCCGAACCTGCGGGCCCGGATCGAAGGCGGAGACCTCCTCATCTACTCGAAGACCAACCGGCCCTCGACCGTGCACCGCAGGGCCCGGATGGACTACATCGGCGTCAGGCGGGTCTCCCCAGAAGGCCGGATCGTCGGGGAGCTGCGGATGGTCGGCCTGTTCACATCGAAGGCGTACATGGAGCCGGCTGCCAGGACCCCGGTCCTGCACCGAAAGCTGACGCAGATCCTGGAGGCCGAGGACCTCATCGAGGGCTCCCACGACTACAAGACCGTGGTCACGATCTTCGAGAGCTTTCCCAAGGACGAGCTGTTCGCCGCGACGGCCGAGGAGCTCCAGACGTCCGTCATCGGGCTCCTGCACCTCCAGGAGCAGCGCCAGGTCCGGCTGTTCATCCGGCGGGACCTGTATGGGCGGAGCGTGTCGATCCTCGTGGCCCTGCCCCGGGATCGGTTCAACCCCGAGCTCAGAAAACAGCTCCAGGAGTTGTTCGTCCGGCGGTTCAAGGGCTCGAGCGTGGACTACCACCTCTCGCTCGGCGAGAGCCAGCTGGCCGGCATGCACTTCACGGTCCACGTCGGCTTCGGCCAGGTACCGGACGTCTCGTTCGTCGAGTTGGAGGAAGAGGTGGTCCGCCTCGCGCAGACGTGGGACGATCGCTTGCGCGAGCGCCTGATCGAGCTCCACGGGCCGGGGAGAGGCGTCGAGCTGTTCGACCGATGGGTCCCTCGGTTCCCCGACTACTACAAGTCATCCACCGACGTGGACATCGCCGCGTTCGACATCGAGCGGTTCGAGGAGCTCGAGGCGGGCGGCCAGGCGTTCGTGGTGGGGCTGGTGAACGAGATCAGCGGGAGCGAGACGCTCACCCGCGTTCGCCTCTACAAGCTCGGGGGCAAGATCCAGCTGTCCGATTTCGTCCCGACGCTCGAGGCCCTCGGATTGCGCGTGGTCGAGGAGGTCCCCACCCATCTGGTGGGGGATGCCGACGAGCGGTTCCTGCACGATTTCGGCGTGCTCGGTGCGGACGGCCGCCCCCTCGACGTGGCCGAGTCCGGAGCGCGGATCGCCGAAGCCATCTCGGCGGTGTGGCGAGGCGAGGCGGAGTCGGACTCGCTGAACCGGCTGGTCGTGACCGGGGGGCTGTCCTGGCGCGAGGTCGAGGTCCTTCGGGCCTACCGCAAGTACCACCATCGCGTGAACGCCGGCTTCACGGCCGAGTACAAGAACGACGCCTTCGCGGCGCACCCCCACATCGGGGCCAAGCTGTCCCGGCTCTTCCAGCTGAAGTTCGATCCGGCCCGGCCCCAGGACCCTCAGGCCGTGGAGGCGCTCCGCGCCGAGATCCTAGCGGACCTCGACGCGGTCCGGTCGCTCGAACAGGACCGGATCCTCCGCAACCATCTGGGACTGGTCGACGCGACCGTTCGGACGAACGTCTACCGGCCCGCCGCTGAGTCGATCGCCTTCAAGTTCCGCTCCGCCATGGTCCCGGAGATCCCCAAGCCCATGCCGTTGTTCGAGATCTGGGTGTACTCGACCGAGGCGGAGGCCATCCACATCCGCGGCGGCAGGGTGGCGCGCGGCGGCATCCGGTGGTCCGACCGGCGGCAGGACTTCCGAACCGAGGTCCTGGGACTCATGAAGGCCCAGATGGTGAAGAACGCCGTGATCGTGCCCACGGGGTCCAAGGGCGGGTTCGTCCTGAAGCGAGTGCCGCAGGATCCCGAGGCCCTTCGACAGGAGGTCCGCCGGCAATACATCCGGTTCATGCGCGGCCTTCTGGACCTCACCGACAACCTCGTTGACGGCAAGGTCGTGCACCCCACCGACGTCGTGGTCCACGACGAGGACGACCCCTACCTGGTCGTGGCGGCGGACAAGGGCACCGCGGCGCTGTCGGACACGGCGAACCAGGTCGCGGCGGAGTACGGCTACTGGCTCGCCGACGCGTTCGCGTCCGGCGGCTCGGCCGGCTACGACCACAAGAAGCTCGGAATCACCGCCCGCGGTGCCTGGGAGTCGGTCAAGCGCCACTTCCGCCAGATGGGAACCGACCCGGAGACCCAGCCGATCACGGTGGTCGGCATCGGCGACATGTCGGGCGATGTGTTCGGCAATGGCATGTTGCTCTCGAACCAGCTCTGCCTGGCGGCGGCGTTCGACCACCGTCACGTCTTCATCGACCCCAACCCCAACCCCGCCGCAGGCCACGCCGAGCGAAGGCGCCTGTTCGAACTCCCCGGCTCGTCTTGGGACGACTACGACCGGTCGAAGATCTCGGACGGGGGCGGGGTGTGGCCCCGGACCGAGAAGCGAATCCCCTTGTCGCCAGAGGCCAGGGGCGCGCTCGGCGTCGACGGGGAGGCCCTCACTCCCGACGAGGTCATCAAGGCCATCCTTCGGGCCCCCGTGGACCTGCTGTGGAACGGCGGGATCGGCACGTACGTGAAGGCCTCGACCGAATCGCACGAGGACGTCGGCGACCGGGTGAACGACAACGTGCGGGTCGACGGGAAGAACCTACGGTGCCGCGTGGTGGCCGAGGGCGGCAACCTCGGATTCACGCAGCGAGGCCGGATCGAGTACGCGTTCGCCGGCGGCCGGATCAACACCGACTTCATCGACAACTCGGCCGGCGTGGATTGCTCGGACCACGAAGTGAACTTGAAGATCCTCCTCGGTCTGGCGACGCAACGAGGTGAGCTCTCGCTCGAGGACCGGAACCAACTGCTCCACCCGGTCGAGCAGGACGTCGTCCGGCACGTGCTGTACGACAACTTCCTCCAGGCGCAGATCCTGTCCCAGGAGGTCGATCAGTCGATCTCCAGGACCGAGGCGTTCGAGGACCTCATGCAGGCACTCGAGGCCGAAGGGGTCCTGGACCGCGAGCTCGAGGCCCTCCCAGCCACTGATGAGCTCGGCGAGCGCCGGCGGACCGGGCGGGGCCTGGCCCGGCCCGAGCTCGCTGTGCTCCTCGCCTACGCGAAGAAGAGCCTGGCCGGTGCGCTGCTCGCGTCGACCCTCCCAGACTCGCGGTACCTCGAGCAGGACCTCCGGAGCTACTTCCCGCCGCTCGTGGTGGAACGGTTCAGCCAGCTGCTCGCGGAGCACCCGCTGCGCCGCGAGCTCATCGCCACGATCGTGGCGAACGACGTCGTGAACTCGCAGGGGATCACGTTCGTCACTCGGCTGTCGAACGAGACCGGGGCGGAGGCTGCCGACGTGGTTCGGGCCTACCGAGTGGCCCGCGACGTGATCGGCGCGGTCGAGCGGTGGGAGGCTATCGAGGCCCTCGTGGGGCGAGTCGAGCCGTCGATCCTCGACGACCTCCTCGGTGGGGTGGATCGACTGGTCGAGCTCACGTCGCGGTGGTACCTGGCGAACATGCCGGACCGCCTGGGCCGGGCCATCGAGGCCCACCGCGAGCCGTTCCGCCAGCTCTCGGAGGCCTTGCCGGACGTCGTCACCGAGGCATCGCGCCACGAGCGCGAGCGATATGCCTGGCGGTTGGTCGACCAGGGCGTGCCGGAGGACACGGCCAGGCGGCACGCCTTCCAAACGGGCCTCGTGCACGGGCCGAACGTCATCGTGGTGGCAGAACGGACGGGCAAGCCCGTTCCCCAAGTCGCCCGGGCCTTCTTCCTCGTCGGCGAGGCGCTGTTCATCGACTGGCTGGAGGGAAGGCTGGCCGAGCTCCCGGCCCCCAGCAAGTGGCACCGGTGGGCGGTGCAGGCCGTCCAGGACGACCTGCTGCTGGTCCGGCGCCTCGTGGCGGAGAAGGTCCTGGACGAGGCGGGGGACCGCCCGGTGGACGAGGCCGTGGCCGCGTTCCTGGACAGCCGGTCGGAGGCCTTCGACCGCCTGTCCAGGTTCATGCGGGGTGTGGCCCTCGAGGATGCGAACGACCTGGCGGCCATGACCGTGGCCCTTCGCCAGGTCCGTACCCTGGCTTCCTGAGCGCGGGCGGGGCTCGGGTGCTTGAACCGTCGGCCGGGCTTGTTAGCCTCCGAGCGTGAGCGCCCCGCCCCCCGAGGCCGCCCCCGAGCTCGAACCGCGCCTCCGCCAGGTGTTGGACTTCGAGCGCGAGTGGTGGAAGCACCCGGGCACCAAGGAGCGCCAGATCCGGGAGCGGTTCGGGCTCTCCCTTGCCCGGTATCACCATCTCCTCAACCGAGCGATCGATCGACCCGAGGCCCTGGCCTACGACCCCATGCTCGTGCGCAGGCTCCGGCGCTTGCGGGAGAGTCGGCGGCTCAAGCGCTTCGCCCGCCAGCTCGGCTTCGAGCATTAGGCCGGCTCGGGACGGGCGGGAGAGGAACGGGATACGATGTCCGGCAGGCACGAACCCCCGAGCGACAGGAGCTTTTACTTCTCGTTGGCTACCAGCACGCTTCGCTTCGGCCTCATCGTCGCCCTCGTGGTGGGGGGGGTCGTGTTGATCGACCAGGCCTTCCCCAAGGGGGGGACCGCGGCAGCGCCTCCCGGGGCCAGCTCGAGCTCGTCCCCTTCGCCCAGCGCCAGCCCGTCCGGCCAGCCGTCGGGGACGCCCAGCCCCCAGATCGTGGGCGTCCGCATCGGCGTGTTCAACGGGGCCGGCGTCACGGGCCTCGCCGCGACCACGGCGTCGCAGCTCGAGAAGCGATACGGATACGTGCCTGCGCAGGTGACCGATGCGCCGTCCCCGGTCGCCGTGACCACGATCTATTACCGGAGCGCGGGCGACCGGATCGAGGCCGAGGCCCTGGCGGCGAACTTCTTCAAGGACCTCGAGGTGAAGATCTCTCGACTGCCGGCCACCGCGACGAACGTGGAGAAGAAGGTCCAGGTCGCGATTTACCTCGGCACCGATTACGCGAGCGCGCAAGGCGGGTAGCCTCCGCCGCCTCCGAGGCATGGCCGAGGAGGCGGGCATCCTCCTCGACTTCGACGGATCGCTCTCGGCCATCGTGGCCAGGCCCGAGGACGCGCAGCCGGTCGAAGGAGCACGGGAGGTCCTAACCGCGCTCGTCGTCCGGTACCGGGTGGTGGCCGTGATCTCCGGTCGTCGCTCCGAGGAGGTGGCCGCGCTCCTCGACGTGCCGGGGCTCCGGTACTTCGGCCTGTACGGGTTGCAGGAGGCCGCCCCGGAGCTCGTGGCGGTGGTGGCGCCCAGGGTCCAGGAGGCCGCCGCGGCGGTCCCCGAGGCCTGGGTGGAGGACAAGATGGCCTCCATCGCGGTGCACTATCGGCAGGCTCCCGACCCGGCCCAAGCGAGGATCCAGTTGGTCGCCGCCCTCGAGGAGGTGGCGTCGTCCGCCGGACTGGAAGTCGTCGAGGGGAAGATGGTCGTCGAGCTCGTTCCGGCGGGTCGGCCCCGAAAGGGAGGGGCGGTGGAGCGCCTGGTCGGCGAGAGCCACCTATCGGCCGCGCTGTTCGCCGGGGACGACGTGGCCGACCTCGAGGCCTTCCGCGCGCTCGACTCCCTCGCAGAGAATGGCCTGCTCGCCGTCAAGGTAGCTGTCCGGGGAGAGGAGACGCCCCAGCAGCTCCTGGACGAGGCCGGCGTCGTGGTGGAAGGGCCGAAGGGGCTGGTGAGGCTGCTGCGTCAGCTGGCCTGAACGCCGACCCGGCGCCGGCGCATGCGTTCCAGGTCGTCGAGCTGCGCGCCGACCCACCGCTGCGGTGGATTGGAGAGCACCAACCTGGACAGGCCCCGAGCCCGTCGGGCCCGCTCGTCCGCCGGCATCTCCAGCGCGGCGGCGATCGCCTCGGCCATCTCGCCGAGATCGAACGGGTTCACGGCCACCGCGTAACGCCCCAGGCGCCAGTAGGCCCCGGCGTTCCTCGACAGCACGAGGACGCCATGTCGCCGGTTCAGGACCGGACCCTCCATGGCCACCAAGTTCATGCCGTCGTAGATCGGATTGACCATGAGGACGTCGTACAGCCCATAGGCGGCGATCGCGCCCTCATAGTCGTCCTTCACCCGAACCTCGATGGGTTGCCATCCCCGGTCGCCGAACTCCAGGTTGACCCGGTCCGCCTCGGCCAGGCACTCCTCGGCATAGGCCCGGTACTCGGGGACCTCCGTGCGCGACGGCGAGAGGAGAGCGAGGAACCGCACTCGCTCCCGCCAGTCGGGGTGCCGCCGGAGGAACAGCCCGAAGGCGCGGAAACCGCGGGCGATGTTCTTCGTGAGCTCGAAGCGGTCGACCCGGACGATGAGCCGCGTATTTCCTCGCCACCGGTTCAACTGCCGGCGGAGCTCGCGCACCTCCGGGCTGGCCGCCGTCTCACGCATCGGCGTGGCGTCGATCGAGATGGGATGGATCCTGACAAGGACCTCGCGACCCTCGATCAGGATGCGGGATCGCGCCAGATCCGCCCGGACCCCCTGCAACAGGCGCGCCGACATCATGAAGTTCTCTGCCCATGCCTGGGAGTGGAACCCGAGCACGTCGGCGCCGAGGAGCCCACGGATGATCCCGTCCCGGATGGTGCCCGGCAGGGTCCGAAGGTAGGTCGCTCCGGCGAAGGAGGTGTGCGAGAAGTGTGCGATGAGCGCGTCGGGCCGCAGCTCCCGGAGGAACCGTGGGACGAGCGAGAGATGGTAGTCCTGGATGAGGTACACGGGTTGGGACCGCTGATGGTCGCCCTCGTCCGCGAGGGCCTGCGCGAACGTCCGGTTCACATCGACGTACGCGCCCCAGGCCCGTTCGGTGTCGTCGTCGAAGGACGGCGAGCGAACCGTGTCCCACAGGTAGTGGTGGACGAACCACAGGATGCCGTTCGAGACGTGGTTGTAGTACGCGTCGTAGGTGGCCGGAGGGATGTCGAGGTATCGCACGCGATAGGGCGACCCGTAGGCCTCCATGTCGACCAATCCCCGGCCGTCCCTGGCCACGACCTCTCGGTCACCCTCGGACATCGCGGCGGCCACCCACAGCCCGCGGGAGGCCTGGAGGGCTCCCACCAGGGCGGTCACCAACCCCCCGGAACCTCGGTGTGGGGACAGCTCGCCCGCATCGTCGCGCTCGAACGTCACCGGGCCGCGGTTGGACGCGACGATGAGCGGGGCATCGAGCGTGCTCATCGCAGCGACGTCATCAGCCCCAGGTAGTCCTCGAGCTCTCGCAGGGTGAGGAACCGATCGCGGACGCACTCCCG
>JBIOUU010000086.1:0-2751 GCA_044867345.1 Actinomycetota bacterium
GGTATGGAGAGGTGGATGTCGACGCGGTCGAGCAGTGGTCCCGACAACCGTTGTCGGTGGGCCAGCACTCTCGACGGAAGACAGCGGCACATCCGGTAAGGATCTCCCTCGTAACCGCAGGGACACGGGTTCGACGCGGCCACCAGGGCGAACCGGGCCGGGAACTCCACCGCCCCTGAAGCTCGGGCTACGATGACTCGCCCGTCCTCCAGGGGTTGGCGCAATCCCTCCAAGACGTCACGGCGGAACTCACTGAGCTCGTCGAGGAACAGCACACCGTGGTGGGCGAGGGAAACCTCCCCGGGCCGGAGGAACCCGGACCCTCCGCCGAGCAGCCCTGGACCGGAGATGGAGTGGTGCGGGGAGCGAAAGGGGCGCACTTCGACCAACCCACCTCCGGACAACAGGCCGGCCACGGAGTGAAGTCGCGTCACCTCGAGCGCTTCGCCCCTGGTCATGGCGGGGAGGATGGTCGGCAGCCTCCGGGCCAGCATCGTCTTCCCGGCCCCGGGAGGACCGACCATCAACAGGTTGTGGCCGCCCGCAGCGGCGATCTCCAGAGCCCGCCTGGCAACTCCCTGTCCCCGCACTTCCGCCAGATCGATCTCCCTGAGCTCCTGTTTCTGGGCCCGGGGACGTGGTGGCTCGGCCGCCGGCGACCAGGATCCGCGAAGGAACCCGGCCACCGCGGTGAGCGACGGCGCCCCCACCACGTCGAGGCCCTCGACCAGCGAGGCTTCGGCGGCATTGGACTCCGGGACCACCACCCCCTTCAGCCGGCCGGCCGCCGCCGCCATCGCCACGGGCAGGATCCCGGCGGTTGGCACCAGCTCCCCCTTCAGCGACAGCTCCCCGGAGAAGGCGTAGGAGCCCAGCAGCGTCGCGGGCACCTGCGCCGAGGCGGCCAGCACGCCGAGCGCGATCGGGAGATCGAACCCCGGCCCTTCTTTTCGGATGCCCGCAGGCGACAGGTTGATGACCACTCTGCGCAGGGGCCACGTCAGGCCCGAGCTCTCCACGGCCGGCCGGACCCGTTCCCGGGCATCCTGGACGGCCGCTCCGGGCAGCCCGGCCAGCGTCAGAGCCGGCAGTCCCCGCCCCACGTGCGCCTCCACCGTGATGACCCGGCCCTGCACTCCCACCACGGCCACCGCGAACACCCGCCCGTACACGGCATGGAACGTATCGGCCACCACCGACACGGCCACCCGTCATGCGCCGCCACCAGCGGGAGCGCTAGGACAACAAGAGAGGCCTGGCCGAAGACCCCTCAGAACGCCGCTTCGAACACGAACACGTCCTGTCGCCCTGCTCCCCCCGCCGACACGCTCGCCACGTCGAAGCGAACGGAGTCCGGGGTCACGCCAGAAGCGGCCAGGAAGGCCTCGGCCAACATCCGGAGCTTCCGCTGCTTCTTCCAGGTCACGGCCTCGTGTGGCCCCCCGAACCCATCTCCGGACCGCGCCTTCACCTCGCAGAACACGAGCAAGGAGCCGCGCACGAACACGAGGTCGAGCTCGCCGATGGGGCACGTCCAGTTTCGGGCGAGGAGCCGGTATCCCCGGCGAAGGTAGTGGCTTACCGCGGCATGCTCACCGGCTCGACCGAGATCGCTTCGCTCCGTCCTCGCTTTCACAGGGAGAAGTGTGCCGGCAGCCACCGACATGACCTGCCTCTCGAGGGGCTACTCCGGCAAGCTGGGCTCGTCCCCGAAATCGGGACGGTCGGCCGTTCCCGCCTCGTCTGGACCCAGTTCCTTGTGGGCCAAATCCTCGATGTTGACGTCGTGAATCGTCACCACGCGGACACGGGTGACGAAACGGGCAGGACGGTACATGTCCCACACCCAGGCGTCGGTGAGCTCGAGTTCGAACCAGGGGCCGCCCGAGGCTTCGTGCTTCGACAGCTGGACGTGGTTGGCCAGGTAGAAGCGGCGTTCGGTCTCCACGGCGTAGATGAACATGGGAAGGACGTCCCGGTACTCCTGCCACAGACGCATCTCCAGGTCGTCCTCGTAGCGCTCGATGTCCTCTTCGCTCACGACTCGCCGCCTCCCCCGTCCCCCGAGACACCGGCTCGCGCGTAGAGCCTTTGATAGGTCTCCGGATCATCGAAGTACAGCGTCATCCCCTTGAACGACATGCGATGGATGGGGGAAGGGCCGTACCGAGCGATGGCTGCTCGGTGCGACGCGGTGCCGTAGCCGCGATGGTGGTCGAAGCCGTACTGGGGGAAACGCCGATGGTACCGGTCCATGATCCGGTCGCGGGTGACCTTGGCGATCACGGATGCGGCGGCCACCGAGGCCGTGACGGCGTCACCCTTCTTTATGGAGAGGTGCGGGAGCCGCACCCCGCGCAGGACGAATCCGTCGGTCAACACGAAGTCGGGGCAGACGTCGAGAGACCGGATGGCGGCGCGAAGCAGGGCCAGGTTGGACACGTGGAGGCCGCGGTGGTCGATGCGTCGCGGGAACGCCCGGCACACCGCCACGGATACCGCCACCGATCGGATGCGCCCGAACCAGTCCTCGCGCTGCCCGGGCGAGAGGACCTTGGAGTCGGCCAGACCGTCCGGATCGAAGAGCTCGGGGAGGATCACCGCGGCGGCCACCAAGGGGCCCGCCAGCGCGCCCCGGCCGGCCTCGTCGACTCCCGCCACCAGTCGGAACCCCTCGGCGTGAAGCTGTCGCTCGTAGTGGTCGATGGGCCGGGGCTGCGCCGCCACTACGACCCCCGCAACCACCCTGCG
>JBIOUU010000087.1:0-31166 GCA_044867345.1 Actinomycetota bacterium
CGCCGAACCCGGCTTCGGCGTCCGCCACGATCGGCACGATCCACCTGGTGCCCGTCTCTCCGTTGGCCCATGCGATCTGATCAGCGCGCTGGAGCGCGTTGTTGATCCGCCGGACGAGCGCCGGCACGCTGTTCGACGGGTACAGGCTCTGGTCGGGGTAGGTGTGGAGGGCCAGGTTGGCGTCCGCCGCGACCTGCCAACCGGACACGTAGACGGCGTCCAAGCCGGCCTTCACCATCTCCACGGCCTGGCCGCCGGTCATCGCGCCGAGCGCGGCGACGTACGGCGTCCGGTGCATGAGCGTCCACAAGCGTTCGGCGCCCAGGCGCGCGAGGGTGTGCTCGATCGTGATCGTGCCACGCAACCCGATCACGTCCTCAGCCGAGTACGTGCGTTCGATTCCCCGCCATCTGGGGCTCGTCTCCCAGTGGCTCTTCAGGCAGGCAGCCTCCCGTCGGAGGCGTTCGTCGTACGTGAGATCGCGCATGGTCGTCCTCCGGTCGAGGTGGAAACAGGGATGGGCGAGCCGCGTTCGCTGGCTGCTGATTTCGGCTCGGTGGCGGCAGGCCGGTGTCGGCCGGCCGGCGCTCCTATGCCCGGGATACGCCGACGGGCGGGTTCGTCAAGAGGTTGAACCGCCGTTCAAACATCGCATGTGGAGTCTGCCCGTGGATCGGCGGGCATGTCAAGCCGAGCTACGGCACGATCTTGGAGATCGGAAGTTCCAGGATGTCGGTGGCGCCCTTGGCCTTCAGCAAGGGGATCAGCGTGTTGACCGTGGCCTTGTCCACGACGGTCTCGATCGCGTACCCCCCATCCGACAGCTGGGAGACGGTCGGCGACTTCATCGACGGCACAACGTCCAGGACCGCGCGAAGGTTCTCCTCGTTCACGTTCAGCTTGATCAGGACGCGGCCCTCCGCCCGCAGCGCTCCGAGGAGGAGCGTCGTGATGTCGTCCATGGCCGCGCGCTTGGCGCGGTCGGCCGCCGATGCTCGGTTGGTGATCAAGAGCACCTCGGATTCGAGAAGCGTCTCGATGACCTTCATGCCGTGGGCCCGAAGCGTGCTGCCCGTCTCGGTCACGTCCACGATGGCGTCGACGATCTCGGGAACCTTCGCCTCGGTCGCGCCGTGGGACCAGACGACGCGCACCGGGATGCCGAGGTCATGGAAGTATCGGCGGGTGAGGTTTACGTACTCGGTGGAGATGCGTGAATCGGGCGGGAGCTCCTTCGCGCTGTTCGCAGGGTGGTCGCCGGGAACGGCCAGCACGATGCGCACGCCCCGACCGGTGCCGGTCTTCGCGTACTCGAGCGAGGCCAGGACCTCGACATCGGCGCCGGTCTCCTCGATCCAATCCCGCCCGGTGATGCCGAGGTCGAACAGCCCGTCCTGGATATAGGTCGGGATCTCCTGCGGCCGGAGGAGCGAGATGCGCTCGATGCGTTCGTCGTCCACCGTGCCGTGGTAGTCGCGGGGAGAGCCCCGGCGGACGTGGAGATCTGCCGCCTCGAGCAGCCGGAGGGTCTGGTCCTCGAGCGACCCCTTCGGGATGACCAGGCGCAGCATCACAGCCCCCGGTGGAAGCAGCTTCGCTCGCCGAGGTGGCAGGCCGGGCCGACCTGGTGGACCCGGACGAGCAGGACGTCACCGTCGCAGTCCACCCGGACCTCATCAACGTGCTGGACGTGGCCGCTCGTCTCGCCCTTGCGCCACAGCTCGTTCCGGGAGCGGCTCCAGAACACGGTCCTGCCCTCCTCGAGCGTTCGCTCCACCGACTCCCGGCTCATCCATGCCAGCATCAGCACCTCGTCGTTCTCGGCGTCCTGGACGATCGCCGGGAGCAGGCCGCGGTCGTCGAACGTCAGCGCGTCGAGATCCACCGGCTCCATCACAGCCTCACCGGGATCCGTCTGCGGGCCAGGCCCTCCTTGACCTCGCGGATCGAGAGCTCGCCCGAGTGGAACCGGGACGCGGCGAGCACCGCATCGGCATGTCCCTCGGTGAGGGCCTTGGCGAAGTGCTCGACCGATCCCGCCCCCCCGCTGGCCACGACCGGCACGGCCACCGCCATGGACACCGCCTTGAGGAGTTCCAGGTCGTAGCCCTCGCCGGTCCCGTCGCGGTCCATCGACGTCAGCAGCACCTCCCCGGCCCCGTGGTTCTCGATAGCCTCGACCGCCCACGCCACGGCGTCCCGGCCGGTCGGCGTGCGGCCAGACTCGACCACGACCTCCCAGCCATCGTCGCCCCGGCGCTTCGCGTCGATCGCCACGACCATGCACTGCGTGCCGAACCGGTCCGCACACCGGGACAGGAGGGCCGGCTCGCGCAGGGCCGCGGTGTTCAGCGAGACCTTGTCCGCACCGGCCCGAAGCAATGCCCGAACGTCCTCCTCGCTCCGCACGCCCCCGCCGACCGTGAGCGGGATGAACACCTGCTCGGCGGTCCGCGCGATCACGTCGAAGGTGGCCTGCCGGCCCTCGACCGTCGCCGTGATGTCGAGGAACACGAGCTCGTCGCCACCTTCCGCGTCGTAGCGGGCGGCCAGCTCCACGGGGTCGCCCGCGTCACGGAGGTCCTCGAACCGAACGCCCTTCACCACGCGGCCCGCGTCGACGTCGAGGCAGGGGATGATCCGCTTGGCCAGGGTCATCCCCGTACCACCTCGCCCAGCTGCAACGTTCCGGAGTAGAGCGCCTTGCCCACCACCGCCGCCTCGACGCCGAGGTCCCGGAGGGCCCAGACGTCGTCGGCCTTTCGGACGCCGCCGCTGGCGATCACCGGCAGTTCGGTCAGCGACAGCACGCGCTCGTACAGCGCGAGGTCCGGACCGTCCATCGTCCCGTCCTTCTGGATGGAGGTGACCAGGAACCGCGGCGCGCCCGCGTCCCGGAGCGAGGAGACGGCCTCCTCCAGTCGAGGTCCCTGCTTGCGCCACCCCTCGACCATCACGTGTCCGTCCTGCACGTCGACGGCCACCACGACCTGGTCGTGGAACTGCTCGACGGCCTCGGCGAGGAACCCGGGATTGAGGGCGGCGGACGTCCCTAGGATGGCCCGGGCGGCGCCGGCCTCCAGGGCCCGCTCGACCGCGTCGATCGTCCGCAGGCCCCCGCCGAGCTGCACCGGCACGGCGACGTTCCGGCAGATGGCCAGGATCACCTCGGCGTTCGACCCGGTCCCCAGCGCGGCGTCCAGGTCGACGACGTGCAGCCGCCGAGCGCCGTCGGCCTCGAAGCGCTTGGCCACCTCGACGGGGTCGGCGTCGTACACCGTCTCGGCCGTTGGGTCGCCCCGGAACAGCCGCACGCATCGCCCGCCGCGGAGGTCGATCGCGGGGATGACGATCACGTTGCCGCCTCCTTCACGAAGGCCTTGTAGATGGCAAGGCCCGCGTCGCTCGACTTCTCCGGGTGGAACTGGGTGGCGAACACGTTGTCGCGAGCGATCGCGGCGGAGAACGGCCGGCCGTGCTCCGCCGTCCCCACGGTCACGCCCGCCACGATGTCAGCTGCATAGGAATGCACGAAGTAGAAGCTGGTGTGGGTGGGGAGGTTTCGCACGAAGGGGTGGTCCCAGACCCAGTCCACCGTGTTCCATCCCATGTGGGGCACCTTCACCACGGGCGGCAACTTCCTTGCCTGCCCCGGGAGGATCCCCAGACCCTCCTGGGGATCCTCCTCGCTCCGCTCGAACAGGATCTGCATCCCCACGCACACGCCGAACAGCGGCCGTCCGGTCGCCGCGAAGTCCCGGACCGCGCCGTCCAGCCGCCGGTCCATCAGGTTCCGCATGCACGCGCCGAAGTGCCCGACACCGGGAACGACGAGCGCGTCCGCGGCGAGCGCGGCGCCGGCCTCGTCGACGACTTCCGGCACGCCGCCCACCCGTTCGATGGCCCGAGCCACCGAGCGGAGGTTCCCCATCCCGTAGTCCAGGATCGCGATGGTCACAGCGTCCCCTTGGTCGACGGCGTCCCGCCACGCCCGGTCGACGAGCAGGCGTCCCCGAGCGCCCGAGCCAGGGCCTTGAACTCGGCCTCGACCACATGGTGGGGGGATCGCCCCCGCACCAACCGAACGTGCAGCGTCATCTGCGCGGCGGCGGCGAGGGCCCGGACGAAGTCCTCCGTGAGCCCGGAGTCGTAGGTCCCGATGGTCTCCGCTTGCACCTCGACGTCATGGACGACGAACGGCCGGCCGGACAGGTCGAGCGCCACCTCGACGGCGGCCTCGTCGAGGGGCACGGTGATCGAGGCGAACCGGCGGATGCCGCGCTTGTCGCCGAGGGCCTCGGCGAGCGCCTGCCCCAGCGCCAGCCCCACGTCCTCCACCGTGTGGTGGCCGTCCACATCGAGGTCGCCCTTGGCGGTGACCGTGAAGTCGAACCCGGCGTGGGTCCCGAGCTGCTCCAGCATGTGGTCGAAGAACGGGAGTCCGGTATCCGCGGTGGCGGAGCCCGACCCGTCGAGACGGAGCTCCACGCGAACGGTGGTCTCCTTGGTGCTCCGCTCGACGACGGCGTCGCGCGGGCTCATGCCAGGACCTCCTTCAGCGCCGACAGGAACCTGCCGACCTCCTCGGGCGTGCCCGCGGTGACCCGCAGGCAGTCGGGGACCACGGACGTCATGTCGCGGACCAGGACGCCTCGGTCCAGCAACCCCCGCCACACCTCCCGGGCCGGCTTCGGCGGCCGAAACAGCACGAAGTTGGCATCGGACGGGAAGGCCCGGACCTCGAGCGCGGGAAGCTCGCCCAGGATGCGGTCGCGCTCCCGCCGAACCGCGTCCAGGATGGCCAGGGCGTCCTCCTTGTGGCGCAGCGCGATCAGCCCGGCCGCCTGGGTGAGGGCCGACAGGTGGTAGGGGAGCCGCACCCTGCGAAGGTCGTCGACCACTTCCGGCGACGCCAGGCAGTAGCCGATCCGGGCACCCGCGAGCGCGAAGGCCTTGGAGAACGTGCGAACGACTGCCACGTTCGGGTACCCGGCCACCAGTCCCGCCGCCGAGCGCCCACCGAACTCGACGTAGGCCTCGTCGACCACGACGAGCGAGTCCCCGCCGGATGCGAGCTCCTCGACGACCTCCACCGGCTGCGCGTTCCCCGTCGGGTTGTTCGGGGAGCAGACGAAGACGACGGCAGGCTGTGCGGCGAGGGCTCGGGCCGCGTCGTGCGTCGAGATGGACCACGGTTCGTCGAGGGACAAGGGGAACAGGTCGCCGTGGGTCACCCATGCCAGCCGCTCGTGGAGGACGTACGTCGGCTGGAACACCACGACCCGCCGGCCCGGCCCGCCGTAGGCCAGCAGGAGCTGCTCGATCACCTCGTTCGATCCGTTCGCTGCCCACGTCCCCTCGATGGGATGGCCGGCGTGCTTGGCCAGCGCTTCGCGGAGCTCCTGCGCCTCCCGGTCCGGATACCGGTGCAGCTCGAGCGCGCGCACCGCGTCGCCCAGCTCGCCCCGAAAGGTCTCCGGCAGGGGATACGGGCACTCGTTCGTGTTGAGCCGGGCCGCCACCTCGAGCTGGGGCGCCTGGTAGGGCTCCAGGTCCCGGAGGCCGCGACGGGGAACAGCCGGCGTCACGTCGGCCTCCGTCCCTGGGCCCGGATCTCCACCGCCCGGGCGTGGCCCGGAAGCCCTTCGGCGAGCGCGATCCTTGCGACCTCCGGGGCCAGGCGGGCGGCGGCCCCGTCGGAGACCTCCACGACCGAGGAGACCGTCACGAAGTCGGCGGACCGCAGGCCGGAGGAGAAGCGCGCGGTGCCCGCCGTCGGAAGGACGTGGTTCGAGGCCACGCCGTAGTCGCCGAACGGCACCGGCGTGAACCCGCCGACGAAGATGGCGCCGGCGTTCCTGATGCGTTGGGCGAAAGGTGCCGCGTCGGCCACCACGACATGGAGGTGCTCGGGGGCCAGGCCGTCGACCACCTCGACGGCCTGGTCGTCGTCGGCGACCAGCACCGTGCGCGCGTGTGCGAGGGCTGCCTTCACCACGTCGCTGCCCCCGGCCCGGGCCACCTCGGCCTCGAGCGCCTTCTCCACCTGGCTCACGACGTCCGCGTCGAAGGCGATCAGGACGGCGAGCGCATCTGGATCGTGCTCTGCCTGGGCGACCAGGTCGGCGGCCACCCAGGCGGGATCGGCCGAGGCGTCGGCCACGACGGCGAGCTCCGTCGGACCGGCCAGGCCGTCGATGCCGACGAACCCGGCGACCTGCCGCTTGGCCTCGGTCACGTAGACGTTGCCCGGCCCGACGATCCGGTCGACGGCGTGGACCGACGCGGTGCCGAACGCCAGGGCCGCCACGGCCTGGGCCCCGCCGACCTTCGCCACCGTCGTCGCGCCGGCCCGGGCCGCCGCGTACAGCACCGCGGGGTGGATCGAGCCGTCCGGCGACGGCGGGGTGCAGACCACGACACCCTCGACCCCGGCGACGACCGCCGGGACGACGGTCATGGCGACCGAGGATGGATACTCGGCCCGCCCGCCCGGCACGTAGCATCCGGCCCTGGCGAGCGGACGCACGATCTCGCCGAACCGAATGCCGTCGCGCTCGTCCCACCACTCCGCCGGGAGCTGGCGGCGATGGAGGTCGGTGAGGCGCTCGACCAGGGCGTCGAGGGCCGCCTTCAGCTCCGGGGGGACGGTCTCCTCGGCTCGCTGGAACTCCTGCGGCGAGACGGTGAGGCCGGTCGGTCGGAGGTCCGCGCCGTCGAACTTCAGCGTGAGGTCGAACAGGGCGTCGTCGCCCTCGGCGCGGACGCGGTCGATGATGCCGCTTACTGCGTCGGCTACGGAGGGGTCGATCTCGAGGCTTCGGGGCTCGAGCCGCTCCCTCCGGTCCCGGAGGTCGAGGAGCTCGAGCACCTAGCGCTCCTCGTGGACCTCGTGGTGGGCGTGGGTGGTCGCGTGGCCGGGTCCGGCGGTGGCGCGGTCCGCCCGCCGGTCCCAGACGAACAGGATCCAGCCGCTCGCGGAGACGGACGCCGCGGCGGCGATCAGCAGGCCCAGGGCCAGCAGGAACGTCGCTTGACGGTCCATGGGGCCGCCAGGGTACCCGATGGGGAGGGTCAGCCGCGACCTTCGCTCAGTGCGCGTTTGGCTTGCGTGCGGCGCTCTGCCTCGAGGCGCTCGAGCTCGACGTTCGAATGGTCGGCATATCCCATGGCGCCGGCGATGGCGTGGTGACCCGCCTGCTCGTCGATCAGCCGGTGCATCTGCTGCACGACCCGCCGGTAGACGGGATGTCCCTGCCGCGTGGACCGGAGCTCGATGACGTGCATGGCCTCGCGCGCGTTCATCTGCATGACGAACCGGATCCGGTAGGCCATGGCCACCGCGTACTGGCCGGCATCGTCCAGCCCCTCGGCCAGCAGCGCCTCATTGACCTCCTGCGATCGGTCCATCACCGAGCGCCATTCCGTGGCGAACCCGGCCTCCTCGATCTCGGCCGGGAGCTCGTACCCGTGCCTCGTGGTCAGGCGCTGCCACTCCAGCGTCAGCAGCCGATGGCGTTGGAGGTCCCGGAACGCGCCGTAGTCGCACAGGACGTCGAACCGATACTGCGTCCGCTCGAACGCCCGTCCGGGCTTGTGCCGGCGGTTGGCGCGTTCGCCGACGTAGGCGGCGAACGCGGCCTCCCGCTCGGTCGGCGACATGCTGCGGGCGATCTCCAGCAGCTGGTCGTCGGGTAGATCGCTCGAGGCGTACAGGGCGGCGGCGACCACCTTCACCTCTCCATCGGGGTCCCAGTCGACCAGGGTGACCTCGTCTCGGCGTTCGGGCTCCACGCCGGCCAGCGCCTTCGACGCGAGCTCGTGCGTTCGCTCGCCCGTCTCCGCGAGGTACTCGGACCAAGCGACTCCGCGGTCCGGGAGGTCGACCCGCTTGAGGAAGGCCGGGATGACCTTGCGGAGCTCGATCAGCATGAGGTCCGCGTACTTGCGCATCTCCCGCAGCGGGTGCGCCCGCAGGCGGAGGAGCAGCTGCTCGTAGGCCTGGCCCGTCCCGTAGATGCCGACGTTCGACCGCGTGGCCGCCGGCAACATGTCGCGGAGCGTGTCGCACGTCTTCGCCGTGATGGTGGATCGGTACACGAAGTCCGAGTCGTTCGGGTCCTTCGGATACAGGCGCCGGAAGAACTCCGCCATCGGCTCGAACAGCTTCCCGTAGGTCTGGAACGACAGATCGACGTAGGCGCGGAACGGCTCGGCGAATGCCGACCCCTCGATCTCGGGCGGCACCGTGACCCGCCACCGGTCTCCCGGCCGGTCGTCGTAGCGCATGTATCGGGTGGATTGCTCGAGGTACGCGGCCAGGCGACCCCACTCGAGGGCCTTGCACAGGAGCTGCGAGGCCTGCTCGCACGCGAGGTGGACCCCCCCGAGCTGGGCCACCGAATCGTCGCCGTACTCGAAGAACACGCGGTCGTAGAGCTTCTCGGCGCGTTCGGTGCCGACGGCCATGGTCGTGGTGGCCTGGTCCACCTCGTCGGCGAACTCGTCGAGGAACAGTCGCCGGAGGGATTTCGGCGTTCGCGAGTACCGGGCGAAGAGCGCGCCCTTCACCACCTCGGGCAGGTTGACCAGCGCGAACACCGGACCGTCCAGGTTGGTGAAGTAGGGCGCGAGCCTCTCACGCTCGTCCTGCGTGAACTGCTCGGCGGCGAACCACATGATGGCCGGCTACGGGCTGGTCGACGGTGTGGGACTGGTCGGGGACACGTCCGTCGACTGGATGAGGGTCACGGTGGAACCCGATGAGGCCGAGCTGTTCCCGGGTGGGTCCTGGGCCGCCACCTGACCGTTCTTGGGACATTCCACGTTGAACTGCGTTTCCTCGGAGATGACGGGGTGGAAGCCCGCCTTCTCGAGCTCGGACTGGGCCTTTCCCAGGGACTCGCAGACGACGTCGGGGACGGTGACCTCCTGGGGGCCCGTCGACACGACCAGGTCGACGGGCGAGCCCTTGTTCACCGTCTGCCCGGCAGGCGGGGACTGGCCGATGACCTCGCCGGCCGGCGCAGGGTCGGATTGCGAGGACACGTTGCCGACCTTCAAGCCCGCATCGGTGATCGCCGCCCTCGCGGCTTCCTCGGTCATCCCCACGACGTTGGGGACGTCGACCTGCTTCGGGGCCTTGCCGACCGTGATCGTGACGGTCTTGCCCTTCTCCAAGAGCGTCCCGGGCAGCGGGTCCTGCTTGATGACGTCGCCCACGTCGGCCTGGTTGGTCGTCACCTGGAACTCGGGCTTCACCTCGAACCCGGCGTCCTTCAGTTGGCGGGTCGCCGCGTCTTGCGTGAACCCGCGGACGTCGGGAACCTTGACCGAGGCGGCGTTGGTGCTCAGAAGGCTCGATGCGAGCAGGTACAGCCCGCCACCGAGGACCGCGAGGATCAGGAAGACGATCAGCGCCGGGATCCACCACCTGCTGCGTTCCCCGTTCCCGGGCTCGACCGGCGGCAGCACCGCGGTGGGCGGTCCGGCGGGGGCGATCCGTTGCGTCCGCGCGCTCTCCGGGAGGAGCGGCGTGGCCTCGACCGTCTGGCCCAGCCGGGCTCGCTCCAGGTCGGCGCGCATCTCGTCGGCGTCCTGGTACCGGTTGTCCGGGTTCTTCGACAGGGCCTTCATGATCACGGCCTCGAGCCCGGGTGCGACGTCGGGGTTCAGCTTCGAGGGCGGCGTGGGCTGCTCCAGCACGTGCTTGGAGGCCACCATCACCGGCGAGTCCCCGGAGAACGGCGGACGCCCCGTCACCATCTCGTACAGCACGACGCCGAGCGAATAGATGTCGCTCCGCTGATCCACCGGTTGGCTCTGGGCCTGCTCCGGTGATAGGTACGAGGCCGTCCCCAGGACCGCGGCCGTCTGGGCCAACGTGTCGGCCCCGCTGATCACCCGGGCGATGCCGAAGTCGGTGACCTTCACGTCGCCCTTCGACGTGATCATGATGTTCGCCGGCTTGATGTCGCGGTGGATGATCCCGTGCGCGTGCGCCATCGACAGGGCGTCGCACACGGCCTCGGCGATCTCGATGGCCCGCTCCGGCATGATGCGGCCGCCGCCGGACAGGTAATCGGCGAGCGTCTTCGCGTCGACGTACTCCATGACGATGAAGTGGGTGCCGTCGTCGGTGCCGGTGTCGTACACGGAAACCAGGTTGGGATGGTTCAGGCGTGCCGCGGATTGCGCCTCGCGGCGGAACCGTGTCACGAAGTTCGCATCGCCGGCGTATTGGGAAGACAGGACCTTCACGGCCACCGGACGTCCCAGGACCGTGTCGGTGCCCTTGAACACGGTGGCCATGCCGCCCCGGCCGAGCTCGGACTCGACTTGGTACCGGCCACCGAGGAGCATCTGCGCGGTCACGTGGTCGTTCGTCCGGTCACTCATGCAATGCCGCCTCCATGACGGCCTTCGCGATGGGCGCGGCCACCACGCCGCCGGTCGCGTCGCTGCCAAGGCTACCGCCGTCGAGGACGATGACGGCGACCGCGATCCTGGGGTTCTGGGCGGGAGCGAACGACACGAACCACGCATGGGGCGCCAGTCCCTCGCCGTGCTGGGCGGTGCCCGTCTTTCCCGCCACCTCGACCCCGGGGATCTGCGCGACCGTGCCCGTCCCACTCTGCACCACGCTGACCATCATCTGGGTGAGCTGGATGGCCGTCTGCGCCGAGATGGGCTGCCCGAACACCTCGGGCGCGAAGCTCTTGACCACCTGGCCGCTGGGGTCACGGATCTCGGACACGAGGCGTGGCCGCATCTCCGAGCCGCCGTTGGCGATGGCCGAGGCCACCAGGGCCATCTGCATCGGATTGGCCGCCACGTTGTCCTGTCCGATGGCGGACAGCGCGACGGCCGGCAGCCGGTCTGCGAAATAGGACGCGTCGGGGAACACCCCCTCCTGGAACGGGATGTCGAAGGGGACGTCCCCGCTCGAGGCATCCGGCGCGAACCCGAAGGCGTGCGCCTGGGCGGCGAGCTTGGCCGCGCCGAGCCGAAGCCCGACCTGGCCGAACACCACGTTGCACGAGATCGTGAGGGCCTGAGCCAGGGTGATTTGCGAGGCGCCGCCAAGGCAGTGCTCGCCGCCGAAGTTCTCCAGGGTGGCGGTCGTCTGCGGGAGGTCGAGGACCGGCGGGTTCGGCCACGTGCTATCGGGCCCGAACCCGTTCTCCAGTGCGGCCGCCGCGGTCACGAGTTTGAACGTCGATCCCGGCGGATACAGCTCGTCGATGGCTCGGGAGAGGAGCGGCTTGTCCGGGTCGGAGGTCAGGCGGTCCCAGGCCGCACGGACCTGCTTGGGATCCTGCGAGGCGAGCTCGTTCGGATCGTAGCTGGGGTTGGCCACGATCGCCTTCACGTCGCCGGTGTGGGGATCGAGGGCCACGACGCCGCCGGGCAGGTTCCCCAGCGCCTGAGCGGCGGCCCGTTGGATCGCCGGATCGATGGTGGTCACCACGGTGGCGCCCCGTTTGGGCCGCCCAAGCACCTGGTCGATCAGCGTCTGGGGGATCAGCTCCGGCGCATCGCCGGACAGGTAGGTGTTGTAGCTCTGCTCCAGCTCACTCCGCCCGAAGATGATCGAGTAATACCCGGTCAGGTCGGCGTACAGGGAGCCCTGCGGATAGTGTCGCTGGTACTTCAGCTCCCCCGAGCTCTTCCGGCTGAGCGCCAGCTCGGTCCTTCCGTCGGCCGCCACGATACTTCCCCTGTCCACCCGGTACTCCGCGATCAGCTGGCGAGTGGCGTTGGCCGGGTTGTCGGCCAACCGTTCCGACGCAACCACCTGGATGTACGTCACCTGTGCCAGGAGCAGGACGAACAGCGTGAGCATGGCGCCGCCCAGCCGCCTGATCAGCCGGTCCATCTACCGAGCCTCCGCCCGGGGGGCGGATCCGGAGGACACCCGGATCAGCAGCGCGAGCAGGACGAAATTGGAGACAAGGCTGCTCCCGCCGTAGGAGACGAACGGCAGCGTCACCCCGGTGAGCGGGATCACCCGGGTCACGCCGGCGACGATGACGAAGGCCTGGAGACCGATGCTCGCCGACAGCCCGGTGGCCAGCAGCTTCCCGAAGCCGTCGGGGCACTGGAGCGCCGCCTTCAGGCCCTTGCCCACGAGCACGACGTACAACAGGAGCACCGCGGCGGTTCCCAGAAGGCCCAGCTCCTCGCCGATGGCCGCGAAGATGAAGTCGGTGGACGCGTAAGGGATGAGCGTTGGTGATCCTCGCCCCAGGCCCGCCCCCACGAGCCCGCCCGTTGCCATCCCGAACTGCGCTTGGGCCAACTGCCCGTAGCCGAACTCGAAGACCTTGTGAGGGTCGAGGGCGTGGAGCCAGATGTCCACGCGAGTCTGGACGTGCGCGAATGCAAGGTAGCCGAGCGCCGCACCGACGGCGAACAGGATCCCCCCGATCACGAGGTAGGCGGAGCGGCCCGTGGCCACCCACAGCATCACCACGAAGATCGCGAAGTACAGGAGGGAGGCGCCGAGGTCCTTCTCCACGAACAGGACGACGAGCGACATGCCCCACGCCAGCAGGACCGGTCCCAGGTGCTTGGCGGGTGGGAGCCGGAGTGGCCCCAGGCTGGTCGTGGCGATGGCCAGCAGCTCGCGCTTGTCTGACAGATACGACGCCAGGAACACCACCACGAGGACCTTGGCGATCTCCGACGGCTGGAAGCTGATGGGGCCGAGCTCGACCCACAGCCTGGCGCCGTTGATGGTCCGTCCGATCCCCGGGACGATCGGCAGGAGGAGCAGGCCCAACCCCAGCAGCCCGATGGTGTATGTGTAGGCATCCAGTTGCCGGTGGTCCCGGACGAGCGTCAGGGTGCCGCAGAAGATGGCGATGCCGAGGGCGATCCACGTGGCCTGCTCGGCAGCCAGGCCACCCGAGAGCCGGAAGATCATGGCGAACCCCACGCCAACCAGGACCGCGGCGGTGGGGAACAGCGCGGGATCGGCAAGGGGAGCGACGCGGCGGATCACCAGATGCGCCGCGACATAGCCGACGGCGAAGATCGATCCGTAGAGCGCGAGGTTGACCGGGATGTGGCCGCGCCTCCCCATCCCGGCCAGGGCGTAAGCACCCACCGACAGGATCAGGGCCAGGATCGTCAGGGCGAGCGCGGTGCCCTGGCGGGCCCGGGCGATGGGGAGGGCTTCCCTGCTCACGGCCCCGAGGTGCTCGTCGAGCCTGGTCGGTTCGGCTTGGGGATCGGCTGCATCCGCTCCACGTCCTGACGGATCTGCTCGACGATCGCGCTCGCCCGTTCCCGGTCCTCGGCGGTGATGCCGTGACCAAGGTCCCGATAGACGGCGAGAGACTCGGCCTTCTCCGCGGAGATCGTGGTCTCGACCACGACGTGGTGGAGGTCGAATCCCGCAACCTCGGTCGGGATCCCGCGGAAGATGGCGACGTGCCCGTCAGCCACACCCACGTACCACTGCGAGTCGAGGTACAGGCGGAGGCCCACCAGCGCCACGACCACGACGGCGACGATGACGCCGGCCCACACCAGGAGTTTTCGGGTGGGGAGACGGCGCGATCGCGTCGGCCTCCCAACGCGAGCCGGCGCGATCGCCTCTCTCGAGCGTGTGGCCTGCCCATCGGGCTGCGCCGCCGCGTCGTCGTAGGAGAAATCGAGGATCACGACGGTGGTGTTGTCCACGCCGCCCGCCTCGTTGGCCATCCGGACCATCCGCTGCGCCGCTTCCTGTGGGTCGGGAACGGTTCGCAGCACCTCCTCGATCTCGTCCTCGGAGACCATCGAGGTCAGGCCGTCGGTGCACAGGAGCAACCGGTCGGGCGGACGGACCTGCAAGGAGTCGTCGTCGATGTCCACGACCGTGTCCACTCCGAGCGCCCTCGTGAGAACGCTGCGCTGCGGATGGGTCTCGGCCTCCTCCTTGGAGATCTCCCCCTCGGAGACCATCCGATGGACCAGGGTGTGGTCCTCGGTCAGCAGCCGAAGCTTCCCGTCCCGTAGGAGATATGCGCGAGAGTCGCCGACGTGGGCCAGCCTGACCCGGTCGCCCTCCACCAGCGCCGCCGTGAGGGTCGTGCCCATCCCGGCGACCTTCCGGTCAAGGACCGAGCGCTCGAAGACCACCCGGTTCGCCTCCTGCACCTGATCGGGGAGGTCGCCGGCGCCCTCCTTGAACAGCTTCTCCAACGTCTCCACGGCGAGCCGGGAGGCCACCTCGCCTCCCCGGTGCCCGCCCATGCCATCGGCCACGGCGAAGAGTGGGCTATCGGTGAGGTACGAGTCCTCATTCCCCTCGCGGACCAGGCCGGTGTCCGTCGCGGCGGCCGCCGTGACCCTCATCGCCGGAGCTCCAGCACCGTCTTGCCCACGCGGACGACATCGCCCGCCCGGACCTGCACCGGCGAGGCCACACGCCGGTCGTTCACGAACGTCCCGTTCGTGGAGCCGAGGTCCTCGACGAACCACGCGCCATCTCGCGCATACAGGCGAGCGTGGCTCTGGGAGACGTACGAATCATCGAGCTTGATCGTGCTCCGCTCGCTCCTCCCGATGCTCACCGCATCCGCAAGCCGGAACGACCCGATCTTCTTGCCGTCCGGCGCGTGCACGACCACGGACGACGGAGTCTTGCCGCGGTGGGCCGGCTTGGGCTTGGGGGTCCGGGCCGGCGCGGACCGAGGGGCTCGCCGACCAGCCACGTCCACCGCGACGGTCTTCACGGCTCGGTAGATGAAGAAATACAGCAGGACCAGGAGCGAGTACTTCAGCACCGAGAGGACGAACGGCGACACTCATTTCCTCCTGAACTCGAGGACGGTGTTCCCGATCGTGATCCGGTCGCCGTCTGACAGCACGTGCTCCCCCACGGGCTCGTCGTTCACGATCGTGCCGTTCGTCGACCCCAGGTCGGCGAGCACGTACTCACCGCCGTCGTCCAGCGTGATGGTGGCGTGACGTCGCGATGCCCCGGGATCGGAGATCACGATGTCGCACTCGGGCAGGCGCCCGATGGCCACGATCTTCTTGTGCAGTTGGTAGGTCTTTGCCTCGTGGCCGTCCTCCAGGAGGACGATGGCCGCCTCCCCGCCCTTGGCCGATGGGGCTGGGGCTGGCTCGGGCTCTCCCTCCACGAGCGTCGCCTCGCACCCGAACTGGCCCCTGCCCAGGGATTCGTCGGTCCGGAACTCGATCTCCGGGGGCCCGACCAGCCCCCACCCGCGCTCCGCTGCTGCGTCGCGGACGACATGCTTGAGCTCGCCGATCAGCGCGCCCTCGGCTTGCTGGAAGCGCTCGGCGTCGTCCGGCGAAAGGGTGAACACGAAATGGTTCGGGGCCCACACTCCTTTGACCCCCACGGTCTTGCCGGCGTCCATCTCGCGGAGGATGCGCTTGGCGAGCTCCACGGGCTGCAGCCCGCTTCGGAACGCGGTCGCGAAGAACCCCTCGACCATGTTTCCGAGACGTCGCTCGAAGTCACGGAGGATCGGCACGGTGTGGTGGTGTTTCCGCAGGTAGATGCGATCGGGCCGATTATATCCGCGTGGTCCCCGCCCAAACCTGGGCTTTCGTGCGCGCCGCCACCCGCTGCTAGCATCTCCATGCCTGCGACGGGCGAGTGGCGGAATTTGGCAGACGCGCAGGATTCAGGTTCCTGTGGCCGCAAGGCTGTGGGGGTTCGAGTCCCCCCTCGCCCACCGACCCACTCGACTCCCGGGGAAGGTCTGTTGTCCTGACAGGGTTGTCCCTGGTCATCAGGTCGAAGGAGGAGGCATGAGCATAGCCGCGGGGATCATCGTATTGATCGGGAGGATCCTGTTCTCGATCGACTTCGGGCCGGTGGCGGGGATCGGGTTCCACATCCGGATGACCAAGATGGCGGAGGGCTACGCGAAGTCCATGAACTTCCCCATCCCGGCGATCGCCGGGTGGCCCACGGGGATCTGGCTCACGGCCGCGTCGCTGTCGATATCTCTTGGGATCTGGCCCGACGTCGGGGCGCTCATGGTGGCCGCGTTCGTGATCCCGGCCGCGTGGTGGTTCCACCGGTTCTGGGAGGTCGAGGACCCGATGCAGAAGCAGACGGCGCAGATCCTGTTCTTCCGCAACCTCACGTTCCTCGGCGCCGCGATCGCCCTGTTCGGGCTGTTCGTTGCGGTCGGCAACGGCCTTCGGTTCGCCATCACCGGTCCGCTGTTCAGCTTCTAGCCGGGGGCCTATGCTCGCCGCATGTTCGAGCGGTTCACGGACAAGGCTCGCCGGGTCGTCGTCCTCGCCCAGGAGGAAGCGAGGATGCTCGACCACAACTACATCGGGACCGAGCACATCCTGCTCGGGTTGAGCCACGAGGCCGAGGGCGTCGCGGCCCAGGCCCTCACGGCGATGGGTATCGGGCTCGACGCCGTTCGGGGACAGGTCGAGCAGATCATCGGCAAGGGAAAGGGCCAGCCGGCGGGGCACATCCCGTTCACCCCTCGGGCCAAGAAGGTCCTGGAGCTCGCGCTGCGAGAGGCGCTCCAGCTCGGCCATAACTACATCGGGACCGAGCACCTGCTGCTCGGCCTGGTGCGCGAGGGCGAAGGCGTCGCCGCCCAGGTCTTGCAGCAGCTCGGTGCCGACCTCAACCGCACCCGCCAGGTGGTCATCCAGCTGATGGCCGAGAGGGGGCAGGTGCCCTCGGCGGGGCTCGAGGAGGAGGTCGAGGGGGAGGGCGGCCTCCCAGGGCCGCGATGTCCTCGATGCAAAGCGGATCTCGCGGTCTACGCGACGTACCGCACCATCACGGTCCCCGACGAGGAAGGGAGCGCGGGGCGCAAGGCGGCGTTCGTGTTCTGCCGGAGTTGCTCCTACACCCTCGGCATGCTTCCCGACTGAGAGTCCGCCCGGGGCCGGCTCAGCTCGAAGCGATGAGGTCCTCGGCCTCCAGGATCTCCCTGGGGACGAGCGGCGGATCGGCCGTCCGGAACGGCAACGTCACGGTGAACCTGCTTCCCTGGCCGGGCGAGCTCTGGACCTCGATGGTCCCGCCCAGGTGGTCCAGGAGGTCCTTCACCAGCGACAGGCCGAGCCCGGCGCCCCGGAAGGTCCGGGTGCTCGAGGAGTCCACCTGGTAGAAGCGTTCGAAGATCCGGGACAGCTGACCGGCCGAGATGCCGATCCCGTGATCCTGGACCCAGAACATCAGGTGATCGCCCTCGGTCCGGGCCCCGATGTCGCACGGCGTCCCCTCCGGCGAGTACTTGAGCGCGTTGTCGAGCAGGTTCGACACGACGCGCCCGAGGAGCTGGCGATCCGTATGGAGCACTGGGAGGTCGGAGGGGACGTCCACTTTGATCCGGTCGCTCTCCACCGCGAGCCCTTCGACCACCTCGGTGACGAGGTCCTCGAAGAGCACCCGGCCGACCGAGACGGGAAGCTGCCGGCTCTCGATGCGAGACGCGGTGAGTAGGTTCTCCACCAACCGCAGGAGCCGGTCGCCCTGGCGCTCCATCCGTTCAAGGAATTCCTGGCGCATCACGGGATCATCCGCGAACTCGGGCTCCCGCAGGGTCTTGGCGTAGCCGATCAGGGCGGTGACCGGCGTGCGAAGCTCGTGGGACACCACCGCCACGAACTCGCCCTTCATCCGGTTCAGCTCTCGGAGCTCGTCCACACGGTGGTGCTCCTTCTCCAGCAGCTCCTCGAGCTTGCGGGCTTGGTCGGCCAGGATGCGGTTCTGCTCGGCCAGCCGGTCGGCAAGCAGCCGGCTCCGGAAATACATCTGGCGGGCGAAGATGAGCGGCGCCAGGAGCACCGCCACCGACCACAGGCCCTCCGAGACGTAGAACCGGGCGATGACCGCGCCGAACAGCCCGAGCCCCAGATACGACAGGAGGAACTCGTAGGGCGCCGTGCCGTGCATCTTGGCCAGGACGCTCCCGACCGAGATGCGGCGGGAGATCGAGGTGTACAACGCCACCCAGACGGTATTCACGGTATAGGCCACGATGCTGGCGAGCAGGATCGCCGGGACCACCCGGGTCCACGGAGACTCGAGGCTCGCCATGCGATGGAAGACGGCGCTGCCGGCGAGGAACGACAGCCCGACCTGACATCGGTTCCACACCGCCCGCAGGAACGGGATCTCCCTCCGAAACTCCCGAGGGTCGAAGGAACCGACCACCGCCACGAAGGCGGCGATGGGCGCGGGATAGATCATCGCCACCCCGAGCAGGATGGGGAAGCTGAGCGAGAGCTGCAGGCCGCCCCACGCCGGGACGGGGATCAGGTCGACGACGGCCACCGCGAAGATGAAGAACAGGAGGCTGAAGGAGAGCTCGTCGCTGTACCGGGGAAGCACCCAGACCAGGTAGGCCAGCATGGGGACCACCACGAGCAACGTGAGGATCGCGGTCCAGATCCTGTTGGCTCGTGGTTCGGCCTCGCCGACCACCACCGTGCCGGCCGCCGCGTCGGTTGGCGCTGCGTGATCCATCAGGACGACGTCTCCACGATCCGGGGATCCCCAGCTGAGCCTACCCCACCTCGACGGTGCATCCCCCGAACGAGGAACCAGGCGGCGCCGGAGTACGCCAGGAGGTCGCCGACGCTGACGGCCTGCCGGATCGGCGCCCCCAGTGGGATGGCGTCGCCCAGCACGACGAGGTCATCGGCCTCGGTCGCCAGATGGTGCTTCGACCCTCCGTTCTCGACCAGATCCCTCAGCGTCGCTTGCTGTCCCGAGGCGACCAGCGCATGGGCCGTGACGGGCATCCCGCCGTTCACCGAGATCACGAGGAAGTTGAGCGCCAGTCCGGCCAGGATCAGGGGGAACCCGGGGAGGCGGACGTTGGCCACCGCCGCCAGCCCGAGCAGCACGAAGGACGACAGGAGCAAGGCGACCCCGAGCGTGCCGGCGGCCGGGATCAGCTGAAGGACCACACCCCCGATGCCGGCAATGGGCCATCGGAACCGGACCTCGCCCAGGTGGCTGGGCCGCCCGCCCGTCAGGAGCCCGACCAGGATGGCGCCCCCCAGCGCGAGCAGCGCCAGCCTCATGCTGTCCTCTCAAGGTCCCACAGCATTTGGACCGATATAGCTATCGAGTACCGCGAGAAAGGAGGCGATGCCTTATGAAGAGGTACCGCCGTCTTCTGGTTTCTCTGGGCTGGCTGGCAGCCCTCATCTTGGGGTCCGGCGCCGCCTGGAAGAACTAGCGGGTTGTGCCTGGGGGCTGCCTTCGGGCAGCACCCAGGCATTTCACGCCTCATGATCCCCAAGCTGGTCCCGGGCCAGACGCGCCGCCTCCTCGTACACGTGGCGCGCGGGCACACCTGCCTCCCTGGCCACCCGGGCGCAGTCCTCGTACTCGGGGGAGATCGTCACCGGACGACCCTCGAACAAGCCGACCTTCACGGCCACCGCGCCGTGAGCCGTCTCGACCTTCAGCACCTCCCGGTCCAGGGCCCGCTTGGCCACCTCGGTTGACCGGACCCCGAGCGTTCCGGTCTCCCGGAACAGGATCCCCCGCATGGCGTCCACTCGTTCCGGTGAGCACAGCACCGAGACCGTGACCGCCGGCCTGCCCTTCTTCATCACGACGGGCGCCAGCCAGGCGTCCTGGGCCCCGGCGGCCAGAAGCTCCTCGATCACGTACTCGAACACTTCCGGATTGAGGTCGTCCACGTTGGTCTCGAGCAGGACCTCCGTCGAGTCGCGGGTCGCCGGCGGAGCGGCGCCCCGCGACTCGGCCTCCTCGCCCACCAGGATCCGAAGGACGTTGGGGAAGTCGAGGCGATGCCTGCCGGCCCCGTACCCAACGGACTGCACCGACATGAGTGGGAGCTCGCCGTACCCCTCGGCCGTCGCCGCAAGGATCGCGGCGCCGGTCGGCGTCACCAGCTCCACGGGGACCCCCTTGGAATACAGGGGGGCGCCGCGCAGTAACTCGACCACGGCCGGCGCCGGGATCGGCATCGCGCCGTGGTCGGTCTTGGTCATGCCGAGGCCAGTGGGAACCGCGGAGGAGAAGGCCCGTTCCACCCCGAGCATGGTGAGGGCGAGCGCGGTGCCGGCGATGTCGACGATCGAGTCGACCGCACCCACCTCGTGGAAGGTGACCAGGTCGATCTCCTTTCGGTGCACCCGGGCCTCGGCCTCGGCCAGCCGGCGGAAGATCCGCTGCGCCAGGTCGAGCGCATCGGGAGGCAACGCCGCCGAGTCCAGGAGCGCGCGGATGCTCGAGTAGGTCCGGATGATGCCCGCGGCCGTGGCCCGGACCTCGACGCGCTTCGCGTGGACCCCGTTCGTCTCCACGTCCTCCACCTCGATGTCGAACGGTTCGAGCGGCAGCTTGGCCAGCTCCTCACGGAGCAGGTCGAAGTCCGCGCCGGCGTCGATCAGCGCGCCGAGGGCCATATCGCCGGAGATCCCCGCGATGCAGTCGAAGTACGCCAGTCGCACCGGCGCTATCCCCGGTTCCGCACGATGCGGTGCGCGACGAGTGCAGCACCGAAGCCGTTGTCGATGTTGACCACGGACACGCCGGGAGCGCAGGCGTTCAGCATGGTCAGCAGCGCGGCCAGGCCATCGAAGGAGGCGCCGTAGCCGACGCTGGTCGGAACGGCCACAACCGGCCTGGAGATCAGCCCGGCCACCACCGATGGGAGCGCGCCGTCCATCCCCGCGACCACGACGGCGACGTCCGCGGCCTCGATCTCCGCCCGGCGTTCCAGTACCCGGTGGATGCCGGCGACGCCGACGTCGGTGATCCGCGCGATGCTGAGTCCGAGGGCATCCGCAGCCTCGGCGGCCTCGTCCGCCACCGGGAGGTCGGCGGTGCCGGCGGAAACGACGCAGGCCGTCCCGAGCGTCGTCACTTCGGCTCGCTTGGCCACCACCAGGCGGGACCGAGGGTGGTACGTCGCCGAGGGGATGGCCTCCATGAGCGCATGGAACTGCTCGGGCTCGGCCTTCGTGACGAACACGGCGCCCGAAGCCCGCGCGACGAGCGCCGCCGCCGTTTCGCGCACCTGCTCCGGCGTCTTCCCCGGTGCGTACACCGCCTCGGCCTGGCCGGTTCGCAGTTCGCGATGGTGATCGATGGTGGCGTCGGCCATATGCTCGTGCGGGAGGTCCCGAAGGTCCTCCAGGGCCCGGACGACCGACAGGGCCCCCGAGGCGACTCGGTCGAGCAGGTCGGCTAGGTGGCGTTCATCCACGAGGGCGTTGATTGTATACTCCGACTCTCGCAGAAGCCCAGGTAGACGGCCCTATTTGAGAATCGAGGCCCCAACCGCGTGACCTTCTCGGCCAAGACGCTCAGCCTGCTGGTCCTGATCAGCCTGGGGCTGTCCGCACTGGCGCTGCTGGTCACGGCGACGGGCTCGGGGAGGCGGACCCGCGAAACGCGGGGACCGATCCGCCTCGACGACGCGCTCCGGGGCATCCTGGAGGGGCAGGGGCGGGCCATCCAGAAACTGGAACGCGCCGTTCGAGCCCTCCAGCGGATGGACGGCCACCGGAAGGAGTCGATCGAGGGCGCGGTTCGAAACGTGGGGCTCGTTCGGTACGACGCGTTCGAGGACGTCGGCGGACGCCTCTCGTTCTCCTGCGCGCTACTCGACGACAAGGGGAACGGCGTGGTGGTCACGTCGATCAACGGGCGGCAGGACACGCGGGTCTACGCAAAACCGGTGACGGCGAGGAAGAGTGGCTACAACCTCTCCGTCGAGGAAGAGGAAGCGATCAAGCAGGCCTTGTCCGGTCCTCGCGAGGCGGTGAAGGCAACATGATCTGGAGGCGAGAAGACCGCGAGGAGCCAGAGCGTGATGTCGAGGCCCCACAGCAGGACGTTCAGGTCCGTGAGACGCGCAAGGGGGTGCGACGGATGGCGGAACAGAGTGGAGAGGTGACGATCATCGGCGCCGGGGCCAAGCTCGAGGGTACCGTCGTCTCGGCGGGGTCCCTCCGCGTGGACGGCCAGGTCAAAGGGCAGATCAGCGCCGAGGGCGATGTGATGCTGGCGCCGCAGAGCCAGGTGGACGCGGACATCAAGGCGCAGAACGTCTCGGTGGCCGGACGGTTCAAGGGAAGTATCCAGGTGAAGGGCCGGGCCGAGCTCAACCGGGGCGGACGGGTAGAGGGCAACATCACGTCGAAGACCTTGGTCGTCGAGGAGGGCGGCATCTTCCAGGGGCAGAGCATCATGGATCAGCAGGCCGCTCCGCACCCTCAGGCCGAGTCGGCGCCTGCCCCCAAGGCCCAGACGCACCCGGCACAGGAGGCGAAGGTCTAGCCGGCGTGCTCGACGTCAAGGCCCTCCGCGAGAACCCCGAGCACTTCCGAAAGGCCCTGGCGCGCCGGGGGATGGCGGAGGCGGTCGACGAGCTCCTCGAGGTCGACGAGCGCCGTCGCGAGCTGACCGTCCGGGTCGAGCAGCTCCGGGCGGAGCAGAACCGGGCGTCCAAGGCCATCGGGAAGGCCCAAGACGACGAGCGCACGAGGCTGATCGAGGAAGTCTCCAAGGTCTCGGCGGAGATCGAACGACTCGAGCCCCAGCTCGAGGAGGCGGAAAGTCGCCTGGCCGACGCGCTGGCCCGGGTCCCCAACCTCCCCGACGAATCCGCGCCGGACGGGTTCACCGAGGACGATGCCGTGGAGGTCCGGCGGCGCGGCGAGCCCCCCGAGTTCGCGTTCGAGGCGCGGGATCACGGCGCGCTCGGCGAGCTCCTCGGGGTGCTGGACATCGAACGGGCCGCTCGCACCAGTGGCTCGAGGTTCGTCTACCTGCTCGGTGACATCGTGCACGTACAGTTCGCCTTGGTCCGCCACGCGCTCGACATCCTGACGGCCAAGGGCTTCCTGCCGGTCATCCCCCCGGTGCTGGTTCGGGAGGAGGCCATGTTCGGGACGGGCTTTCTCCCCACCGACGCCGTAAACATCTACGTCACGCGAGAGGACGAGCTGTACCTCGTGGGCACCTCAGAGGTCTCGCTTGCCGCCTTCCACATGGGCGAGATCCTCGACGAGTCGGCCCTACCGGTCCGGATGGCCGGCTATTCGACGTGTTTCCGGCGCGAGGCCGGCTCCTACGGCAAGGACCTCGGCGGGATGTTCCGGGTCCACCAGTTCGACAAGGTCGAGATGTTCAGCTTCACCAGGCCCGAGGACTCCCGGGACGAGCATGAGTTCCTCGTCGGCATCGAGGAGGAGATCGTGGGCAACCTCGACCTGCCCTATCGGGTGGTGAACGTGGCCGCCGGCGACCTGGGAGGAGCTGCGGCCAAGAAGTACGACATCGAGGTGTGGCTCCCGGGCCAGGCCAGGTACCGGGAGCTCACATCATGCTCGAACTGCACCGATTACCAGGCCCGGAGGCTCCAGACGCGCGTTCGGCGGGGGGACGGCGCGATCGAGGTGCTCCACACCCTGAACGGCACAGCGACGGCCATCGGGCGCACCCTCATCGCCATCCTGGAGAATCGCCAGCGCCAGGACGGGTCGGTAGAGCTGCCGAAGGCGCTGTTCCCGTACCTGCCGGAGTCCGTCCGCGTGCTCGCGCCGAAGGACCTGAAAGAAAACTAGGCCCGATCGGCCTCGGGCCCCAGGCGGCCCAGCACCGCCTGGTAGCGGTGCTCCAGCTCCCTGAGGTTCTCCTCGGCCTCCTTTCGCGCCGTGATGTCCAGCGCGACACCGTGCCAGAACCTGGGACTGCCGGACTCGTCGGTGACAAGTACTGCCTGACTGTGCATCCACACCACGCGGCCGTCCTTGGCCACGACCCTGTACTCCTGGTCGAACGGCTCACGCGTTCGCTCGGCGTGGACGTTCGCCGCCAGCACCCGGTCCCGGTCGTCGGGGTGAAGCATACGGGCGAAGTGCCCGGGGTCGTCGATCAGCTCCTGCGGTGTGTAGCCGAGGATCGATTCGCTCTGGGGGCTGACGAACGTGAGGTGGGTCGAGTAGGGCTCGCCCGGAGACGGCGTCTCGATGAAGGTCATCGCCGGGATCTGCTCCACCAGCGTCCGGTACCTTGCCTCCGCCATCGTGGCCTTGGACTCCGCGGCCTGGGCGCTCGCCTCCGCCTCTTTCCGCGCCGTGATGTCGAGCAACAGGCCGTGGAAGGTCTTGGGCCGACCTTCCCTGTCGCGCTCCAAGAGCACGGCCTCGTCCAGGACCCACACGATGCGGCCGTCTTTCGCCAGGTATCGGGCCTCGACGCTGAACGACTCACCGGTGGCCTGGGACCGGAGCGTGGCGGCCAAGACGCGCGTTCGGTCGTCGGGATGGAGCCGGGAGGTCCACAGGTCTGACGTCCCCCACTCCTCGGCCGTGTACCCGAGGAGCCGCTCGATCTGGGGACTGGTGTACACGATCTGGTCGGCCTGCTGTCCGGTCTCCCACACGTACGTCACCGCCGGGATCTGTTCGGCCAGCATCCGGTACTTCCGCTCGGCCCCGCGGAGGTCATCCTCGGCCCGCCGTCGCTCCGCGATCTCGAGGGCCATCATCTCGTTGGCCTCTTCCAGCTCGTGCGTGCGGAGCAGCACGCGGAGCTCCAGGTCGTCACGGGTCCGGCGAAGCTCCTCCTCCGCTGCCTTTAGCTCAGTGATGTCGAGCTGCACGCCCTGCCAGTGGAGCGCCCTCCCCTCGCGGTCACGGACCAGGGTGGCGACGTCCCGGAACCACACGGCCCGCCCGTCGCTCGCGATCAGGCGGTATTCGCGGCTCCAGGGCCTGCCGGTCTCGTTGGCCGCGTCGTGGGCCGCCAGGGTCTGCTCCCGATCATCGGGATGCAGGAGCTCCATCCAGATGTCGGGCTGGTCCAGCCATTCCTCCCGGGCATAGCCGAGCGCTCGTTCCACCTGTGGGCTCACGTACAGGGTGCGCCGGTCGTCGTCGGGAGCCACGAGGTACACGACCGCGGGCATGTTCTCCACGAGAGCTCTGTATTTCTCCTCCGCCCCTCGAAGTGCCTGTTCGGCCTCCTTCTGCGCGGTGACGTCGTGGAGCACGCCCTGCCAGGCTCGGACCTCGCCGTCCTCGCCTCGGACGGGCACGGCTCCGTCGCGAACCCAGAGCCACCGCCCGTCCCGGTGCCGGACCCGGTACTCGCACTCGAACGCCTCGCCGTTCTCCCTTGCCTGCCCCCACGCCTCGGCCACCAGGGAACGATCCGCGGGATGCGTGTTGTCGCGCCACAGCTCCGGATCGGCCGTGTAGGCCGACGGGGGATAGCCGAAGACCCGCTCCGACTGGGGGCTGACATAGACGGAGTCCGGACGCTGCCCGTCCGAGTCGACGTAGACCACCGCGGGGACCTGCTCCACCAGGGCACGGTAAAGGGCCTCGGAGGACTCGAAGAGGCCTTCGGCGGGCGGGCCGTCGGGGGGGTGGGTCTCCGGCATCGGGGGCGCTATCTTCCCTGCCGCGACGGTGGCCGACAAGCAGCCGAAGCGGCTACAGTCGAAAACGGGAGGGTGGCCGAGCGGACGAAGGCGACGGTCTTGAAAACCGTTGGCGGGGCAACCCGCCCGTGGGTTCGAATCCCACCCCTCCCGCCCATCCAGTCCGACTCGTGCGTGAGTGCGACTTTCGACCTAGGGAACGACACTCGCGAGTGGGTTCGTTCGTCCGATGACGCCGTCCCCTCAGTGACCCAGAATCCTTTCGGTAGGTCGGGCGGGGTCCACCAAGGAGGGAGTGACATGGGTCCGAGCGATAGTGGCGCGAGAGGCGAGTCGGTGTGGGCCGACCTCCGGGCCCGACGCTCTCAGGTCGGTGTGACCACCGCCATCGGCGTGGGTCCTGCCACCCCAACCTCCGAGGCGTCCCCGAGTGTGCTCGCTCCCGAGCCGGTCCGGTCATTCGAGCCCGGCACCATCGGCAGGCTCGTGGAGGATGAGGTGGCCGCCACCCTCGAGATGGCGGAGGACCTTGCCGGCTGGGCCGGCGCGAAGGCCCTCGACGCCATCAGGAACGCGGAGTTCAGCGTGAACCAGGTTCAGCGAAGCATGAAGGGCCTGGCCCAGGAGCTGCACGAGATCGCCGAGTCAATGTCCCGTGGCATGCCGGCCGCCCCCCTGAGGAGGGAAACATCCTTCGACGCCGGCCCGTGGGACCTGGTGGAGATCCCTACGGCTCAGGAGCTCCCCGACTACCATCGGATCAAGTAGCTCCTGGTCACATGCCCGAAGCCAGCTCGGTGCGGAGCCTGTCCGCGGTCAGGGCCTCCTTCCGGGCCCGGAGGTCGAGATACAGCAGCACGGTGACCAGCGTGCTGAACGGCAACGTCAGGACTTGTGCGATGGCCGAGAAGATCCACCGGACGAATCAATTGTGGCCGCCGATCGCCGTGAGGATCCCTTGCACGATCCCCGTGAGGATGGCCGCCACCAGGATGACGACGAGCGCGTGCCAGAAGTGGCCCCGCACCAGGTTCCACGAACGCTTCAGGGCCTCGGTCCCCCGCCGGTTCTCCACGATGAGCGCCGGCTCGCTCACGGACAGGAGCACGAGGAAGATGATCCCGGGGATCACCAGCAGGATGAACCCCACGCCCACGACGATCCCAACGAGGAACGCGACCAGGAGCACGCTTCCGAAGCGGCTGAGCCCCCACCGGTAGCTCGCCTCGACGTCGACAGGGTCGCCGATCGTGGCCTGGGCCGCGCCGCGGAGCATCGCGGCCTGGAGGATGGCCCAGATGATCACGCCGATGGCCGCTGCGATGATCCACGCTGCGACCGTCGCACCGAAGCTCCGGGAATACTCGATCGTCCCACCAACGACCCTCAGCTTCGGCTCGCCGAGCAGGCGAACCAGCAGAGCGCTGACGAACGAGAGGGGCACCACGACGACGGCCACGATGACCATCAGCCTCGCGGCGTTCTCCCTGTAGATCCGGAAGGCCTCCGACAGGATCTCGCCCAGGATCCGTGGGCGGAAGCCCCCCGGTCCCGGAGGGGTCCCCGGCGGTGGAGGTGGCGGCGGCGGGATCGGCCCGCCGGGAACGTCGCTCATGTCGGCCTCCCTGGTCCTCGATCAGCCTGGCTCGGTCACGGTCAAGCCTAGTCGCCCTGGCCGAGCCGGTCCCGCCGACGTCAAGGAGGGGTTCCCTCCCTCCGATAGTCCCAGCAGGGAACCATGGCGAAGGACGCTCCCCCGCTGTCGGACAGCATCCGCCGCGAGGCCCGGGTGGTGGGCCTGCGCGACTTCACCACGCCCTCCCTGGAGGCCGTGGAGCACCGCCGCATGCAGCTATGGATCCTCACCACCGTGCTGCTGGTGTCGGTCAGCGCCGGGATCGCCCTGCGCTCGGTATGGCCCGGTGCCCCGAGTACCTTCCTGCCTCCGACCGCCCTCCCGTGGGGGGTGGTCGTGCTCTCGATCGCGTTCTGCACGTACGCGATCGAGAAGGAGCTGCACCTTCGCAAGCTGGCCCGTCTTCTGACGGACGAGCGGATCCTCACGGTCGCGCTGTCGAGCCGCCTGCACGAGGTCTCGCTCCTGCTCGATGCGGGGAAGGCCATGAACTCCATCCTCGAGCTGGACGCGGTTCTGGAGGTGATCCTGCGAAGCGCGACCGATCTGCTGGCCGGCAAGAGCGGATCGATCATGATGGTGGAGGGGGACGACCTCGTGGCCGCGAGCGTTATGGGCAACGAGGCTGCACGGGACAGTCGCTTGCGGATCGGCAAGGGCATCGCGGGCCGGGTGGCGGAGACCCTCGAGCCGCTGCTGATCAGCGGGCGGCCGGATCCGGCCGAGTTCCCGGACCTGCCCTTGCGCGACGACCCGGTCGAGAGCGCGATGTGCGTGCCGCTGGTGAACCGGGACGACCTGCTGGGCGTGCTGAGCGTGAACGCGGAGCCCCATCGGCTGTTCACCGAATACGACCTTCGGGCCCTCAGCCTGTTCGCGGAGCAGGCGGCGGGAGCCATCGCCAACGCCCGCCTGTTCGAGTCGGAGCGGGCCCACGTGGTCGAGCTGATGGAGCTGGACCGGTTGAAGACGGAGCTCGTGGACATCGTGACCCACGAGCTCAGGACCCCGCTCACCGCGGTCCTGGCGGCAACCGAGGGTGTCCAGCGCCCCGAACTCCGCGAGAACCACGCGGAGCTCCTCCAGATCATCGATCGAAACGCCCGGTATCTGGCTGCCATGATCGAGGATCTGGTCATCTCGACCCGGTTGGAGCGAGGGCGGACGAGCACCTCTCTCGGCCCGGTCGACGTGTCGGAGGTGGCGCGCGTGGTGGCGGCCGACTTCGAGGTCAGTGAACGGCCGGTGCTGGTGCAGGCCCCGCACTCCGCCCCGATCCTGGCGAACGCCGACTCGGTGCGCCGGATCCTGGAGAACCTCGTGGACAACGCCCACAAGTACGGCCGGCCGCCGGTTCGGGTGGAGGTCGAGCCCGGCCTCGGCGGCGTCACGATCTGGGTCGTCGACTCCGGGCCGGGCATCGCCCCGGACAATCGGCAGCGGATCTTCCAGCGGTTCTCCCGCCTCGGCCCGCACCGGGGCCAGCCCGGGCTGGGGCTCGGCCTGCCCATCGTCCGAGGCCTCGCCGAGTCCTTCGGCGGCTCGGTGACCGTGGAGGACGCTCCCACGGGAGGGTGCGCGTTCAAGGTCGTTCTGCCGGCCTGCCCGCCGAGCGAGGGTTCCCTCCCCCGGGAGACGGCGAGCGCAGGCTGAGGCTCGCGGCACATCCGTATCCTTGGGGGACATGGCCTCCGGCACGACGAGCGACCGGTTCCTCCGCGCCTGCCGGCGCCTGCCCGTGGACCGGACCCCGGTGTGGTTCATGCGCCAGGCCGGCCGGTACCTCCCCGAGTATCGCGAGCTGCGCGGGGATCGAGACGTGCTGGAAGCCGTCCGATCCCCCGATCTCGCCGTCGAGCTCACGCTCCAGCCGGTCCGGCGCATGGACCTCGACGCGGCGATCCTGTTCTCCGACATCATGCTGCCCCTGGCCGCCGTCGGGATCGGCGTCCGGCTGGAGCCCGGGACGGGCCCGGTCGTCGAGCAGCCCATCAGGACGGCGCGCGACATCGACCGGCTGCGGCCGCTCGAGCCCGAGGCCGACGAACCTTTCGTCCTTGAGGCCATCAGGCTGCTTCGAAAGGAGCTGACGGTCCCGCTGATCGGCTTCGCCGGGGGTCCCTTCACCCTGGCGAGCTACCTCGTGGAGGGCGGCCCGTCGCGCGACCACGCGAAGACGAAGGCGATGATGCACGAGGACCCTCAGCTGTGGGCGCTCCTTGCCGAGCGCCTCGCGGACCTCGCGCTCGTGCACCTGCGCGCGCAGGCGGAGGCGGGGGCCCAGGCCCTGCAGGTGTTCGACAGCTGGGTGGGCGCGCTCGATCCGGACGACTACGAGCGGTTCGTGCTCCCCGCCGCGCACCATCTCTTCGAGGGCCTGAGCGACCTCGAGATCCCGTCGATCCATTTCGGCGTGGGGACCGGCGAGCTGTTGGGGCTGATGGCCCAGGCCGGGGGCGATGTGGTCGGGGTTGACTGGCGCGTGCCGCTCGACGCCGCGTGGGATCGGATCGGGCAGGACCGGGCCATCCAGGGCAACCTGGATCCCGCGACGTGCCTGGCCTCGTGGGAGGCGCTGGGGCCCAAGGCGCTCGGGGTGCTGCGCCGAGCTGCGGGACGTAACGGCCACGTGTTCAACCTTGGCCATGGGGTGCTTCCCCAGACGCCGGTCGAGAACCTCGAGCGCCTGGTCGATCTGGTGCACCGTACGACGGAACGGGAGACGGCGTGACCGGGCCCGTCGGCGTCCTGGTGATGGCGTACGGCAGCGCGAGTGGGCCCGAGGACGTAGAGCGCTACTACACGGACATCCGTGGCGGCCGCCTTCCATCGCCGGAACACCTGAACGCGCTGCGCGAACGGTACGCAGCCATCGGGGATCGGTTCCCCCTCCTCGACATCACGGGTCGGCAGGCCGCCGGACTGGAAGACGAGCTGAACACCGGCGATGTCGGAGGGTTTCGGACGTACATCGGTATGAAGCATTCGCCGCCGTTCATCGCGGAGGCGGTCGATCGGATGCGAGCCGACGGGATCGAGCGCGCCATCGGCATCGTCATGGCGCCGCACTGGTCGGGGATGTCGGTCGAGACCTACATCGAGCGCATCGAGCGGTCGATCGCGGAGCGGGGCGGCCCGCGCTTCACGTTCGTCCGCAGCTACCACGATCACCCGTTGTTCGTGGACCTGCTGGCGAACCGGGTCCGCGACGCGATCGCCTCGCTCACCGAGGACAAGCGGGAGAAGGCGGCGGTCGTGTTCTCGGCGCACTCACTTCCCGTCCGCTCGACTGAAGAGGGGTCCCTTCGATGCAGGGATTGCGAGTGCGACCCCACATGCCGGTACCGGGACGGGCTGCGGGAAACGGCCGAGCTGGTCGCCGGACGGTTGGGGCTGGACTCCTTCGCGATCGGCTGGCAGAGCGCGGGCCGCACGTCCGATCCATGGTGGGGCCCGCCGATCGGGGACGTGATCCGGGACCTGGCCGGACGCGGCCATCCCGCCGTGGTCGTGTGCTCGGCGGGGTTCACCGCCGATCACCTCGAGATCCTGTACGACCTCGACATCGAGGCGAAGGCCGTGGCCGAGGACGCCGGGATCGAGTTCGCCAGGACGGAGATGCCGAACGCGGATCCCCCGTTCGTACGGGCCCTCGCCGCGATCGTGCGGGAGCACCTGGGCGCAGTGGCTGCGGCGTGAGCGGACGCGTCGTGGTCGTCGGCGGGGGCGTGGCGGGCCTGGCCACGGCGTACCGCCTGGTCTCCGAGTCGAAGGACCTCGACGTCACGGTCCTGGAAGCCGGGCCCGAACCGGGGGGCAAGGTCAGCTCGGTGCACGTCGGGGATCTCCAGCTCGACGGGGGCCCGGACTCGCTGATCGCTCGGAAGCCGTGGGCCGTCCAGCTCGCGCGGGACCTCGGCCTGGCTCGCGAGCTTGTGGCACCGGCGACCGGCGTCACGTTCGCCTGGACCGACGATGGGCTCCGTCGCTTCCCGAGCGGGCCGTTCGGGATCCCTACGGACCTTCGGGAGCTGTGGGGCTGGGACGCGATGACCAGGCGGGGACGGATCGATGCGCTTGGCGATCTGGTGAGGAGGCCTCGCAAGGAGGAGACAGACGAGTCACTCGGGGCGTTGCTT